>NZ_KI912486.1:0-2560 GCF_000518725.1 Mesoplasma seiffertii ATCC 49495 | reverse complement strand
TATGTTTTGGCTGAAGGTATTGAAGAGGGTCAAACAACAATTGAGTTATCAATTGGTAAAGCTGATCAACAATTGACAAAAGCATTGGTTGATGAGCAATTATCTAAACTACTAGTTGAAGAAAAAACATATGAAACTGATGAACTGGCAATAGCAGCAATTCAAGCAGTTGAAACTGATGCTTTCAAAGTCAAAGAGGCTTCAAAGTTAACTAAGGCATTTGAACAGCATACTTTCAATGTGATCGTTGAAGCAAAGTCAGGTTATGTTTTGGTTGAAGGTATTGAAGAGGGCCAAACAACAATTGAGTTATCAGTTGGAGAGCCCGATATTGCAGTTACGAAGACAGGAATTGACGCAGAAATTGAAAGAATAAAATCAAAAGTTAGCGAAATTACTTTTATTAATGGTACTCATCTTTTACAAGCTCTTAATGGAATGTGAACCTTGGAAGGTACTAATGTAGAAGTTGAATGGGCAACTAAATCTGAAAATCAGCAAGTTTTTGTGACTTCAACTGATTTATTTAGATTTACTATTGGAGTTGAAGCGGGATATTCATTTGAGCAAAGTTTAGAACTTGAAGGTGAAAAGTACGTAACTGAAGTTTTAATTACTTATAAGTTTAAGGATCAAGAAATAAAAAAATGAGCCATAGAAGAGGAAATTGAAGAGGTTAAAGCTAAAGTTAGCAAACTGACAATTATTAATGAGGCTCAACTTATTGGCGCCCTTAATGGATTTTGAGGTTTAGAAGGTACTAATGTAGAAGTTGAAAGAGCTGTAGAACCTGCAAACCAAAGTACTTTTGGGACATATAGTGAGATATTTAAATTTACAATAGGAGCTGAAAAAGGATATGCATTTCAAGAAGGAATAGAGCTTCAAGATGGAAAATATATAACTGAGGCTTCAGTTATATATAATTTCGATAATAAAGAAATAACAAAATTAGATATAGATCAAGCAATTGATGAGGTTAAAGACAAAATTGGTGAATTGGAGATTATCAATGAGGCTCAGCTTATTGGTGCTCTTAATGGATATTGAGATTTAAAAGGCACTAGCGCGAAAGTTGAAAGAGTTAAAAAACTCACAAACAAAGATACATTTGCGACTACTTATACTGATAACTTTCGCTTTATTATTGAAGTCAATGCTGACTACTATTTTGCTCAAACTTTAGAACTTAAAGATGGAAAATATATAACAGAAGAATTAATTACTTATCACTATAAATAGTCGACTAAAGTAATAAAAACATTTCTACAAAATAAGATAATATAAAAGTTTGAATAATAAGAAGTAATGTAACAGAAGATTATTAATCGAAAGATTTAAAACTATCAGGAATTTGGACATATTTTAAATATATTTTTCCGAGATAAACGTATTTAATCGTATGCGTTTTTAGCAATAAATTAAGTTACTAAAAATCAAAAAAAGTTAAAAAAATGGTCAAAAACAATCAAAAAAGGCAAAAAAATGAAGTTTTTTTGCCTTTTTTTGCTTTTTCGAGTTTTATTTATGAGTAAATAAAATCGTATAGAAAGTAATTAAAAAAGGAAAGTAGAATGAAAAAAATATTGGCTCTATTAGGAGCAATTGGATTAACTGTAGGTGCTGGAGCAACAGCAGTTGCATGTGGGAAACGAGACAAAGGAAAGACAGTTGATATTTCTAATTTTGAAAAACTTGTAGATATTGAAGTTCACGGTAAATATGACACAATTGAACAAGCAAAAGAAGGAATTCAAAATCTTAAACCTTTACCGGAAGGAATTGAAAATATTCAGGTTACTATTGTAAAAGAAAACAACATTAAAGTAATATTAACTGCACAAAAAGGATATAAAACTCCAAAACCGTTAATTAAAGAATTTAAAGCAAAAAGTGGGGAAACTAATAAACAATTAAGCGAAGTTATTACTAAAATTGCATTAGGAGAATTTGCAACAATTCCTAGTAATGAAACTCTTATTGCTAAAATTAAAGAATTGAACACAACAGCTAAAGATCTTGATTTAGCAGTTGATGGTGATGTTAAACCTGAGGGAACAATTATTAAGACTACTTCATCAGGATACATTGGAACTGTAACAATTACTTTTACTGTAAAACCAGTTGATCAAGAGGTTTCAACTGATGAAGTTCAAGCTTTACTAGATACAGCGGTTAATGAAAAAGAATTTGCTGATGAAAATGCAGCTATTAACGCAGCAGAAGGAATTAAATTACCTAAAGGTTTGCAATTAGATGGTGAGCCAACAAATAGCAATCAGATAATCACTCTTAAAGTTAAAGCAAAAGATGGATATAAAATTGCTGATGGGCAAGTAACATCATTTAGTGCAACATGAGTTCAAACACCAATAATGGTTGAAGATACAACATCAATTGGGGCAAGTTTAACTGAATTAGTTAATGGTAAAGAGTTTGCTGATGAAACTGCAGCAATTACGGCAGCTAAAAAGACTCAATTAGCTGATGGTGTTGAATTAGATGGTGAGCCAACAAATAGCAATCAGATAATCACTCTTAAAGTTAAAGCAAAAGATGG
>NZ_KI912485.1:3865-371905 GCF_000518725.1 Mesoplasma seiffertii ATCC 49495 | reverse complement strand
TGGGTAGCTATATGCGGAAAGGATAATCGCTGAAGGCATCTAAGCGAGAAGCCTCCTTTAAGATGAATTTTCCCATTCGTAAGATGTAAGATCCCATGTAGACCACATGGTTGATAGGATGGATGTGTAAGCGCTGCGAGGCGTTAAGCTAACCATTACTAATAGATCGAGAGAATTTTAGAATAAAATCTATTACTCAACGCACATTTATATAAAACAATAAATTTTTCAATCTAGTATTCAGTTTTCAAAGAACAATCAAAAACCCAAGATCTGGTGATAATAGCATAGAGGTCACACCTGTTCCCATACCGAACACAGAAGTTAAGCTCTATTACGGCGACAATATTGCATTTGTGAGAAGATAGCGAGTTGCCAGTTCTAACAAAAAGAAACCGCAAGGTTTCTTTTTTTCATTTATTCCTAGCAGATATAATCTTTATTTAGAAAAAGAATAATTTTATTTTATAATAAGAAGGTAAAGATTAGAGGAGAGAAAATATGTACGCTTTTGATTATGAAGATATTCAGTTAGTTCCAAACAAGTGCATCGTGACTTCAAGAAGTCAATGTGATACTAGTGTTGAACTTGGAAAGCATCGCTTTGCGATGCCTGTTGTACCGGCAAATATGGCATCTGTTGTTAACGAAGAAATTTGCATTGCCCTTGCTGAAAAGAACTACTTTTATGTAATGCATCGTTTTAATGTTGATACAATTAAATTTGTTAAGATGATGCATCATAAGGGCTTAATTGCTTCAATTAGTCTTGGAGTTCAACCAAAAGATTATCAAATTGTTGCTGATCTTGTCGCTGCTCAAGAGATTCCCGAATTTATTACAATTGATATTGCTCATGGTCATGCAGATTCAGTTAAACAACTAATTCACCACATTCGCAAATTAATGGGAGATCAAACATTCATTATTGCGGGAAATGTGGCAACACCACAAGCAGTTCGTGATTTGGAATACTGAGGAGCTGATGCTACTAAGGTTGGAGTTGGCCCAGGGAAAGTTTGCATAACTAAATTAAAAACCGGTTTTGGAACTGGGGGATGACAATTAGGAGCCATTAAGTGATGTAGCAAAGCTGCCACTAAGCCAATTATTGCTGATGGTGGGTTACGAGTTAATGGAGACATTGCTAAATCAATTCGCTTTGGAGCAACAATGTGTATGGTAGGAAGTTTATTTGCAGCTCATGAAGAATCACCGGGAAAAAATGTCACTATTGATGGAGTAATGTATAAAGAATATTATGGAAGTGCTAGTGAATATAACAAAGGTGAAAAACGTTACGTTGAAGGTAAAAAAGAACTAATTCAAGTTCGTGGTAAATTAGCAGAAACGTATAAAGAAATGCATGAAGATTTACAATCATCAATTTCTTATGCTGGAGGAACCAAACTTAAAGCCATTAAAAAAGTTGATTACGTAATTCTAAAAACAAGTAATTTTTAAAAAATATGTGTTTGAAACACAATAAATAATGAGAAATTTAAAAAACAAGGCCTTTTGAGGAAAAAGGACTTGTTTTTTTTTTTTTTTTTTTTATACAATCAACAATGATAAGAAAGCGATCAAAGGAGTATAAAAAAATGAAAAACAAAAGTCTTAACAAAAGTTCTTCACTGTTTGAAAAAAATCTAGTAGTGGCAGTAGATTTTCATAAGAAGTTCAAAGACGTTGACATTGGACCTTTTTCTTTTAATATTGAAAAAGGCAAAGTTACCGCCTTATTAGGAAGTAGTGGATCTGGTAAAAGTGTTTTTCTTAATTCATTATTAGGAGCAACTTTAAGTTATGACGGAAATATTTATATTAAAGGTAAAGAACGCAAAAGTGCTAGTTCAATCGAAAATAATGCTCATGTCGGATTTTATTCTCAAATGGATTTTTCGCTATATTCAATTTCAGCGTTAAATTTTTTAAAAAATATGTGCAATGTCATGGGATTAGATATGAATATTGCGGATAGTAAAATTGAATATTGATTAAAAAAATTTGACTTATGAGCGGCTAAAGATAAACCTTTGAATGCATTTTCTTGAGGAATGAAAAACCGTATGAATTTAATATTGTGTTTTATTAAAGAACCTGAAATCTTAATTTTAGATGAGCCAGGAGCTAACTTGGATTCAAAGTGAAGAAGTTATATTTATAAAATTCTAAATGACTTTAAGAATGAATCAGAATGTACAATTGTGATAACAGTTCATAATATTGATGAAGTTTATGACATTATTGATAACTTCGTCGTGCTTGAAAAAGGCCAACTAATTTTTTCTGGGACTAAAGAAGAACTTAATTTATACAAAAAGCTTAAGCTTTCATTTAATAATAATGTCAATATTGAAGATGTTGAAAAACAGCTAAATCAAAATAATATATTAACTTTTGAATTAAATCAAGATGACAATACTCTAGTTGTTGGTTTACAAAAAGAACAAAGTTTTAACCAGGTTCAAATGGTACTTAATAAGTGTCAAATTGAAACCAAAAATATTGTAGTCCAACCGATTAACATTAATGAAATCCAAAAAGCACTAAAAGATAAAACTTTAGCGCATATTCCTAAATATCAACCCGTTGAAGGTTACTTAAAACTTCAGGACCAAAATTTGGTGACTATAGCAAATCTAGAAACTAAAAGTTTTGTTCCTGAAGAACTTTTAAATGAACCTGATCCAACTCATCTTGAACCAACTGAAGTAGAAGTAGCTATAGTTTCAAATAACAAAAAGTCTTCGACTGAAAAGCTTGTAACTAATAAATCTAAAACACCTATTACTGTTGAAGAAGATTTGGATATCTTAAAAAGAATTAACAAAATTAAAGAGCGCCTGAAAGTCAATTAAATAATAAATTAAAAAAAGTAAGGAAAAGATCAATGAAAAAATTACTAACAATTTTAAGTGTAATCGGATTGAGCGTTACTGTAGCTACAAACGTTGTTTCTTGTAACACTAAAAATAGAATCACTGAAAATATTGCGCGGATTGAGAAAAAGTTAAAACTGCTTTTACATTCAAAACCAGAAACTTCCGAACCTTGAGAAAAGTCAAAGTTAGAAAAAGTTCTTAGTGATCAAAAAATTGACAAACCTGGAGGAATATCTGTTGAAGTTGGTACTCCAATTAGTCCTGGTTCAGTAACAGAGTTTGAACAAAAAATTACATTTATTGGAAATGCTCAAAACAATAATAGCTATATTTATTCTGGAAAAATCACTATTGTATATGCTTATGGAGAAAATTTACCGCCAAGCAAAATTAAAATTACTAGAACAGATGTCGAGTCATCAATAGCAAATTTGAAAGAGTTTTTAGTAGGAACGACTTTCAATAATAAAGAGCTTATTTACAAAATCTTTAAAACAAGCAAAAATATGCCTGGTGCTCCAATTGAGGGACTTATTTTTGGAGAAGTTAAAAACTTAGTTATTACTAATGATGAAACTTTAAAGAATAGTTATAAAAATCGAGAAACAATTCGTTTTACTTTTGAAGCAAAAGTTGGTTTAAAAGATGATGAACAATATGAGTTTGCAAATGATGTTGATAATGATTTTAGAAAGTTTGAAGGAAAATTGTTAAAACCTATTTCAATTGAGGAATCTAAAGTTGTTGCGTTAACGGATACTTTAAAAACTGCAAGCAAAGCTTGAAATTTTTTAAACATAAATAATTATAAATCTGAAATTAAAAGTAAGGTTGAAGAGATTACTTTAGCAAGTGGTATCTTGTATGATACCTTTGCTGTTAAAAAACTTGATGAGAGCAACTCAACTGATTCCCAATACTGAAAGGTTCAAATTGAATTGACATTAAAACCTAATGGCAATTTAGGGTATGAATTTGCAGGCAATAACTTTAGAAAAGTCGTTCTCTCAATAAATTTACTATCTTTAAGTAACATTGATAATGCCACATTGTCTTGAAAACTTTTTGAGCAAAAAAATCACCAGATGCTAATTAACCCCCAATTCATTAACTTTGGAAAGCGATCTCAAATTTTTCTTGAAGATCAAGCCAATTATTTAATCGGAGAGAATATTACCGCAAAATGAGGCAAGCAAACAGCAAATCCTGAACCTCCGACAGATGATCCATGAGAGAACTCAAATAAAGAAAATACTGCGTACTATGCAAAGATGGAGTTTGTTTCAAAATTATTAAAATCCAACAATGTTCAAGCAAATCATTTATTTGTTGAAAAGTATATGAAGTATACAACTGCTTTTAACTATGAACAAGATTCTGATTTAACAGCTAATGATAAAGCCTTGTTCTTTAAAGAAAACACTGATAATTTTGAAGCCAAAATAAAAGCAAAGCTTAATCAAATTGGAAACCTAGCCGAGCTTCAAAAAGACACCACAATAATTACTAATGATACGTTATCAGGTAAAGAATATTATCACATGATTCTATTAACAAAAACTAATGATAATCAATACAAAACTTCAGCAAAAGTTTTTAGAGTTCGTTTAGAAACAATTAAACTGTAAGACTCATCTTATAAAACCATAGAAAGGAGGTAGATATTTTGGAAATAGTCGATAAAATTAATACTCAAGAAATCAAAAAAGCAGTAAGTCCTAAAAAACTTATCAAGTACAATACAATACCTTTTTTTAAGCTAATTAAATTTAGCATTAAGAGTATAACCAAAGAAGTTCTCTTCTATGTTTTAAATGCTTTAGTTTTAATTTCATCAATTGCCATTGGAGTTCTTTTGGCATATTCTAAATCTGGTGAATCGCAAGTGATTATGTTTAATTTTTATATTTTATTTTTTGTTTGTTGTTTGATGTTCGTTTTTATATTAAGAATGATTCAGTTCTTTTTTAATAAGAACTTTGAAGATAAAACCACCTATATTGTGCTCACCAACCAAGTAAGTAGAATAAAGTTTTTCCTAGCACAATATGTGCTTATCATTCTAATCATAGTAATCAATGTAGGTATTAGTTTCTTAACAATTAACTTATTTTATTCAGCATTCAATTTACTCAAATATGATCTTTTTATTTTACGAATGACTGTAATTTATAGTTTATATGCAATTCTAGCAGGGTTCTTATTAACTAACTTTGTAATTTTTCTAATTTTCAGTTTTAGTTTACAAACTACAACAATTATTTGTACATTACTATTAGCAATATCGTTTATTGCCAATATTCCAATGTCATTTGCTAAAGCTAATGAAAAGAGTTATAACATTCAGCTACAAAACAAACAGTTGTTTAAACTAAATGATATATATGATGCTTACAATTTAAACAAAAGTATTGCAACAGGAAATATCAAATATAAGTATTTATCAAAATATGTCTATGATAATTTTTTAAAGGCACAAATGACGCAAGAAAACTTTAATAGTCCAGAAAATATTTTAATAAGAACAGAGATGTGATCAAAATTAGGACTAATAAGTAAAGAATCAGTTGTTATTAACGAGTACAACTTAAAGTTGTTGTCTAAACCTTTAAGAGATCCAACTGTGCCAGCAACTTGAAAAACTGGAGATGAATTTAATCTACAAATGACTTTAAACAAAACTTTTATTAATAGCAAAAAGTTAGATGGATTAATTTCTCAATCAACTATAGAAAATACTAAAAATATTTTAAAAGATTTTAAAGACTTTACAGCAGAAATCACTAATCATTTTAATGATAATGTGCAATTTGAAAAATATGACTTAATGTATGATTTCTTATTCATGGAATCAGGAATTGATAAAAGTTTTTTAGAAAAAAACAATGCAGCAAATCATGAAAAAAAATACGCCTTGAAAGATCAAGACATAAAAACCTTCTATGAATATGCCTTGATTGGTCGTAACAATGATGGTTTTAAATTTTCAAATGCTGATAGTTTAGTCAAAAATGATCTTAACTTCAAGTTGATGTATACAGCCAGAATAATCGAACAATATTTCATAAAATATGCTAGCAACTATCACATAATATCAACTAATTCGATAGATACATCTACTGCAGATTGGAAGGCATATGAAAAAGGCCGAAGTGCAATGCAAATACTATCTTACTTTAATTTGTATAATGGACTATGAATGTTGTTTACTGAAAACTTAGGCTTTTATAAAAACGATATTTGATTTTCGCCAAATTCAGATTCAAAAATTTATTTAGAAAACCAAAAAAATATGTTCTTAGGTTATCCAGAATATAAATTAACCTTAAATAATCAAAATCAAATTTCAAAAGATACGACAAGCAGCTATATCAAATCTTGATACTATCTAGCAATCTTAATGGTTGTCAGTTTCATTGGATTTATGGTTGCTCTGATTAGATTTAAGAAATATGATTTTAAATAAATCTTAGAAAGTATTAATAATATGAAAGACAAATGAGATGTAAAATCACCAAAACTAAAAAAGCCAAAAAAAGCCCGAAAACCTAAAAAAACTAGTCGACTTTTTAAAAGCTATTAAATACCGTTGACTAACTACGAGGAGAATTAAAGATATGATAACAAAAGTTAAAAATGACTTTTATATAGAAAAAAATCATAATCGTTTCTATATTAAAGATTTCAATGATAACACGTTAATGGTTTGCAACAATTATTTGGATGCAATTGTCGAACTTGAAAATATTTACACCCAATCAATCAAAAACCCCATTATGAAATTTCATGAAGACCAGACAAAGTTGAAAAAAGAAGGTTCTGATCTTAAGTTTGATCAAATAGCTGACTTAATTAATTTGAAAATTAATAATTTAGAGCACAACTTGAAAAACCAGATTGCTCAAATGGGGACTTTAGCAACTGCTGAAACTATTGAGTTCCAAAATAACAACAAATTATCAAACACAAGAGAGGTCAATGTTGGCTTGCAAGAAACCGAAGAAAATTGAGTCCAAGAAAAGGAAATGACAACTGATGAATACAGCAGTGTTTTTGAAAAAATCTTGGAAATCAATAATACTAATTCTTTAAATTTTAAAAGCTTTGAAAAAACTATAAAAACATTGACAGATCAACTTAGTGAAAAAATTGAAAATAATGAAAAACGTTATAGTGAAATAATGTTTGAAAATTTAGTTTCAGATAGCAAAATTAATGATTTAGATAATAGCCTGAAATCGGTAATTCTAAACCTAAATCAAATCAAAGAAAATTGCTTAGATAAAAGTTTTAGAAACGAGCTTTGTGAAAGAGAGAGCGAAATGCTTGAAAGTTTTAATGGTATTTTAAATAATGAAATGAGTACTATAAGAGCTCAATTATTAGCTACAAATAGTGAAATTCAATCTCTTAAGAATAATCAATCACAAATGCTTAATCAAAATGAATTTAATGAGTTGCTTAACAAAAACAACTTTCAAATTGAAGAGGCAATAAATTCATTAAAAGCAGAAATTTTAGAAAACAAATTCGCAATTGAATCGCTGACTGATACTTGTACAGGTTTCATTAGTAATCAAGATCTAAGAGAAGTAGAAAATAAAGTACTTAACGAACTTGATCAATTCAAAGCGATTCAAGAAAGTCACTTAGAAATCGAAAGTAACAATCTAAAAGAGAGAATGACTAGTATTGCCAAAGAACTTGATAGCTTGTCGGCATCAACTAACAACCATGTATCTTTAGATAAAGTAAACAATATCAAAGTTGAAATGTTTAAAGCCTTTCAAGATGAACTAAAACTAGTAAAAACAAGTTACGAAGATAAAATGCAAAAAAGTGAGAAGAAATTTAAAACTAATTTTGAGGCCTTAAAGAAGGAATTTGTTGAATCTTTAGATTTACTTTTAACCTTGAATAGTAAAATGAAAGATCTTGTTAGTCAAGATGAATTAAACTCAATTAAGAAAAAATGAATCTTGGAAGCCAATAAAAAAATGTTGAGTGCTAGCTAATTTAGTTATCAATCAGAAGCTAAAAAGTTTAAATAATTTGGACTAATAAACTCAAAAAATACAATATAGAAAAGGAAAAATATGAAAAAATTATTAACAATATTAGGAGCAGTTACCTTAATGACAACAGCAGGATTATCGGTTGTTGCCTGTGGTAATAAAAAACAACAAGAACCAGAACCAAAACCTGATGAAGGAAAAGAACTAATCAATAAATTAATTAAGCAATTTGAAAATGAAGTAACTACAAAGTGAGCATCAACAGTTGCTGCACCAATGGGTGAAAGTGCCACCCTTTTGGAAAGTGAAGCTAATAGTAATAATTTGAGTTTTTTTGAAAAAGCAAATTTAGCAGATATTTATAAAAAAGCTAAGCAAGAAAACCCGACTAGTTTTGCTGCTAGTGACGTTCCTAAAGCTGTCCAATTTTATAATGTCTTAGAAGAAAAACAAAAAGACGTTTTAAAACGAAACGTTGAATCACTATTATCATCTGCTTTAAGAATCAATGACCTAAAAAAATCAATTAGTGCTTCAATGTATCAAGTTATTATTGGGGCTCTTGGACAAAACTGAATCGAAAATATTTCTTTTGATTATCAGACTGCGCTATTGAATTTTACAAAAGTTGAAGGTGAAAGTTTTCTGGCAAACCTTGAAGTTAACTATTCTGCAAGATATTCTTATATGGATGCTGAAGACACTAAACAAACTAAAACTATAAGTGGAGCAGTTTCTATTACAATTTCTGATGAAAAAATTATTGTTGATACAATTAAAAAAATTCAGCAAAGTTATACTGCTGATTTACTAAAAGCTGGAGATAATTCAGTTTGAATTGATCGAAGTGACTTAAATGTTGAAACAGCAGAAATTGTTGGAGGAAGATCTGAGAAATATAAAGTTGCCTTAGAACAATATTATAAAAAGTTAGCTTATAGTATGGTTAAAAACCTTGAGTGTAATTACTTTGCCAATAGCGAAAACAACATTTTAAAAGCAGTTAAAGTATCTTTAAATGATTCTGAAGATGTTGTTAGAAATAATTCAAAAGTAAGCGAAATTGGCTCACTTAATTTACAAAAAATTAAGTTAACCAAGTTAAGAGGTCCTAAAAAAGGAGTAATCGATACCGAACAATTAAACCGCCAAAAAACTTATTTTGGAGCAGTTACAAATACTGCTAACATTAGTTTAGCAGACAACACTGTTGCGAAAAATAAAATCTTATTTGACGATTTAAAAGTTGGATTTGAAGAAGCCCAAAAAAATTTCAGATCGACTTTTGAACTTGAATATAAAGAGATTACTAAAAACTCTAGCGTTGAAGAATCAGCAAATATTGAAAACTTAATGGAAGCATCTGTTGCTAATGAACAAGTAGTCATTAAAGGAATTCAATTTGCTTTAAAAAATGGGTATACTCAAAAACTAAATGACATCAAAGTTAGCTTAGCAGTTGCTGTTGACAAAACTGCTACTAAAGAAACTGAAGTTGAATCTAGTAAAGGATTTGCTGCGTACTACAGTGGCGCTGAAACTGCTTTAAATGTTTTCCATAAGTTTTATGGAATAACACCAACTGATATTGATGAACTTTCAAGTGACGCCAAAATTGAAGAAAAAGGACTTTTATTTTATATGACAGGAAAGACTGGAGCCTTAAAAGCAGATGGAGCTGAATTTAATATTTGAGATTATTGAAAAAATTTAAAACCAGATGTGACTTTCTTAAAACGACGAGCACATAGCGACGTGGTTACTAGGGGATTAAACTTGATTGCTGATAATAATCCTGAAGTAGCAAAAATTAAAAATGAGTACTTTTTAAGTAAGTTAAAAGGAATTGAAAGTTTCAACTTCAATTATATTCAAACTGCCCCAACAGGATGAAGAAATTTAAAAAGTTTTGCCGTTGCTGATGTCAATTCTAATATCACAAGGGGATTGCAAGCAACTGGGGTTTCTGTTCCAAGTGGTCCTAATTACTACCAAACATTAGAAATGGTAATTGCCAATGATTTATTTAATATTACATTAGGTGAAAGCGGAGCAAGTGATGAAATCTACTTTGATGATGGACATGAAGTTTTCACAATGATCGGAATGAAATAAAAACTAGTAAATAAAAAACCAAATCAAGTTTGGTTTTTTTGCTTTATTGGTTTAATAAGTTGTTAATCACCTGATAAAATTCTGATCACTCCAATTTATTTTTTTCAAGTTCTGCCAATCCATCTTTGGTAATTTTATAATATTTTCTTGAAGGACCATTTTGTGATTCTTCAACATAATATTCAGCGTATTCTTTAATAATTAGCTTTTTAAAAATAGCATAAGAAGTTGATTCATTAGTTTGAATAACAGTATTTAAAGCCTTGTTAAGTTCGTAAGCATAATAATTCTTTTTGCTTAGAAAATGCAAGACAATCATTTCTAAGACACCTTTTTTTAACTGCGTATCCATTAATCAACCTCACTAAAATTAGTATTAAAATTGTAAGAAACTTCGTATTTTTCAAAACTTGTAACTCCGATAATCGCATTTCAAGGCAACATTGAAGATAAGTAGATTCAATATTTACCACCATTGCTTGTTTGAGAATCTCTAACTTCAACTTGGGTTTCTAATTTATATTTTTCCTTAATATTATAGTGTCGAACTAGTTTGATTGAACCAAACTTTAAAGTTGGATCAGTTTTCTCAATAATATTAGTATACATATATGAGCTTAAACCACTGTAATTAAGGGTGATAGTAGTTGGATTTTTCAGTTGATCACTAAGATCAAGTTCAGTTACTTGAGTATAACGATATTTCCCAGTGTAATTTGAAGCAATTACACTATTTTCAGGAGCTAAGTTAATTGCTGCTCCAAAACCTAAAATTGAAGCAAATACTAATGCTAGAATCAACATGATTTTGCTAAGCAAGGTTTTTTCAAAAAGCTTTGGAAATGGTTGGTGCTCAGTATAAACCATAGACATTGTATTGATCATTCCTTTTGTAAGTTTTTCAAAGAACTTTGCCATAAATCAGCATAATATTCCTACAAGCGGAATAATTCCTAATACCAAGATAAATAATCCCAAAGCTACAATAAGGTCGTAAGTAATAAGCAAAATTGTTGCCATGAAAGGAAAAACAATTACCAAAGTTAAAATTGTGGCATAAAAAGTTAAACTAACCAATCCTGTAGAAGCTGCCAAAAAAGCCATTAAAATATTTGGAAGTGTAAACGCTATTTTTACTCCCATAGATTTAGAGTTAAGCTTCGCTTTCTTAGGTTTAGGTGCTTTTGCAGGTTTTGTCGCTTTTGCCGCTTTTTTGCTACGTTTAGGTTTTGTTTGGTAATCAATCCCTAATTCAATATAAATTTCTCGAGCGATAATTTTAACATCAGCTAATTGTCCCAAAACAATTTGCATATTTTTTAGTTCGTTAAATTCTTCAGTAATTTTTTCATCATAAGAATCAATAATATCATTGGCGTCATCTTCGCCTAAAAGTTTTAAAGCTTTACGCAGTTTTTGCAATCATTTATTTTTTAATTTAAGTTCTTTCTTGTTCATATTTATATCTCCCCACAAAGAATATAATACAACTACTATATATTATCAAGTAGATATACAAAGTATTTTTAAATTGTCTTTATGCGAAGATTCAAAAAACGTGTTATTTTGGTTAAAAAACCGCTTAAAAGATAAGCACCCAGGTAAAACAGGAAAATAATATTTATGAGAGTAGAAAAGGAAAAAAATGAAATTTAAAGATAAAAACTTTTGATTAAAAATGAAATCGGCAATTCCATTAGCAATTTTAGCTTTGGCTGATGTTGCAGTAATGGCAATTCCATTTTATATGGAAAATTACATTCCAAATTTATATGCCAATTTAAATTTAAGTGCTTCAGAATATTCACAAGCTGGAGCAATCTATGGATATTTATCTTTACCATGTTACATAATAGGAGCGTACATTGGGGATAAATTTCGTAGTAAATCATTAATTATTTTTAGTTTGATTGTAATGACAGCGTTAGGGTTATGATATGGTGCATTACCGTTTATCGGAGCGGCAACTGCTAGCTCAAACGTTGTTAAATATCAGTTATATACAATATTTGGAGGCTTTGCAATTGCCACATGTGGATTATTCTGAGCCCCATTATGAAAAGTAGTTAAGAATCACAACACACAAGATTTACCAGATGAATTAAAAGAAAAACAAGTTGGTAAAAACAATGGTATTCAAGGGTCATTGAACGGTCTAATTGGATTAACACTAGCAGGAATTGGAATTTTTTTATTAACATTATCTAAAAAGGGAATTCTGCCAAATATTTATGTTAATGAAATGGCGATCAATGCGGGATTTATTATTTTAGTGGCATTATATATTTTCTTTATTGGATTATCATTTATGATGGCAATCTTTTATATCAAAGAACCTAATATCACTGAAAAAACTTTTTCTCTTAAGTCGCTTTATGATGTAATTAAAAAGTGACAAATTTGAGCTTTAGGAATTTTAGTTCTGGGAGTTTATATGTTACAAATGGGATTAAGCAGTTATATTAACTATTTAGATAACATCTTTTTAGTTGGAGCAGTAGTTGTTTCGATAATTGGAATTTTTCGAACTTATGTAATGCGCTTTTTAATTTCTCCATTTGCTGGTAGAGCAGCAGACAAAAGTCATTCATATATTTTGGGAATTTGCTTAGGACTTATCGTCGGAATTGTTTTAATTATTATCGCAATTTGCTTACCGGGATTTGACAATTCTTTTAAAGAAACTGCCTTAAAAAATCCTCAAAGTGCTAAGGTAATTTTCGTTAAAGTAGCCGCTTGTTTAAACTTAGTTATTTTAGGAGCGGTTACTTGAGCTGTGGTGACAATTCGTTGATCACCGTTAGGAACAGAATTAAAGTTACAAAATAATCAATATGCTGCTGGAGTTAACGTGATTTCTGTAATTGCCTTTACACCAGATGCATTCTTTAAACAAATTAAAGCTGCAATTGAAGCAAAATATTATGATGTGATTGAATCTGTTAGTGGAACTGAAATTAGAGTTGCTAGCCAAACAGGGAATCAATTAATTTTAGCTGTTGCAATCATTTTTGGAATAGTTGCGTTAATTGCCGGAATCGTATTATATATTGGTATTCATCGCAATAGTGCTAATTATATTTTTAAATTAAAAAAACATAAGGTTGTAAGTGTCAGCTAATATAAAAGCAAAACCTTTTGCTATTTCAAAGCAAGGAAAGTTTAAATCAAAATGACTTAAAACTTTTCCGTTGGTAATTTTAGCACTGGCTGATGTAGCTGTATTCGCGATTCCTTCTTATATGGAAAACTTTCTTCCCAATGTCTACAGTTATTTGGGATTACACGCTTCAGAATATTCACAAGGAAAAGCATTATATGGATATTTGTCAATTCCTTGTTACATTTTAGGAGTTTATATTGGTGATAAATTTAAAAGTAAGTACCTAATTGGCGCAGCTTTAGGATTAATCACAATTTTAGCAACATGATATATGACTTTGCCATTTATTAATGCCTTAACGGGAAATAAACCTTTAGTCAAATATCAATTATACGTAATTTTCTGTTTTTATAGTTTTGCAAAAAGTGGTTTATTTTGAGCACCACTATGAAAATTAGTCAAAAATAATGATACTGAAGACTTAGTTGGGGCAGCCAAAGAACAAAAAGTTGGTAAAAATAATGGAATTCAAGGATCATTAAATGGTCTTTTCGGATTAACATTAGCAGGAATTGGAATTTTGTTATTAACTTTAAATAAAAATAAAACATTGCCAAACATTGTTGTCAATAACTATCAAATTAGTTCAGGTTTTTTTGTCTTAGTAAGTCTATACTTGGTTTGTTTAATATCAGCAACAATTATGGTTTTTGCTGTTATCAAAGAACCAAAAGTCACTGATAAAAGTTTCTCTTTGAAAGCAATGTTTCTTTTGTTAAAGAATTGGCAAATTTGAGCTTTAGGAATTTTAGTTCTGGGAGTTTATATGTTACAAATGGGATTAAGCAGTTATATTAACTATTTAGATAACATCTTTTTAGTCGGAGCAGTAGTTGTTTCGATAATTGGAATTTTTCGAACTTATGTAATGCGCTTTTTAATTTCTCCATTTGCTGGTAGAGCAGCAGACAAAAGTCACTCATATATTTTATGAATGTGCATTGGTTTATTTTTAGGAATTATCCTAATTTTGATTGCAATTATTTTGCCAGGATTTAAAAATGACTTTCGCCAATGAGCAATCGAAGAGCCATATAATTGACGAGTTATTGCAATTAAAGTTGCAGCCTGTTTAAACTTAATTATTTTAGGAGCTTTAACATGAGCTGTCGTGACAATTCGTTGATCACCAATTGCTACTGAAATGAAAGTTCCAAATTATCAGTATGCGGCAGTTGTCAATATTATCTCGATTATTGCGTTTACACCAGATGCCTTTTTTCAACAAGTGAAAGCTAAAATTGAAGCCAAGCATTATGAAGTTATTATTAATCCAAATGGTGATGCTATTCGCATTGCTAATCAAACCGGAAATCAAATTATTTTAGCAATTGGTGCTGGTATGGGAATTATAGCCCTAATTTTTGGAATAGTTTTGTATATTAAATTGCACAAAACCAATTATTGAAGTCAGAAACGACATAATAAAGGAGTATAAAATGACTAAATTAATTATTTTAGGAAAATTAAATTATCAAATGTTTGAAAAACTTAGATCAGCAATTACCTTGCCGTATTTAGATGTTAAAGTCCGTTTAGCATTACCAAGTATTAGTCGCGAAAATAATAAGATTTTATTAAACGATGGATTACCGTTAGAACTTATCTATTGTGGGTATGAAAGTACATCTATTATAGATAATCCCGATATTGATATTTATGATTATTCATTTGACAATTTGTCTACTGACCAAATTGCTGAATTAATAAATGATAATGATTTGGAAGACTACAACAAAATTGTTGTTGTTTCTACATCAGGGGTTTCTAAAAACATTAGTGGTGGAATTAATGTAAAAGAAGATCTTGAAGTTCCGGTACTATTTATCGGACAGTATTTTGAAAACAAACATATTATTGGAGAAAATTATTTAATCAATGATGTAGCAATTACAATTAACAATTTTTATGAAACATTTGTCCCAAATGCTCGTGGAAGAGTAATTGAAATGGAGGATAGTTATGAATAAACCTAAAGAAATTAAACATGTTATTATTTTTGGAAGCGACGCTTTTGGAAGCTATTTAATAGAAAATAATCAACTACCAAACTTGAATTATTTAATTGCTAATGGAGCAAGTTCATTAGATTGTCATTCTTCAATCCCAACTGCTTCAGCAATTAACTGAAATTCGCTAATGAGAGGGTTAGGAACTAATCAACATGGATATACTCATTGAAACTCATTTCCTCCTGAAATTGACCCAATTATTAAAACCGAATATAATGTACCGCCAAGTATTTTTTACTTAGTTAAACAACAGAATCAAAATCATAAAACTGCAGCCTTTTTTAGATGACCCCAATGACAACATATCATTGATCTAGATTGTGTTGATTATTACTATAATCCAATCATGAAACATGATGTTGCTAAGTGAGGGATTACTCCAAATTCAGAAATTATTGCGGATGAAGATAATGTTTTAATTAATGAAATGATTGTTGATAAAGCGATTGAGTATGTTAAAAAAGAAAAGCCATTTTTAACTTTATTATATGTTAATGAACCCGATACAACAGGTCACGAAATTGGACATCAGACAGATACAATTAATAAGGTTGCTCGTAGAGTTGATACTTGAGTTGGAAGAGTGACAGAAATGATTAATCAAGATCCAGAAATGCGTGATCACACTTTACTAGTCTTTATTGCTGATCACGGAGGATATGGCCGTGGAGATGAAGCACATGGAGGGGTTAACCGTTCTGAATTTAGAGTTCCGGTAATTTATTATGGGTCAATGGTCCAACCACTAAAAATCAATGGTCCATTAATGCAATATGATTTTGCAAAAACACTAATGTGAAAATTAGGAATTGATGTTCCTAAAGAATGATATGGACGAATTATTGAAGAGGCTTTCTTAAGCGCCAGTAATCATGAATTAGTTCTTTATGAACGACCTATTGGAACTTGAGCTTTATATCACTTTAATGTTAATCAGTTGCTATTTTTAGGGTTCAATGAGGCCTTAGAATTAAGCTTTGAGTATGCAAAAGAACATAATATTAAAAAGCTGCGAGTTTATGATCGTCAGTACCAACTAAAAATTTATGAGGTACTGTAATTTGAAGCTACAGTAGTCAAAAAGTAAAATTTCCAAAGAAAAGTCAGGATTTATATAGAGATTATCGAGTTTTCCATCTATTTACACTTTAAAAACGGAAATTTGACTGTTTTTAACACTTATAAGATTATATTTTTGGAAAAAATTATTATCAATAAATAAAGACGGTAACCTTTGTTACTGTCTTTATTTATTTAAAAGAGTTTTAATAGATAGTTGAGTTAAAATATAAAGTAAAGGATATTAGGAGGAAGCTATGAATCAAGAGAAGTTTTTTACGAATAAAGACCAACAAGAGTTGCTAGTCGAAATGCAAAAAGAACTTACAAGTTGTGATGAAGTTTATTTAATTTATCCCTTTATATCAAAAACAATTTTAAATCGAATTAGTGCAAGTTTTGATTACTGTTTAGAACATAACATTCCTATCAAAATTATTTCAACAACTTTTGATGATTTAGCACAATTTAATAACTTAAAGGAGTTAGTTAAAATAGTTGAAAAATATCCTAATATTGAAATTAAGATTGAAGATAACTTAGAAAAACATAGTGAAAGAATTCACATTAAAGCATCAATTTTCAAACGTAAAAATGGTAGCCATAGTGCAATCATGGGATCATCAAACTTAACTTACAATGGAATGGTAGCTGGTCGTGAATGAAATGTTAAAATTTTAGCAAAAACACCTCATGATATTGTTAATCAAATGATTGCTGAGTTTGATAGCCTATGAGAAGAAGACTTTGTAAACTTTGCAAATTTACAAGAACGTAATTTTTTGTTACAAAGAGTTCAAGAAAATCAGTTATCAAAAATTCAACTAGAAGATTTGGAGGCTACAAATTTTGTGGCAACACGTCGTTATTTATTTAAATTTCAAAAAGAAATTATCAACAAACTTTCATATCGTCGTTTTCAAAATAAGAATAAGCATTTAATTGTTATGGCAACTGGAACTGGAAAAACTACTGTTGCTGCTTTTGACTTTAAGCGTCTTCAAGAAAATAGTTCAAAAAAATTACGACTATTGTTTTTAGCTCATCAAAAAGAAATTATTGATCAAGCAATAATGACTTATCGTCAAGTTTTAAACGATTTTAAATTTGGGAGTGTGCTATACGATGGAACTTACATCAAATTTTCTGAAAAGCCTCAGCATTTATTTGCTACAATTCAATCACTTTCAAATCGCTTAGAGTTTTTTGATCCTAAAGAATTTGATGTAATTGTTTTTGATGAAGCTCATCATTTGGCAGCTAATAGTTTTGATAAAGTTTTCAAATATTTTGAACCGCAAGAAATCTTAGGACTAACAGCAACTCCAGAGCGTGAGGATTTACAAGATATTAGTAAGTATTTTGATAATGAATTTGCCTATGAACTTCGCTTGTGAGAAGCAATTAATCAAAAATTATTATGTCCTTTTGATTATTACTGTATTGATGATACAGCTACGGATTTGCAAGGTGTTGATTTAACATCTGACCGAGCAATTTTTCAAAAAATCAATACTGAATCACGAAATCAATTATTGTTTGATGTCATTGAAAAGTATTTGGGAATTTATGCTCGACCAACATGTTTAATTTTTTGTGCGACTGTTGAACATGCCAAAATTGTTGCTAATTATTTAAAAGAGAGATCTTTGAAAGCTGAATATTTAACTTCAGAAAATAATAAAGATCGTATTCGTATTTTGCATGAATTTAAGACTGGAAGAATTAATTATCTATGTGTGGTAAATATCTTTAATGAAGGAATTGATGTTCCTGAGATTAATACAATTATTTTGCTTCGTCCAACAAGTTCTAAAACTGTTTATTTACAACAATTAGGACGTGGTTTGAGAAAGACATCGCTAAAAAACCGCTTAGAGGTTTATGATTTAATTGCCAATATTGATAATAAGTATGATTTAACTGTGGGAATCAAAAATTTATTTGAGCCAGGAATGAAAGTTAGTGACTTTGAAAAGGGGAAAAACTTTTTACCTTATGATTCAACAATTCGTTTAGAAAAACAAACTGAAAAGTTAATTTTAGAAAGTCTAAAAAAGTGATATCATAATAAGAATCAGCTGCAACTTGATGTTATTAATTATTATCAACAACACCAAACTGATGCATTAAATCAAATGCTTAAGGATTATGAACTATCGATTTATGATTTTTATAATAAACTTGATGATTTGTTTTTAAAAGTTGCTTATCAAAATAAAAGTCGACTACCTAAACAAAATCAAACAAAGCGTAATAAAAACTTAGTGAAGCAATTTTTGTTTTTAAATAACTATCAAATCATTAATTACTTTTATTTAAGATTATCAAAACACCTTAACGCTAATGAAATTGATTTCGATTATGATAACTTATTAATGACATGTTTCTTATATGAAATTACCAGTCTTGATAAATTTTTAATTTTATATCCCAACTATTTAGAAATCTCAGACTTGGTTTCGGACTTTATTGATAATCATGAAATGATTATCAAAGAAGTGCTTATGATTTTGAAATACAAAATCGAGAATGAGAACTTAATTTTTGAAACAACGAGACATAAACTTCTGAATGCAAAATCTACTTATACTGTTAAACAAGCATTAGCTGCGATCGGGCGAACAAATTTTTTATGATATCGTCAAGAACTAAAGATTATTACATTTCAAGCGGGGTACTTAACATTTGATTTGTCAAAACAAATTATTCTAGCAGATGAAGATGGTAATGGTTATGGGAAAATGACTCGCTATGATGCTAAAAATCAAAAGTTTTATTGATCATTACCAGAAAAAATGACTCTTAATCACAAAATTATTCAAGACTTTGAAACACCAGCTATTGTTAAATATTTGTTTATTCATAACAAACAAAACTATCATCATCCGAAATTATTTTTGAAGCTGTATGATTTTGTCGGAGAAGGAAAATATTTACAGATGCATCAAGATATTGCATTGACAGTTGAATTTGATGTAGTAAATTTTAAATTTGAAAAAAGTTAAAACATAAATAACAATAGTTCTAAAAACTTTTTAAAAATAAGTTTTTAGAAACATATAAAAAATAGATAAAATTATCATAATGGAGGTCTCAAAATATGCAACAAATTATTAAAAGTTATATGAAGACATTTTTTAAAAATTGAGTTTCAACAATTGGGACTTTAGTTTTTATTATTATTTTGTCAACAATGATTATTGGGTTATTGGCGACACCATTGCAAATGAATTCAAAAATTAAAAAGATTGAAAATCACACTACTCAATATAATTCAAAAATGGTTCCAGCAACTTATAGTCAAAAATTTGTTTTTGAATATATTTTGAATCCTCAAAATGATTATAAAAAATTAGGAGAGACTGACGAAACGGTAATTAATAGTCCTGACATTAATTTGAGTGACTATCAAGAATATACTTACAATTTTTTAACAGACGATAATGATCAGCCAATTTCAATTCGTTCAGGGATTATTTCGAAATTTGGAATTGAAGTAATTAACTCCCTAGTTAAAAATTTAATTGGACAATATGTAGGTGAATCATTATTTGATGATATTAATTCATTTAATATCAAATTATCAAAAGAGCAACAAGAACCGATTAAAGCGTATATGACTAACTATGTACAAAATTTCCTTTATAATTTTGAGACTAGAGAATTGAATCGTTGAAATATTTATAAAATTAGTTTGAACTACGACAAAGAAATTAAAGAAATTCAAACAAATTTATATGCTAATCCTAAATATAAAGAATTTGTAAAGTTTTTTTGAGCAGGTTTTGTTGAATACTCAGTTAGAGAATTTGCTAACATTGATGTAAAAATTGAAACTAATAATTACATGGCCAGTTTAATTAAAACTATTAAAGAAGTACAAAGTAATAACCAACAATTTAGTCAGTATTATAAAAATCAATTTAGTGGTGTTTTATATCGCCAAATTGGAACATTTATTTCGTCAATTCCTGAACGAAAACATAATTTTACAACTTTGAGAAATGAACTTTATCAAATACTAACAAGTAACCAAGATGAAGCAACAATCATTGCAAAATTGAAAAGTAAAATTGATCAAGTAATTGTTGAAGAATATGAAGAGTTGATGAAGGGTAATGAATTTAAAGATCCTTCAACAGAAGGAGGAATGCTTAAGAAAAAAAGTATCCCGCTGCCTTTTGCAACAACTTTATCAGTTGATGCAAATTTTAAAAATGCTCTAGAACCTTATAGTTATTCTTTTGATGAGTATGTAGCAAATAAAGTAATCTTTAATCAAAAAAATAGTTTAACTCATGACGGAAATAACAATTTTAAATTTATGTTGGAAAAAGAGAATGTATTTTCGATTGTTAAGAAAAAATCAACTTCAGTAGCTTCATCATTTTCAATTAATATTGGGTCAAGCGACATAGATGGCAAAATTAACGAATTGTATATTCAAGAAGGGCGTCGACCAGAAAAATGAAATCCTGAAGATTATTTAACTAAAATTCCGGAAATTGTCATATCAGAGACTTATGCAAAAGCTAACAATATTAAAATTGGAGATATCCTAAGTGAAACTTTAAATTTTTCAACTTCAACTTTGGATAGTTCAGATTATGATAAAGAAAAAGCATTTTATAACTCAGCAATTAAAGTTAAGGTTGTTGGGATTGGAATTAAACATGATGATATTACCCCAGGTAGAAGTTATAGTTCCGCTGTTCAAGAGTTTAAAAATTATACTTATGGATATTTAGATGGCAATTTTTTAGCAATTCTTAAAAATAATTTGCGTTCAAATATTTCTTATGATGGTATTAATGCTGGAACAAAGATTCGTGTAAAAAATTTAACAGCTAGTGATGATACTCCTAAAACATTATTTAGTGCTGATCCAAAAGATTACAACACGTCAATTTTTGATATGCAAAATAATCCTAAGATTTTTGAAAAGTATAAAGATAGTTGAGAATACAACCGATTAAATTTAATCAAAATTCAAATTTTAATTTATGAGTTAATGGGAGTCGCAGTTTTAGTATTGGCGTTTATTTTTATTAACTTCTTGATTAAAAAGGAAATGAATGAAACTCGTAAGCAATTAGGAGTGTTCAAATCATTTGGTTATAAGGTTACGGAGTTATCATGAATTTTTGCGCTTAAGACCTTTATTATCATTTTTTTAGGATTAGTAATAGGATACTTTTGCTCAATTCCATTACAAATGTTTTCTGCTTCTGCAAGTGTTAAAACAGTTATGTTTGTGTTCTCACAAGTATATATTTCAATCCCATTTGCAGCGTTAATTTTTGTTTTAATTCCAGTAGTATTTTTATTAATTTCTTATGGATTAACAATTTTATATATTAAGGAACCGGCATTAAAATTAATCAATCAAAAAAGTAAGATTTCTCGTAGCGCTACAAAAACGACTTGAATCGTACGACGATTGAATGCTAATAATGCATTGTTTGGTTATCGTTTACGTAGAGCCTTTGTAAGAACATCTCGAGGAAAATTCATTGTTATTCAAACTTTATTTGCGTTAACATCATTTGTTTATGCGTTGATGTTTGGAGCTCAAACAATTTTTGCACAAATGACTCAAGAAGGATTTGCTAACTACAATGATAGTTTAGATCATAAATACACATATCGAAATGTTTCTGATTTTACAGTCTCACCAATTGATAGAAAATTTTCTTTACCTATTGGTACTGATGCAAATAAATGAGCAAATCAGTTGAATAATTATCGTGATACTTCAAATTTTAGTTCCTATAATGAGTACTTAAATGCTCAAGATGATCAAAGTGATTCACGTTATGGAATTAGATTAGTAGTAGATTCAATCGCTAATAGTATAACAACTCACGAAAATGAGACTTGAACAGGATTAAATACAATTATGCCATTGTATGTCAGTGCATTTTTAATGCGTGACAAAATTAGTGATTTTAATATTGGTTTAATTTTTAAAGATGAAAAGATTTTAAGTAATATTTCAAATATTCGTCAATGATTCTTATTTAACTTATTAACTTATAAGGTAGTCGGAATTGAACAAGAAAATAATCTTTATTATGACTTAATTAATAAACTTAAGAATAATCAACAAGTAGATACAACAATTGCAGATTTGCAAAAAATACCGAATCTTAGAATTGACTTTACTAAAATCAACAAGCAAAGTGATGAGTTATTAAAAACATTAATTGGAATGAAAGCAACCTTTGCCTCAGAAATAAATGGAAAAATTAAAAACCTTTACAACTCATTATATTTAGCAGATTTATCAAAAATTGTTTCAATGATTTATGCGATGCAGTATTCACAAAATGCATTAACCCAAAATCTTAATGCAACGGGCAAAGAAAAAGTAACTTTTAAAGAATTTACTGAAGCGTGATCACAATTAGCAAAAAATAAAGTATTGAAAAACTTTAACCCTAAAGATGACAAGTATTGAGGGCTAACTAATAATCCTTTAATTGATGTTAAGATTCCTGAAATTGAGGGCATTTTAAGAACTCAACAATTAGATTCAATGAATGATGAATCTAATAATAGTTTTAATAACTCAGTAGGAAATTCAGTAGGAATTAATTTAGAAGCAATTGCACCGGGATTAAAATCATTGGTTATGAGTTCAATGCTAGCAACTAGAAGTAGCAGTATTAATCAAGAAAAGGTTGTAACTTTTAATCAATTCTTGTTTAATAAAAACACTGATTTGTTGGTCAAAAATATTAGTGTACTTAATGTAGACCCCGATAAGACTGATAATATTCAATTGAGTCTAGTTGATTTTAAAGAGCAAGCTTATGGAAATATTTATAATGCTTACAAATTTACAGGAGTCACTCAATCACAAATTGATGAAACTGCAAAAATTAATGAAGATGGTTCATTGAATGTAATCATTCCCTATTCAATCGCGCGAGCAGATAATTTGAAAATTGGTTCAAAATTTCAAGTCAAAACTAAAGGTAAGCAGTTTGCTAAGATTGATCTGAATGTTGTAGGGATTAATCGTGGAGAGACCTTTAATATTGACAGAAAATGAAATATATTTATTGATTATCGAACATTTGCGAAAGCTCACTTTAGCAGTAAACTTTATGATTTGATGTTTAATCAAAAACAAGAACGTTTAATTTTTACAAGTTTATTTTCACAAGAAAAAATGCTTGAAGGAGATATTGATGTTTTCAACATTGCTAAATCTTTAAACTCTTTAAAATTTACTGGAAACGCTTTAGCTTTAGAATTGAATGAGGACACTTCAATGTTTTATTCATTAGCTGTCGGAATTGCTAAACCGCTACAAAATCTGTCACAGTACATAAATTTAAAGGCTTCATCAAACATTTTTGCATTAACTAACCCAAACCCGGTTTCATTGACAAATGGATATTCTGCGCGGCCAATTAATTTACTGCGACAGGGAGTTAAAATTGTTGCTTCAAAAGTTTCGCAATTGCTATACATATTTATTGGATTACAAACAATTTTATTAATTATCATTTTAGTAATTATTATGAATATTATTGTTGAAGAAGCAGCAGTGATTATTTTAACATTACGAGCAACTGGCTATAAATCTGGACAAATTAATTGAATCATTATGGGAAGTTATATTATTTGAGCATTTGTTTCATTTGTTATTGCCTTTACGCTATCAACTATTTTATGGCAAATCATTACATATATTGCAGCGTATAAATGGCAAATTTATATTAGCCTAGGATTTGATTGACGAGCATTAATAGTTACATTCTTAGTTAGTGCGATGATTTTATCAGTTGGATGATACACATCAAGTCGTCAAGTCAATCGCCGACCTTTGAACCAAATTACGAATATGGATTAAGAAAACACTTTTAAGTGTTTTTTTATTTTGTTTTTTTTGTATTATATTTTTAGTATTTTAAATTTAAAAGGAGTTCATATGAAAAACAGAACACAAGTTGTTTGCTTATGATGAGTTGCAATTATTCCTTTAGGAGTTGTCTTGTTGGATTTATTTTTATCAATTGTTGAACAAAACGATAATGTAGTTTCCAGCAACTTTGATATTTCACTTATTAATCAAATTGTGTATTTGTCAGTTTGAAATGCAGTTGCTAGTTCAATTTGAGCAATCTGCAACTTAATTAAACTTAGCAAACCAGAAACCTATAAATTTTTAGGATCACGTGAAACTTTTACTTTGATTACCACTTTAAATATTTTTGTCTTTTTGATGTATACATCAACTTTCTTAGCTGCCCCTGAAACGATTCCAGGGTTCTCAACTTGATATCAAATTGTAAAATCAGTGTTAGAGCATTTTTTGACACCACCACTAGTAGTATTGATGTACTTCTTAACAGCTGAAAAGCGTTATTCATCAAAAGTTTATGCCAAACACCGAGCATGAAGCGCTATGGTAATTCCAGCAGGTTATATTGTGTTCATCCTTATTCGAGCAGCCTTTTTGTATAGTTTTGCTGATAATCCAACAGTTCCATTCCCTTATCCAATTGTTGATCCTTGAAAAGTACCATTATGACTTTCTTTAGGAGCAATCATAGGAGTTTTATTTGGAAATTATGGAATAGCGACATTTTTAAATTGTATGAATAATCGAGTTCATAATTATCGTCATTTAAAACTTTATCGAAAAATAAAAAGCAATGAAGCTTTATAGCTTTTTTGCTTTTTATTTATACTATTTTTGTTAAAATTATTTTAATAGATTGTTAGGTGATGCTATGGATGAATATTTTAGAATCCAAGAAAATTTTAATTCAACTTCGGTAGCTAAACAAAATAGCACCAAATTCAGGGGTTATCAAATTAACTGACGATTTGAGGGGTTTCCTAAACTAATATCCAAACCAACATTTTTAACATATTTGCAAACTAGTTTTGATTATCAATTTAGCAGTTTAATGATTGAAGCAATCGAACAAGAAATTGATAAATTGCGATTTTTATTTAATGAAGTTGATGAAGCAACAAAACGCTATTTGAATGAGTTAGGTGATGTCACCATTATTACAAGAAATTATAGTCGATTTCTTTTAAGTGCATATACTGATCTTAGAAACTTCGTCAATGATTCATTAATAAATTGAGTTTTCTACAATGCACTTCATGAAGATTGGGATGAAAAAACTATAAGCTATGATGCTGATCTTTTTTATCAAATGCGTTTTAAAAGATTAGAACTTGATTTTCAAAATAATTTAAAAAAGACTTTGAAAGCAATTTATAAATTAATGCCAAATGATCAAACGATTAAGCTGATGCTAGAAACTTATGAGGTTGATATGAAACAGAAAGAACTTAATCTTATTGAGTTACGTACACAAGCAAAACTAAACAAGTAAAATAGAAAAAGGAATATAAACATGATTAATAAATTAACGACAATTTTAAATGAGTTTAATGACAAATTGAATTCGGCTAAAGGGTTAGAACAATTAGAAGAAGTCAAAAAACAATTTTCGGGAAAAGATTCACCGTTAAACGATATCTTAAAAGCAATGCGTGAAGCTTCTGCTGAAGAACGCCAAGAAATTGGAAAATTAGCAAATCAAGTACGTGTAGAAATTGCTAATAAATTAAATGCCCGATTTGAGGAGTTAAACCGTGCAGTATTAAATGAAAAATTAAAAGGAGAACAAATCGACGTATCATTGCCAGGAACTAATGTTAATTTTGGTACTAAACACCCTCTAAATTTAGTAATTGAAGAAATTAGTGATATCTTTACCGAAATTGGTTTTGAAATGGTTAATGGTACTGAAGTAGAACTAGATTTATTTAACTTTCAAAATTTAAATTTACCAATTGGACACCCAGCACGAGATATGCAAGATACTTTTTACATTAATGAAGAAGTAGTTATGCGTACTCACTGTACTAATGAAACTGCAAGAATGTTTACACAAATTTCAAAAACAAATAGTAAGAGTAAAAACTTAGCAGCAATTTCTTATGGAAATGTTTACCGTCGTGATGATGACGATGCTACTCATTCACACCAATTTATGCAAGTTGATGGATTTGCTCTTGGAGAGAAAATTTCGTTTGCTAATTTAAAATGAGTTTTAAAATATATGTGTCAAAGATTATTTAACGAAAATGTGAACATTCGTTTAAGACCATCATTTTTCCCATTTACTGAACCAAGTGTTGAAGTAGACGTTTCATGCTTTAAGTGTGACGGAAAAGGTTGTGCTTTATGTAAACAATCAGGATGAATCGAAATTTTAGGTTCTGGAATGATTAATGATCAAGTTATGGAACTAAATGGTTTAGATCCAAAAACACAATCAGCATTGGCATTTGGAATTGGAATTGAAAGAATTGCGATGCTAAAATTTGGAATTAATAATATTAGAAACTTTTATGAGAACAATACTAAATTCTTAGATCAGTTCAAATTTTACGGAGAATAGGGAGAAAATATATGATTATTACAAGAAAGTGATTAGAACAACATCTTAATTTAAAAAATATAAGCAATGATCAAATTTCAGTAGCCTTAAATTCTCTTGGATTTGAAGTAGAAGAAACTTGTGATTTCAGTAAACTAAATGAAGAGTTGGTAATTGGATATGTTGTTGAATCAACTCCAATTGAGGGAACTCATTTGAGATTTAACAAAGTTAATGTGGGAACAACACCATTATTAGAAATTGTTTGTGGAGCAGCTAATGTGGATGCAGGACAATTTGTAATCGTTGCAAAAGTTGGAACTACAATTGCTAATGGAATGACATTAGATGAACGTGAAATTCGTGGATTTAAATCTCAAGGAATGATTTGTGCTTTAAACGAGATCGGATTATCAAACAACGTCTTGACTGAATTAGAGGCTGATTCAATTTATGTGATTAATTCAAGCGATGATTTAAGTTCAAAATTAGGACATTCGATTAGTGAAATTAATTTTGATGATTATATTTGAGATATGGATTTAACTTTAAATCGTAGTGATGCATTGGCAGCAACACAGTTGTTAAAAGAAATTGCTAACTACTTTAAAATTGCTTATGAGCACAAAAACTTTAAAGCATCGGTATCTGAAATTGCAAATATTGAACTTAAAGTAAGTGTTGATTCTTCATTAGAAGAAAATGTTCGTACAATTGCTTATGCAACCATTGAAGTTACTAATAATGATTTTAAATTGGAAGCTAAAGATGATTTATGATTGAAATTTTCTCACTCAAAAGGGGTGGACAATAACTTTGAGCAACTAGCTAATAAAGCAGCGCTTGAAGCGGGACAACCAATTATTCTGGTTGATGCTCAAAAAATTAGTAGATCTTTAGCTTTAAAATCAGTTAGTGTTGAAGACAAAAGTTTCATTGCTTTAACAAGTAATGAAGAAATTGTTAATTTAATTGGTAAAAAAACTGAAACCAAGTTTGCTGTTGACAGTTCAACAACTCAAGTTGTTGCAATCTTTTTAAACTTTAATCCAGTGACAATGCGTAAACAACAAAAAGATTTAAATTTATCAAACGTTGATTTACAACGTTACATTAAACCATTAAATCCTAACTTATTTAGCTTTGCCTATGAAGTTTTCTTAGCAAACTTAGCAGCTTATAATTTAGTTAAACAAGCAAGCACAGTTACAGCTATTAAACAGAGTTATGTCAATCGAGTTATTTACGAATTACCATTATCAAAAATTACTGATTTATTAGGAATCGAAATTACAATTCCTGAAATTAAAGCGTTATTCACACAATTAGATTTTAAAGTTAGTGGTGATGAAAGCAAGTTAGTATTTGAAATTGATCCAAATAGAACCGATTTATATGGACAAAATGATATTTGTGAAGAAGTCGCTCGTTTATATGGTTATGACAATATTATTGAACAACCATTAATCGTTAAGGCACGTAAAAATGCTAAGAATATTAGTCATAAGCTACAAGTTAAAACAGGTGATTATTTAATTGGACAAGGCTTCAACAATACCAAAACATATTCGTTAATTGCTAACGAAGAAGTTGAGAAATGAAATTTATTTAAAATTTCTAACCCTGTAAAATTAATGAGTCCATTGTCAAAATTACATGAAACTTATCGAACAAACTTAATTTCATCATTAATTGAAGTGGCAGTTTATAACTCTTCAGTTGATAACAAGAAGTTAAAACTTTGAGAAATGGCTGATTTATATGCCCACGATAACTTCCGTGAACGCCATCTAGCTTTCTTAGTTTCAGGAGACGTTTTAGAAGATAAGATTACTAAAACCAAAGTTGAAGCAAATTACTTTTACGTTAAAGGAGTAGTTGAAGCAATATTAAATTTATATCGTGTTGATTTGAATCAAGTTACATTTACAGTTTCAGAAACTGTCATTGATGAAATTCATCCATATATTAATGCTGAAATTAAGCATAATGGAGAACTATTAGGATTTATCTTCAAACTAAATCCAAAATTTGAAAATGTTAAAAAAATTCACAAAACTTTTGGAGTTGAATTAAATGTTAATGCTTTAGAAAAAGCATCTCAAAAACAATATGTAGCTCAAGAGTTTTCAAAATATCAACAATCTTCACGAGATATTTCTTTAATTGTTAGTGAAACTCAACAGTATCAAGAATTGATTAAGGGATTAACTAATAACGTTAACCATTTAATTACAACTAACTTAATTGATGAGTATCATGATGCAGAGCTGGCAGCAGCACAAACTAAATCATTGGCAATTTCATTTGTCTTTAATGCTTTAGATCATCAGCTAACTGAAGCTGAAATTAATGAACAGTGAGCAATTGTTTTAAATAATGCGGCAAACTTAAATGCCAAGGTTAGATAATGCATATTTCACAATTAATAAATAAAGCGCATCATGAGTTAACTGCGGAAATTGTTAATGTACAAGATTTAGTTTCAACAAATGTTTTAGTTAAAAAGTTTTTAGCCGTTGATTATGATTTGGACTTAGACTACTTTGACGAAATTCAAACGGTTAAAGTTATCGGAGTAATTAACTTTCGATTATTAGTTGTTGATGCTCGCGATGGTCAGGAGTTTGAATATGCTGACGGGATTGATTGAAATGACGAGTATACTTTCAATGATGAGCTAAATGATCAAGCTAACTTAATCTTGGGAGACGAGTTTAATTTGCAAGACTATATTGTTGAACAAATAAATATTAATATTCCTGTCAACTTGTCAAAAAACAATGATATAATTTTAAAGGCTGGTTCTGGATGAGAGTTGTTAACACAACAACAATTTGACGAGTCGGAAAATGACAATCCAGATCCTAGATGAGAAAAGTTGTCAGAATTTAAAAAAATAAAAAAATAGGGGAGGTGTCATTACATGGCTGTACCATTTAGAAAAACTAGTAAGGCTGCTAAAAATAAAAGAAGATCTCACTTAGCTTTAGCAGCAGCATCAATCGTTTCATGTGGAAACTGTGGTGCTATGATCAAACCACACCGCGTATGTAGAGAATGTGGTTTCTACAAAGGAAAAGAAGCAAAATCAGTTGAAGCTTAATTTTCGCGCAGAATAATAAAAGAACAAAGCAATGCTTTGTTCTTTTTTTTTTTTTTTTTACAAAAAAATCATTTTTTTGTGATAATAAGTAATTTTTAAGTAATTTTTATGTAATAATATACACAAGTGGGAGAAAGTGGGGCGAAATGTCATGTTATTGGGAACTTATGAGCATAGTTTGGATGACAAACTTCGTCTTACCATTCCATCTAAACTTAGAAATAAATTAGGAAGTACTGTTTATGTATCTAAGGGTTTTGAAGGTAGTTTAGAATTACGCAGCGTCGAAGAGTTTAATAAGTGATCACAACAGGTATTGTCATATCCAAACATGAATTCTGAAGCTCGTATGCTAAGCAGAACAATTTTTGCCAATTCTGCTGAAGTTGAAATTGATTCTTCAGGAAGAATTAAAATTCCCGCAAACTTATTACAACTAGCGAACATCTCAAAAGATGTTTATATTTTAGGTTTGGGAACAAAAGCTGAAATATGAGATCGTGTAAAGTTTGACTCTTATGAAAATGAAAATGCTGACAAAATGGAAGTAATTGCTGATAACTTAGGAAGCGTGGCTTAACTATGGAACAGCATATTCCAGTATTGCTTGCCGAATCAATTGAAATGTTAAATATTAAGCCAACCGGAATTTATGTTGATTGTACTCTTGGTCGGGGAGGTCATTCTAGTGAAATCTTAAAACGTTTAACTAGTGGTAAACTTTATTCAATAGATCAAGATCCGACAGCTATTGAAGAAGGTAAAGCAAGGTTAACCGCTATTTCTAATAATTTCGAAATTCTTGAAGGTAACTTCTTAAACTTAGAAGCTCTATTATCAATTAAAGGAGTTTTCGAAGTTGACGGAATTTTATATGACTTAGGTGTTAGTTCACCACAATTTGATGTTCCTGAGCGAGGATTTAGTTATCGTTTTGATGGACCGTTGGATATGAGAATGGATCCGGTAAATAATTTACTTACAGCTGCAAAAGTTGTTAATGAGTATAGCGAAGAAGATCTTAAAAAAATCTTTTGAACATATGGAGATGAAAAGTTTGCCCCAAGTATTGCTCGAAACATTTGCAATTCACGTCCAGTAAACACAACATTCGAATTAGTTGAAATAATTAAGCGATCAATGCCTCAAAAAGAATTAAAAAAACCTAAGCATCCAGCCAAGAAAACTTTTCAAGCGCTAAGGATTTTTGTAAACAACGAAATTGAGGTTCTTAAAGATTCTTTAAGACAAGGTTTAAATTTATTAAAACCTCAAGGACGAATTTCGGTAATTACCTTTCATTCATTAGAAGAAAAAATTGTGAAAGAGATTTTTAAAGAAGTGACTGTTTCTGAACAAGATCATTTTCTAGCATCATTGCCAATTGAAGTTGAATCAAATTCTCAATTTCGTTTAGTAATTAAAAAACCAATTAAGGCAACAACAACAGAACTTAATAAAAATCGTCGTTCTCATAGCGCCAAATTATGAGTTATAGAAAAGAAATAAATAGATAGGAGTGATATCATGATTAACAATTTCAACATTGATGTTTATGCAACATTAGAAATAAAAAATGAAGCAATGATTTTTTCAGTATTTAAATATATCGGAAATAATCCAATGGTATTGTTTACCAAAAAGTCATTTGCTCCAGCAGCTTTAAATAATGGTTGATTAGACAAAGATGAACATGTTAAAGATACGGTAAAGACAGCAAGAGAATTTGGAAAAATGGTTGCCGAATTTGAAAACTCTCATAATGGTTTAAAAATTGACAATGTTATTTTGATAGCTCCTAACAAAAATCTTATTTATACAGAAAAGCCATTTACTAGCAATTTTGTTTCAGAAAGTAATCCTCAAGGAATTGTTGTTACTAAAAAAGTCATCAAAAAAATCATTGGGGATTTAAAAATTAAATCAAAAGTTGATAATCACGAAATTTTCAGTGAAGAGATTATTGAAATTCAGGCAGATGATAAGTATACAACTTTGGAGCGAATCGCAAATATTCAAACCGAAAAACTAACGGTCAGAATTAAGTTCGTGCACATTTCAGAACATATGCTAAATTCTCATCGTATGGTCATTACAAAAGCTGGTAAAGAAGTTTTAAAAGTTAACGGAGTTAATACAAGAATTAGTTCTTTATATAATGCTGTAGCTGATCAATATAGTGAAAAGCAACGTGTCCTTGTAATTGATTGAAAAGAAAATCAAATTGAAGCAGGAGTTTTTGAAGGTCGTAAACTGGTCTACTTTAAAACCTTTATCGATGGGACAGATAAAATCATTAGTATGATTGCCAAAAAACTTCGTGTTAATAAAGAAATTGCTAAAAATTATTTAATGCATAACCTTGATTTTGGTTCAAACAATAATGATCAAAGTGTAGTTTACCAAAACTGAAACTCAACTAATAAAGCATTAGATAAAATGACAGGAACACAAATTAAAGAAACTGTTATGACAATATTTGATAATTTTTATGGACCGATTAAAAGAAACATGAGTAAGAACTTTACTCAAGGAGAATTGGTTACTCACAATTTTGGAACAATCACCGAAATTCCTGGAGTAGAAACAATTCTTCGAAGAGGTTCAAAATTTGCCAATGATTATGTTTATGGAAAAAGAATTTTTGGAGCCAACAATAATCATCAAATAATTAGTGCAGTGGGAGCAGTTAGTTATGCCAAAACTATGAATTCTATCCGTAAGGATAAGATTGTTACATCAATTTACAATGGCATTAATTTACAATTCAATAATAATCAACAAGTTGAAAACAATACATTTGGAAGTCTAGTTCCAAAAAAGAATCATTTAAATGTTAATCAACCATTGTTTCTAAAAGATAATGGAATCTTAATTGACGAGAAAGAATTTAAAAACTAAAAAGGGAGCGTTTATTATGGAAAATAATTTTACACAAAAAGCAGTCATAAAAGTAATTGGAGTTGGTGGAGCAGGTAATAATGCTGTTAACCGTATGATCGATGAAGATGTTAAAGGAGTTGAGTTTATTGTTGCTAATACTGATGCACAAGTTTTACTTAGCTCAAGTGCTGAAAACAAAATAATTCTTGGAGAAAAAACTTCAAAAGGTCTAGGAGCAGGGGCAAATCCCGAAATCGGAAAACAAGCTGCTTTAGAATCTGAAACTGAAATTAAAAAAGCCTTAGCTGGAGCGGATCTTATTTTCGTTGCTGCTGGAATGGGTGGAGGAACTGGAACAGGAGCAGCACCAATCGTGGCTAAAATTGCCGCTGAATCTGGAGCTCTTGTTATTGGAATTGTAACCAAACCTTTCCGTTTCGAGGGTCGTCACCGTTTAAAATATTCTGAACAAGGATTAGTTGAACTTAAAAAATATGTTGACTCAGTAATTGTAATTTCAAATGATAAGTTATTATTATCAGGAGGAATTCCAATTGAAGAATCATTTAAAGAAGCTGACTCTATTTTAAAAGAAGGAGTTAAAACAATTACTGACTTAATTGCTACTCCAGCAGTGATTAACTTAGACTTTGCTGATGTTAAAACAGTTATGTCTAAAAAAGGAAATGCATTATTTGGACGTGGAGCTGCTGGTGGAGAACGTAGTGCCGAAACTGCTGCTAAACGTGCAATTTCTTCAAGTTTGTTAGATACAAAAATTACAGGAGCTAAAGATATTATTATTAACATTATGGGAGGTCCAAATACTTCTTTAAATGATGCTTATGATGTTGTTGACATTATTACTGATGCTACGGAAAATGAAGATGTTAACATTGTTTTCGGAATTTCAGTTAACCAACATTTAGGTCAAGAAGATGATATTGTAGTTAGTGTTATTGCTACAGGATTTAGCGAAAAACCAGGTGAAGAGATTGTTAATGAACGTCCAACTCGTCAAGCACGTATTGTTGAACGTGATCCATTAGACAAAATTCTTAAATCAGAAGTTGAAATTAATAAACCGCGCCCAGTTCCAGCTGTTGAAGAACCTTTAAAAGCTGAAGATATTTTTGACAACGATGACTTTCCGACTTTTTTAAAGTAAGATGAGCCTTTTTAAAAATATTAAACCTAAACCACCTAAAACAGAAAATCACTCCGCTAGTGCAATTAGTGAATACAAAGAAGAGTTCACCCAACAACTAGTCGAGTTTGATAGTGGTTTAAAAGAATTTGAAGAGATAACTATTGAACAAGGAAAGTCAAAAGAACTATCATTTGATGTTAAGAAAAAAACTCACGTTTTTGCACCCAAAAAATATCGAGAAATTCAAACAATGATTGATGAGTTAATTCAAAATAAAGTTATTTTAGTTGATTTCTATAATCTTCAATCTGATGAGAAACGTCGGGTTAAAGATTTTTTAAGTGGAATCACTTATGCTCTGGATGGAGAACACCGCAAAATTGAAAATGAAGTTTTTAAATTTATAATTCGCAAATAACTCTCAATCATTGAGAGTTTTTGTTTTTCCATTTTAATTTGCATTGAATGTTAATGATATAATACTAATATTGCAAGGAGTAGTTATGGGATATTCAAACTTAGCGAGAGCATTAATTTCTATGTGAAATTCACATTTTTCTAAAACAATATTTGAACGTCAAGATGGAACTAATTTAAAACTTAATATAATTAAACTGTTTGACCTTTCACCAATTACTCGTAATTCTAATAAAAAATTGGGAATTTTACAATATAAAACCCCCAATGCTAGTTTTATGGTTCCATCCAAAGATGGGACAAAAATTGCTGGAAGTATTTGATTAAATGATCTCCCATCAAACAAATGAATTATCGGAGTTCATGGTTTCAATTCTGATCGGTTTAGTGTCCTTTACTTAACCTGACATTATCGTGAATTAGGCTATAATGTTCTGACATTTGACTTTCGTAATCATGGTGGTAGTGAAGTTGACGTAGTTACTTGAGGTTATAAAGAAAAATGAGATTTAATGGCGGTAATTAACTGATTAATATCAAGTTATCGCGTTGAGGAAATGGGATTAGTTGGTACAAGTATGGGAGCATTCACAATTAATCACTTAGTTTTAACAGAACCTGAATTAATTAAGCAAGCAAACATTCGTTGAGCAATTGCCGATTCCGCATATATGTCAGTTCCAGAATTGTTAGAACGGATGATTAACAATAATGCCCCAAAAATGTTTGAAGGTTATGCTCGAGAAGTTTTAAAAGATATGATGGCAATCTATCGTGAAGAGTATGGAGTTAATTTGGAGCACTTAGCATTTTTAGATTTGGCAAAACCAGATGTTGACTATATTCCGGTAATGTACTTTCACAATCGGTATGATCGAATTACTGATCATTTAGATAGTTTTCGTATGTGCGATTTAAAAAATAATTTAGAAGATTCAAATCGTAATGAAATGGTGATTTATGATAAAGGTTACCATCACACAAAATCAATTATTGAGTTTGGGGAAAATTATCGTGAGATATCATTAAAGTTTGTTAAAAAAAATCAATTACCAGAAAAAAAGTCGTAATTAAATATTTTAAAATATTCAAAAATAACATATAATTTATTTATATATAAACGAAATAGACACGGTCATCATAAGATGTTACTAAGAGAGCTAGTGGTTGGTGGAAACTAGTTAACTATTATAATGATTATCACTATTTTTTAACAGAAAAGAAAAAAGTAATTTGAGTAGAATTCTGCGGTGGTCCCGTTAAAACCTAAAGATGATAAACAAGACAGTTTATTAATTAGGATGGTACCGCGGTTAATCGCTCCTTTTTATAGGAGCGATTTTATTTTATAGGAGAAAAAAAGATGGCAAATAAATATAAAGACACATTATTAATCGGGCAAACAAGTTTCGATATGCGTGCAGGGTTAAAAGATAAGGAACCAGTTTTTGAAAAATTCTGAGAAGAAAACCAAATTTATCAACAAAAGATAGCTTTAAATGAGGGCAAACCATTATTTATGCTTCATGATGGTCCCCCATATGCTAATGGAGATTTACATATTGGACATGCTTTAAACAAAACTTTAAAGGACATGATTATTCGTTGAAAAAACGCCAATGGTTATCAGGCACCATTTATTATGGGATGAGATACTCATGGATTACCAATTGAAACAGCAGTTACAAAAACTGGTGTTGATCGCAAAACTATGGACCCAGTAGCATTTCGTAAGTTGTGTGAAAAATATGCTTTACAACAAGTTGATAAACAAGCAACTCAATTTAAACGTTTGGGAATGTTTACCGATTATAATACTAAATATGTGACTTTGGACCATGACTTTGAAATCTCTGAATTACGTTTATTTCAGAAAATGTATCAAAAGGGATTAATCTATAAAGCGTTAAAACCAATTTATTGATCACCTTCAAGTGAATCAGCATTAGCAGAATCAGAAATTGAATATGCTGATATTAAGTCACCAACGATTTTTGTAGCTTGTGAAATCACAACTGGAAATCATCAAGTTGAAGCGGGAGTTAATTTAGTAATTTGAACAACAACTCCTTGAACAATTCCGTCAAATCAATTAATTGCTGTTGGCCAAGGAATGGACTATGTAATTGTACAACCAGCTAATGACCCTCGCCAATTTATTATTGCTGAATCATTAGTTAACTCAGTTAGTGAAGCAATTGGTTGAGAAGCAGTTGAAGTCTTAAAACACTTTAAAGGGTCTGAACTATTGGGATTAGAATATGCTCATCCACTATATCCTACAAAAATATCTCAAGTTGTTCATGGTGATCATGTAACAGCTGAGGCAGGAACAGGACTTGTTCATACTGCTGGGGGATTTGGAGAAGACGATTATGTCATTGTTAAGAAGCATGGTTTAGAACCATTTGCCCCAATTGACAATCAAGGAAAGTTTACTGAAGAAATTGCGCAACTTGATCCATCACTAGTTGGAAAGTTTTATGATGATACTAATAAAGAGATTGGGCAACGATTGGCAGCTTCTAAAAATTTATTAAAATTAAAATTCATTTCGCATTCATATCCACATGATTGAAGAACTAAAAAACCGGTGATCTATCGTTGTACTTTACAATGATTTGTTGGTTTAAAAAATGCTAAAGCAGAAATTTTACGTAATGTTGACCAAATTACAACTAACCCTAAATGAGCAAAACAACGTTTATATCAAGTTTTAGATGATCGTACTGATTGAACAATTTCTCGTCAACGTTTATGAGGAGTTCCAATCATTGGATTTTACAATAATCAAGATGAGTTAATTTTAGATAATGAAATTTTGGAATTCGCAATTAATAAAATTGCTGAATTGGGAACTAACTCATGATTTGAATTACCAGCAGACACGTTCTTACCGACTCAATGACAAAATCAAAATCTTCGTAAAGAAAAAGATATTTTGGATGTTTGATTTGACTCTGGGTCAAGTGCAATTGCCCTTCAAGATAGATTTCCAGAATATAAGTTACCATATGATATTTATCTTGAAGGTAATGATCAATATCGTGGATGATTTAATGCTTCAATGATTAACGCAACTGTTTTTGGTGGAGTTGCTCCATATAAAAAATTAGTTTCTCATGGAATGACAACCGATGAGAAGGGAAACAAAATGTCAAAATCATTGGGTAATGGAATTGATCCAATTGACTTTGCTAATGATTTAGGAGCTGATATTTTACGCTTATGAGTCGCATCAACAGATTATACTGATGATCAAAAAATTGGACCAGAAATTATTAAACAAGTTTCTGAAACATACCGTAAGTTTAGAAATACTATGCGATTTATTTTAGCTAATCTAGCTGATTTTGATAGTACAAAAGATTATCAAACAAATCTAACCGAAGTTGATCAATTTGCTCTACATAATTTAACTGAGTTTAAAACAAAAGTTATTGAAGCATATGAGAATCTTCAATACAATGTTGTTTACAATGCCACAATTAATTATGTAACTAAAGATTTGTCAGCATTTTATCTAGACTTCATTAAAGATATTTTATATGTTGACGCTCAAGATTCTTTAAGACGTCGTCAAGTTCAAACAGTATTATTTGAACAACTATGAGTTTTAATCGATACTTTAAGACCAATTTTAGTGCATACTATTGAAGAAGTTTATCAAGCATTGCCAATTGCTGATAAATTGGCATCAGTTCATTTATTAGATGTGCGTAACCAAGAGTTTAAACAATCAAGCGAATTTGTTGAAACATGAACAAAGGTTATGGAATTAAGAGATGATGTTAATAAAGCTCTAGAAATTGCTCGTGAAAGTAAAGTGATTAATAAGGCTTTCGAAGCAACTGTTGAAATCGGATTAAAACCACAATATGCAAATTTAGCAAAGATTGACAATTTGGCACAAATTTTTATTGTTAGTCAACTTAAGTTTGTTGAACCAACAAAAGATTTTAGTGAACAAAACTTGGCATTTGTAAATGTTAAATTACGTAATGGTGCTAAATGTGAGCGCTGTTGAGGAATTTTTGATGAATTAGTCAATCAAGAAGTTTGTCAACGTTGTTATGAAGTGGTCAATCTAAAATAATCAAAAGGAGATTATATGTGATTAGAATTAAGTCAAAATTTAAAAAATCGTGATTATCAATGAAAATTTAAGTTAATTGTATGTCTACCAATTTTTGTGATTTTAGTCGCTTTAGATTGAATTTCAAAAGCAATTGTTGTGGCAAAAATGGAACAATCAGGATCAGCGATTACCATTATTAAAAACTTTTTAGATTTTAAATTTATTATTAATATGGGATCTGCTGGAGGAGCTAATGCTGATAAACTAGGTTTGACTATTACCTTAGCGACTTTGTCAGCGCTAGTATTAATGATTGCCTTTGTATTTTTAACAGAACGTAAAATTTTGATAGCAATTACTATCATGTTAGCTGGAGCAATTGGTAATTTAGTGGCTCGTGCCTGAGCTCCACCTAATTTAGAAGGCCAATATGGTGGAGTTGTTGACTTTATTAGTGTGGCTTCATGATTACAATTACCGTGAGCTAAAGATGCTATTTTCAACTTAGCTGACATTTGAGTTAATATTGGAGTTGTCTGATTTATCATTGCAATTGTTATTGAGGGAGTCAAACAATTGAAAATTCACTTGGCAGCTAAAAAAACTAATCAATCAAATAAAGAAACAGAGGTTTAGAATGGAAAAACAAATTAGAATTATTGCTAAAGCTAAAAGCAATCGTTTAGATAAATATTTAGCAGAGGCTTTAAAAGAAGACCATGACCTTTCAAGAGCATTTATTCAAAAGTTAATTAAAGATCAAAATATTCAAATTAATGGAACAATTGCTGAATCTCAAAAAGTTAATATTGCTGAAAATGATGAAATCATCATTACAATTCCGGCTCCAAAGTCAACAGACGTTGTGGCAGAAAAAATTGATTTTGAAATTATTTATCAAGATCAGGATATTTTAGTAATCAATAAACCAAATAATATTGTGGTACATCCAGGAGCTGGAAACACAAGTGGAACTTTGGTTAACGGATTACTAGAAGCAATTGATGATTTATCATCAATTGGTGGAGTTGAACGCCCAGGAATTGTCCACCGTTTGGATCGTCAAACTACCGGATTATTAATTGTGGCTAAAAATGATAAAGCTCATAAGGCATTATCACAAATGTTGGTTGACCATGAAGTTTATAAAGAATATCAGGCTTTAGTATGAGGAGTAATTCCGGAAAATAAGGGAATTATTGATGCTCCAATTGGCCGTCATCAAAATGACCGTAAAAAAATGATGGTGACAAATAAAAATTCAAAGCATGCTAAAACTAATTTTGAAGTTATTGAACGTTTTGACAATGCAACTCTTGTACGTTGTTCAATTGAAACTGGAAGAACTCATCAAATTAGAGTTCATTTCAATTTTATTAAGTTTCCAGTAATGGGAGATCCGATGTATGGACGCTTAACAGATAAAGATACAAGTTGAGGACAATACCTACATGCATACAAATTAGTATTCAATCATCCAACTACAAATCAAAGAATGGAATTTATAGCTGAACTTCCGCAAGAATTTAATGATAAAATTAAAGAATTAAGGGGGGAAGCATAATATGGATTTTACTTATAGTGAAATTAAGTCAGGTTTGGTTAAATTTTTAACTAAAACTGAAAAATATAAGGCAATTAATTCGAAAGTAACTGATGGATTAGTTTTTCTAATTAACAAAAATCATGAGTACGGAATGGTTGTGATTAGTGAGTTTGATTTTGATTTGAAAACAAACTCAGAAGCAATGACAGTCATTAAAAAGGCAAAAATAAATGATCGTCATAAAGTTAAAATGTTAAAAATTATTATTAACAATGAAACACCAGAAGTTACTAAATTCGCTGATGAAGTTAAAGTAGTTACTAATCAGAGAATTCTTAAAGAAAATTTATTGGAGTTTTTCCCATCGATTAATTTAATTGAATTTACCAAAGCTAAAAAAGAAGTTGCTGCTGAACCAACTGTGGAAGATGAAAAAGCTAACCAAGAAACTTTAAATAAATTTGTAGCGGCGCTTAAAACCAATAAGGTTACTACTAGTTGAGTTATTTTATTCTTATTTGTAGTAACCCCAATTGTTTTATCATTAATTACAATTTTCACAGCCACAAGTGCTGAAGCTGCGGAGTTAAATGAACACTCAAAAGTAATCACATTAATTTTTGGAGGAACAACCTATTCCTTAACAATACTTGGTGGTCAATGATGAAGAATTTTCACATATGGTTTAGCACCGCATTCAGCCAATATTGTGATGATTATGCTATTTATTTTCTTTATTGGATCGACAATATTCTTAACGACTAAAATTACTGAAACACGCATGGGATCATATCGAATGATAGCAGCGTTTGTTCCAGCATATATCTTAACTGGATTTTTAGCTTCAACAACTTTACCTGCAACAATTACTGGAGGAATGCTACCAGTCTTGTCAATTATTTGTGGAATGTTATTGATGAATACTTCTGGTGATCGTACAATTACTGCAAAATTTTCAAAACTTAAGTCTGTTTGACCATTAGTGTTAATTATAATATTTTCTTTTGTAATGGGAAATGCTCAAGACTTTTTGGTTAATGGAGTAGCAATTGCTTTAGGGTCAGCCTTTTCGGGTTTAATTAAACCAAGAGATAAATATAATTGAACTCATGGAGTAATGGTAGCAATCATTGCTGCGGTATTAATTACGGGACTTGTATTTTTATTAATAGATAATTATATTCCCGCAGCAGATATTCGTGTTGCGTTGACATTAAAATACTACGCAAATCATAATATCTTTGGCGGAGTTGATGGAAATAACGCTATATTCAAACGTATTGGATGAAGAGTGTTTTTAGTATATGATGATAAAAATGTTCTTCAAATAAAAAGACTACCATTCTAGGAGGTAACCTAATATGTCAAATAAGAGAAAAGATTATCTATCATGAAAGCCTTATTTTATGACTGTTGCCAAAGCTAGCGCAATGCGCAGTAAAGATCCTTCAACTCAAGTTGGAGCTGTTATTGTTAATCAACTAAATCAAATTATTTCAACCGGGTATAATGGATTTCCTCGAGGAATCAATGATGATGAATTTCCCTGAATCAATACGGGAGAAGATTGAGGAAAGTTGAAATATCCTTATGTTGCTCATGCAGAACTAAATGCAATTGTAAGTGCACGAACAGACTTAACTGGATGTGATGTGTATGTAACTTTATTCCCTTGTAATGAATGTACTAAAATTATTATTCAAGCAGGAATTCAACGAATTTATTTTATTGATGATAAATATCATCATGAAAAAGAGTTTGTAGCATCACGAAAAATGTTAGATGCTGCAAAAATTTCTTATGAACAACTACCTGATTTAGAAATCAAAATTGAAGTTAGACAAAAATAAATGCCCTTTGGCATTTTTTTAATGCTTTTTTAATTAAATAAAATTCTAGAATCAAGAATAAATAATTATCGATAATGATATGATTATTTTGTATAAAGAATTGAATAAGAGTATTGATATCAGGGCTACTAAAAACTATAAAGTATGTTTATAAACTATAGGAGTTATTATGAAAGAAAATCGTTATTTGTATAATTTATCGATTATTGCTAAAACAATTTGAAATTATAAAACAATTAAATCTAAAGCACCAGCGAATTTTGAAAAGTATAAAGCTTTTTGCTATAACTATCCACGTAATGGCAAATGAATTAATGAAGATGGTACTGAAATTATTTCTAACAATTTACAATACCATCTTGATGATTTAAAAAGTAAATATATGAAGTTAGAAACTTTTAAAGAAGAAGATTTAGAAACAGTTGAATTAACAACTACTAAAGGGCCAGTTAGTATGTTAGTTGCCAAAAATTCGCAATCAAATAAGTGAGTGATTGGACTTCATGGATGAACTGAAGATAAATACTTAGCTTTAAGATTAGTTTTTCACTATTATCAACAAGGATACAATATTATCACCTTTGATGCATTTGCTCACGGATTAACTTATGGGGAAAAAACCGATATTGGAATGTCGTCAATTGAAATTCTTGATCGAATTATTGAATATATGCAAAAAACATATCATCCAGATTCAATTGGATTAATTGGCAATAGTATGGGTGCTTCAACAAGCGTCTTATATAGCCAAGTCGGAAAATATAATAAGTTGATTAATTGAGTTGTTGCTGACTGTGGATTTAGTTCGCTTAAACAACAATATCGTTATTTTATTGAAAATAACTTTTTCCATAATTCGTGATGAATTGAGGGATATCAGTTTACTAAGAAGTTCAGTAAAGAAACACGAACAAATCAAAATAAATATGATTTGAAAAAGCAAATGAAAAAATGCGTAGACATACCAATCTTTTTTATTCATGGGCAAAAAGATACTTTTGTGCCATGATGAATGAGTCAAGAAATGTATGATAAAAAACGTCAGTATGAAACTCGAGTGCAAAGTGAAATTTGAACTCCACCAGATGCAAATCATGTCGCGGTAATTGCCAAACATCATGAATTGTATAAAATGAAAACATTAAATTTTAGTAAAAAATGGGAGAACTCTAATGAGATTAAGTAAAAAATACGGTTTTTGAACTGTATTAGCATCAACCTTAACTGCGATTGTTGGATCAAGTATTATTATTTCTTTCAACATGGTCTTTAGTTTAGCAAATCAGAATCCAATTTTGATGATTTTGGCTTGAGTACTTGGAGCTTTAATTGTTATACCTGAAGCAATGATTATGATTGAACCTTCAATTGCCTATCAAGAAAGTGGAGGAGCTTATGCCTGAATTAAAAAGTGTAATTGAAAAATCTTAGCTTTTTGATTTGGTTGAGTTTTGGTGTTGTTCGTTTCAGCAACATCATTGGCTGGTTCTTGTTCAGCAATGGCGGGAATTGTTAGTGAGATATCAGGAATTAACAATATTTACTTTACGAAGTTTTTAGCAATTGCAATCTTAGTAAGTATGGGTGCAATTCAAATCTTAATTCGTAACAGTTCCAAATATACACAATTTATTTTCTTACTAGCTAAAGCCTTACCAATTTTATTAGTCTTTATTTTAGCAATTGTTTTTGGATCAAAAGATGGTCTATTAAGCAATGAAAATATTAATAAAGATCTAGGAAAAGCTTATGTATCAGCGGCATTATTAATTCCAGCAATTACATATACTGGATTTGCCTATTCAGGTCATGAATTTCCAACTTATATTACTGCAGAAATTGAAAATCCTAAACGTACTGTGCCATTAACAATTATTGGAGCAGTAGTTATTGTTTTAGTAATTTATGTTGCTTATGGAATTGCTTTATTGTCATTGGCTAAATCACCAGAAGATTTACCAATGACAGGTACATCATTAGGAAATTTAAATATCCCTGATTGGGCAAAACTGACTTTTAACATTATGGCAATATTTTTATTTATTGGTTCAATTAATGCTTTCTTAATGTTTCAATCACGTTTGATTCATAAACTAGCAGAGTCAGGAGATGCGCATGCAGTTTTTGGCAAAATATATTCAAAGTCTAATCAGCCATATATGGCAATTATTTTATTAAGCGCCATTGCAATTTTCTATATTATTTTCAATGATGTTACTCAAATTATTTCTTCGTTTGCCTTAGCAACAACTGTGTTAAAACTGTTGTTGGATGCATCGGTAATTAAGTTACGTTATTCTGATCGAAAATATACGCGAATTTATAATAATCTAACTTTCTGAATTTTTATGAGTTTGAGTATTATTACTGCAATAATAACTTTAGTTGGTTCAATTTATTTAATGGTAATTTATCCACTATACGAATGAGATCAATATCCAACAGTATTTTCAGCAATTTGAAGACCACTATTAATGATTGCAGTAGCAGCCGTAGTCTTCGGAATTGGGTTTTTCAAAGTTCGCTATGAAAATAAACGTCAATTGCATAATACTACCAAAGTTGTAGAAGTTGACAATAATCAAGGTTAATTCAAAAGTCTTAGTTTATCTAAGATTTTTTATTTTAATAATTAAAACAATCTAACAATAACTTATACTTTAGAAAGGTAAATGTTAAAATAATATTAGGTGAAAATATGATAAAAAAAATTGGAATTGATATTGTTGAAAATGCGCGTATTAAGCTGACACAAGCTTTTTTAGAAAAATTTTTATCAGCTGAGGAACTGCAAATGCTCAACAAGTTTGAAAGTGAACAACGAAAGTTGGAATTTGCAGCCGGCCGTTGAGCTGTTAAAGAAGCAATTATTAAAACATTGGATATTTGAATCTCACCGACCTTAATTAATATTGGTTATGATAATCAAACTCCAATAATTTTGACACCGGGATTACAATCAACTCATATTTCAATATCACATGAAACAAATTATGCAGTAGGAATGGCGGTTAGAGAAGATGATTAAACTAATTTGAGCTCAAACTGCAGATGGAGTAATTGGTAGCCAAAATCAATTACCCTGAAAAATTAAAGCCGAAATGGAACACTTTCGTAAAACAACTTTAAATCATGCTGTACTTATGGGTTCAGCAACATTTGTCGGAATGGGATATCGGGCACTAAAAGACCGCTTGAATTATGTTTTGACTCGTGATCCAAATCGATTTGAAAGTTATGCGAAGGAAAACTTGAGGTTTATTAAAGACTATCAACCTTTAATTGAAGAATACTTACATAACCCTAATAAAGACTTATATGTCATTGGAGGGGCTCAAGTATTTGAACTATTTTTTGATAATTGTGATGAATTATTATGTAGTATTATTAAAAAACCGTATTTAGGGGATGTATATATTCCACAATTCAATTACAATAAGTTTAGTAAGGTAAATCAAAATGAATATGAGGAATTTACCGTAGAAATATATAAGAGGGTATAAAATGGCAAAACAAGCTATTAGAGAAAATAATTTACAAGTTGGTAAAACAGAAAATGTTGAAGTAACAGCTACTGAATCAACACCAGTTGTTCAAAAAGAAACAAACGTAGTTGCAGCAACACCAACTACACAACCATCAACAACTAAAAATATTGATGATGAAGCTGGTAAACCAAAAGAGAAAAAGAATTTTAGTAAACCTAAAATGTTGTTTATGTGATGACCATTATGACGTATTTCTCGTAAGTCAAAAAAAATTGTCAAAAAAAATCGTAATGATCCAAACACATATTCCGAAGAGTATCGTTATCAATGAGTTAAAAAAGCAGTTAACAAAGTATTATTTACATTAAATGTTGATATTAAAATTGAAGGAATTGAAAATTGATTAGATCGTGGAGTGATTTTAGCGCCAAATCATCAGTCAAATATTGATCCAGCAATTTTAATTGCTATTAATGATTTTAGTCGTCAACAACCATTGGCATTTATTGCTAAAGAAGAATTATGAGATGACAAAAATTATGGAGCCTTTGTTCGTTTAATTGATTGTGTTCCATTAGATCGTCAAAGTCCTCGTTCAGCATTAGCTGCTTTCAAAGAAGCTAAAGATCTTGTAGTTGATTACAAACGTTCACTAGTAATTTTCCCGGAAGGAACTCGTAGTGGAACTCAAGAAATTGGAGAATTCCATGGGGCTGCTTTAAAAGTGGCACAAATGGCAAATGCTCCGGTTGTTCCAGTAACAATTATTAACTCTCATCAAGTTTTTGCTGAAGAACGTCCTAAACGTGTTGAAGTTAAAGTTGTTTTTGGTAAACCAATTATGCCAGCCAAACATATCTCTTTAAAAACAGAAGATTTAACAAAAAATGTTCGTAAAGAGGTAGTAGCTAATATGCAAAAATGAGAACATCAACCAATGCGTTATGAACTAAAAAAACTTTCTAAAAAAGATATTAAAGCCTTAGAAAAAGAAATTAAGGAAAAAGAAGAAGGTCAAAAAAATAAAAAGAAAAAATCAATTAAAGATCTTTTCAAAATCGTTGATTAAAATCAGCGATTTTTTTATTTTTTTATAAATTTAGTCTTGAATTATTAGCAAAAATAAATGATAATAAATAAGTAATTGGTTTTTCCAAATTATGTGAAAAAAGGTTGACAAAAGACGCGTACCTGATGTAAAATTATTTATGTCCTTGCTTTCAAGGAATCAGTAATTATTTGCTGACTTAGCTCAGCTGGTAGAGCAATTGACTAGTAATCAATAGGTCGAAGGTTCAAGTCCTTTAGTCAGCACCATTATAAATATGGAAGGGTAGCGAAGAGGCTAAACGCGGGTGGCTGTAACCCACTTCCTTTCGGTTCGGGGGTTCGAATCCCTCCCCTTCCACCATTTTTTTATTGGGCTATAGCCAAGCGGTAAGGCAAAGGACTTTGACTCCTTCATGCGCCGGTTCGAATCCTGCTAGCCCAACCACTTATTTTCGACTCGTTAGCTCAGCCGGTAGAGCAACTGGCTTTTAACCAGTGGGTCCGGGGTTCGAATCCCCGACGAGTCACCATTTTTATATTAGGATTTTTATCCCCAAGTGGCGGAACAGGTAGACGCATTGGACTTAAAATCCAACGGGCTTTATATCCCGTGCCGGTTCAAGTCCGGCCTTGGGGACCATCAGAAATTTAGAATAACCTTCGGGTTATTTTTTTTACGTTTGATTTAAGTTTATGCATTTAATTATAGTTGCTAAGGTATTTCTAAGTGGAATGTATTATAATTTATGAAATTACATAAGTGGGGTCATGATGAAAAAAGTAACCAGTTTAAAATTTATAATTCTTTTAGCATATTTTACTGTCTGTACTTCAATTTTGGCCAACATGTTTTTTAAAATAGTCTTACTAGAACAAAAAACTGAAATTATTTTAATTTGATTTCTTATTCAAGCTAATATAGGGTTTTTACTTTTGCAATTTAAGGGAATCTATGAAAATGGACAAACGATCTTTTCAACAGTTTCAACATATAATTTAAAAGCCAATTTTAAAATTGAAAATTTGCGAAAGATTTATATGATATCAATTCCATCTTTTTTATTATTGCAATGGCAAACAATTTTTTTAATGGAACAAAACGAAGCGAGAGTTGTCCAAAGATTGCTAAACTTAGAAACATTTGCCATTGTTTTTTCAACAGTTGTAGTAATGGGACTAATTATGGGATTGTTTATGCTGCTTTCAATCAAGCGAATGATTAAATCTCATATTAAAATGGTTTTTAAAAGTTTAACAAACGTTCAAATTAGGGCTCAAGAAAATACTCAAATGAGTTTATTTATTTTATTAGATTTAATAGCTACCCAAATTCGAATAGCGGTCCTAAATTGGCATCATCAAGATGTTATTTTGCCATTATTAGCTGATGAAAGTTTATTAAAACGGATTTATAAAAAACACCAAGCAGGAATTTTAGTAGAACAACCTTCATAGATATTTTGAAAACTATGGAGGGAAAATGAATACAAAACACCAAACACCGATTATTAAAATTAATAATCTATCAAAAAGATATCCGAATGGATATGGAATTTTTAATATTGATCTTTGTGTTAATCAAGGAGAAGTATTTGGCTATTTAGGTCCAAATGGGGCTGGGAAATCGACAACCATTAGAACAATTATGGGATATATCAAACCTGATGAGGGGAACTGTGAAGTTTTTGACTATAATAGTTGAAATGATGCAGCCATAATTCAAAGTCAGGTAGGATACTTACCAGGAGAAATTGCATTTCCAGAATTCATGACAGGAACTGAATTTATCAAACTAGTATTTAATTTAAGAAATCAATCTAATTGAAATGAAGTTGAAGATTTAATTAAATATTGAGAATTTGATCCGAATAAAAAAATTAAAAAAATGTCTAAAGGTATGAAGCAAAAGGTTGGGTTAATTATTGCCTTTATGCATCATCCTCGTTTAATTATCTTGGATGAACCGACAACTGGTTTAGATCCGCTAATGCAACAAAAATTTATTGATTTAGTTAATGAACGTAAACAACAAAAAACAACGTTCTTAATGAGTTCACATATATTTGAAGAAATTGAAAAAACTTGTGATAAGGTAGCAATTGTCAAAAGCGGACGAATTGTTTCCAATTTTGATTTAGCTAAACTACGTCAAGAAAATGAACGCTACTATACAGTTACTTTTAATACTAAAGAAATTTTGAAAACTTATAAGATTTTAAAACAAAGTAAAAATCAAGTAACATATAGTATCTTGCCCAACCAAGTTCCCCAATTCATTAAAGATTTAAATAACTATGACTTGGAAATGATTTCAGAAAATCCATTTTCACTAGAGAAGTATTTTATGAATTTCTATAAAGATGCAGGAGGACCAGATGTTAAATAAATATATTATTAAAAATACCTTTAAGGGTACATGATTAATGTGAGCGGTACTAACCTTGACTTCAACTGCTTTAATGACAATCTTTTTCTTCTTAGTAGAAGATGATCAAGTAAAAGTCGTTTTAGGAAAAATGTATTTTGGGTCAATAGGAATTGAAATTCCAATTATTTTTACCGCGATTGTAGGAAACAAAATTGTTGCTCGTGAAATTGAAAAGGGTTATATGGCTTATTATTTGTCAACACCATTATCAAGAACAAAAATTTTGGTATCAAAAGCGTTCGTATTCTTAATGCTAATTATTATGAGTGGAGTCGTTTACTTATGTGTTGGCTATGGATTGATTGCAATGACAGGGGCGAATCTAAGCTATGGCGATTGAACCTTATGAATGATTAATTTAACTCTACTATCAACAGTTTTTGCTGGAATTGCTTGAATCTTTTCATGTTTATTTAACAAGACAGGGTGATCAATTGTGTGTGGAGCAGGGATTCCCGCAGTCTTTTTTATTCTGACAACATTGTCAATGATTGAAACTTTGAATGTTGAGTTTTTAAAATACTTTTCGGTAATTACTTTATTTGATCCAATAAGTATTGTAGGAACAAAAGTCACAACGTGATTATTCCAAGATTTAGGTTTATTAATGATTACAGTTGGATTATTTGCGGGTGGAATTTATATCTTTAAGAATAAGGATTTACCATTGTAATAGACTAATTTTTATACAGAAGAACATCTAAAATAAAGTAGCTACAAACAATTTGTTACTTTAACTGGATGTTTTTTATATTCAAATCATCACCTAAATAGTTTTTTGTTTATAATGGTCGGTATAAAACTTTAATAACCATCAAAGCAAAGAAGTAATATAAAAAAATCAACTAATTTCTTAGTTGATTTAAAGATTATTTTTTAAAGTTATTTAAGTATTGGTTACTTAAACTGTATTGGTAAGGACGAGGCTTTGTTTGTTTATCCTTATCAAAATTTGAACTTCCTTCGTCTCAAGTTGTAAATACTGCTTTTCCAGTTGGATTAGCATTAAGGGTTGGAGAGCCATTATATAATAAATGATCTTCAATGTTAGAGTTAAGTTCTTTTTCAATTGCACTTAATAAATTAATTAATGATGTTTTTCGTTTTTCCTTAGCTTCTTCAATAGTACCAAGTGTTTCATCAATTGCTTTGCTATCACCTTGATTAAATTCATAGAATAATTCAAATCCATTAACAAATCCGGTAATAACACCATTTCTAATAGTTAAGAAAATTGGCCCTTTAGTATCTGTCAATGAAGCTAAAATTGTATTTACGTTTTCAGTCACTACCTTATTGTCAGCATTAGCATTAGAATTAGATGATAATAATGACTTAGCAATATTTTCTTCAATTACATCGCTAACAATTTTTTTCATTGGTTTGCTTGTTCAAAGCTGACTCATTTCATCTAAAATAATTGAATTAAAGGTTACCTTTTCTTCTAACTTGTCTTTTGTAACAACATATTTCTGGTCTTCATTAATTTTTGTTTTTTCTCAATAAGCTTTTTTCTTCTTAGGAGTTTGTTTTTTAACAGTTGCAGTACTTCAAGTTGTTGAATCGCTATAACCATTCTTAAGCGCTCCAGAAGCTGCTTTGATGTTTCAACCTAAATCCTCATTATCTGTACTTAAGTTTTTTAACCCAGTATTAAAGTCATGTCCAGTAGGATCTAAAAATTCTTCAACTGCTGCTTGAAACGAAAGTGAACTAGCATTATCTTTTGCTCCAATATAAATAACAGCAGAAGACCCTTTTGTAACTACTTCTCCAGTATCACCTTTATATTGAACTTTTGTTTCGTTAACTCAATTTTCAAAGTTATTGTAATTTGTTCAATTAGTACATGCGACAACAGCTAAACTAGCTGTCGCTGTTAAACTAACTGCTCCTAACAATGATAATAATTTTTTCATAAATCCTCCTTAAGTGACGATATAAATAATCTATATAATTTTACTATAAAAGCCCTAATAAAAATATAACTATTTATATTTATATCTATTTATAGGTTTTGGATTTTAAAAAAAGAAACACTTTTGCACGGGTGACTTAGAATAATCTCTTCTTAATAAAGATAGTTACTAACAACAAAGCAACTATCATTATTTCAATAATTTACTTTCTAAATTTTTTCTGAAACAAAAACTAGTTTTTATTGTATAATTGTTTAGGAATTGATATTATTTAAAGGCAAGCAAACTTTTCAAGAATGCTTATAGCAAAATATTTTAAAATAATATGATGAATTTAGAGAGGTGAATGTTAATATGCGCGAAAAATATATTTTACGTTGTACAGCATGTAAAAATGAAAATTACATCGGGAAAAACGATAAGAAAAAAGAAAAAATTGAAGCTTCAAAATACTGCTCAAACTGCAACAAACACGAAATTCATAAACAAAAAAAATAGTCTTTTTTAAAGATACAAATTATTCTCCACATATACAAAAGATAATCGAACATTATCGTTGATGTATAAGCGGAGATTTTTTTATTATCGATATTGAGTTGAAGACCGCGTTTTTATTCTATAATATAGTTAATACATTTAAAGGAGAACTATAATGACAAAATACGAAAAAATTATTAATTTATTAGATAGTAAACAAACGGATGCAATTATTTTATATGCTCCAGAAAATCGTTACTGATATTCACGTTTTCATTCATCATTAGGGTATCTAATTATTACCCGTAAAGGAGCCTACTTATTTTTAGATGGTCGTTATATCACTGCTGCTAAAAATAAAAGTGATTTGCAAAATGTTGATCATATTATTCACTTTGGGAAAAATGTTTGAACAGAAATGCAAAAAGTTTTAGATCAAGATCAAGTTAAAACTTTAGGATTTGAAGCTGATTGAGTAATTTATAACCAATATTTGGGGTTTAAAGATAAATTCACTAAACAAACTTTAGTTCCAATTGATTGTTCAATGCTAAGAATGGAAAAAGAAGCTTGGGAAATTGCTCAAATTAAAACCGCATGTGATATTACCAATACAGTTTTTCAGGAAGTTTTGCAATTTGTTAAACCAGGAATGACTGAGTTAGAATTAGCTCGTTTTGTTAGCGACCGCTTTTTTGCAAATGGTGCTGATAAATTAAGTTTTGATACTATTGTTGCAAGTGGAGTTAATGGAAGCATGCCACATGCTGTACCAACAGATAAAAAACTAGCAGTTGGAGAGTTAGTGACTTTAGATATGGGTTGCTTCTATAATGGTTATTGTTCTGATCAAACTCGTACATTTGCTATTGGAGAAATTACAGATCCTAAGTTACTAGATATTTATAAAACTGTTTATGAAGCCCAAAGTTTAGGAATTAGTTTAGTTAAGGCTAAACAAAATGCTGGAGATATTCATCGTGAAGTTGCTAAATTTATTGCTGATGCTGGGTATGAAGGTTACTTTGATCATGGTTTAGGACATGGTATCGGAGTAGAAATTCATGAGGAACCTTATGAAAATGGATTGTCACAAACAATTTTAGAAGCTAACATGACAATCACAGTTGAACCAGGAATTTACATTCCTGGAGTTGGGGGAGTTAGAATTGAAGATGACCTTTTAGTAACACCAGATGGATATGAAATGTTAACAACATCACCACGTGAATTAATTATTGTTAAGAATTAATCCTGAGAAGTTTCGATGTCACTTAGTGAAGAAATTTTTAGTTTAATATTGCAAGATATTAAACAATATCAATCTGGAGCCAAACTATTAAGTGAACAAATGTATGCGAAAAAATATTATACATCGCGACAAACAATTCGTCTTGTTCTTAAAAAACTTGAAGCGCAAAATATTATATTTTCAGTTAAAGGTAAAGGTTATTTTACTAATTCAAAAAGCCTTTGAAAGCGTACGATATCATTTAATCTCAAACACCAAAATACCAAGTCGGAATTATTAGTTAAAGACTTACCTCTAGATGAGTTTTTTGTTAAATCTTTTAATTGTGACCCTCAAAGTTTTAAATCAGTCATTAAGGTCCGTTATCGAAATGCGATTTTACATAAATATTCAATCATTTGAATCAATACTAAAATTGTAGGAGCATTAGATTATCACGCAATCGAAAGATCTGTTTTAGAATTTTTAGAAGACAAGCATCAAGTTTTAACATCAAGCGAAAAAAAACTGGTAATTACAAAAAGCAATGCCTTAGATGCGACTATTCTTAAAGTTAAAATTGACGAAAATATTCCTTGTAAGTATAGTATTTCGGTCAATGAGTATAATGAAATTATTGAGTGCTCAGTTGAAAAATATATTCCTGAGCAATTTGAATTAACAAGCAAAGAAGTGTTTTAGGCACTTTTTTTGTTTTTCTAACCTGTATGTACAACTCTTAAATAGCAAAAATCTGGTTTATTCTTTTGTTGATATTAAGTTATCAGAAAGGATGAAAATGAAAAAAATAGAAGTACCAGAAGTTGGTTCATTCAAAACCAAAAGTCAAAAACTCACCGCGATTTTTAAAAAAGGCAAGACCTCAAAAATGCATGAGTTTTTATCAAAGTTTGCTAAGGCCATTTTAACAATGATTGCTGTTTTACCAGCAGCAGGGTTACTAATCACTTTAGGAAAAATCATTGGTCCTTTGGGTCTGGGACAAATTGAAAGTGTGTCGGGGGTATTTTTAAAAATTGGTCAAGTTGTTGAAACAATTGGTTGAATACCATTTACTCACATGGGCCTATTGTTTGCCATTGCTATTGGTGGATCATGATCAAAAAATCAAGCAGGAGGAGCATTTGCTGGGGGACTAGGATACTTTGTTTTATTAGCAGTTGGTTCAACAATTTTTATTACCAAAACTGAAATTAATGCTAATGGAAACGAAGTTGAATATTTCATGAACTACATTATGGGTGGTAAGTGAATGCCAACAAATGATTTCTTTATTGCTCAATCAGGAGTTAAAGCATTGCGCTTTGATGCTCTGGGAGGAATCATTATGGGATTTGTGGGAGCATCAATCTTTAACAAATTCCATACTTTTAATAAATTACCTAATAGTTTAGCATTTTTTAATGGTCCACGATTTGTTCCATTTATGGTATTCATTTTAGCGTTACCGCTTGCTTGTTGTTTGACTATTTTATGACCAGCAGCACAAGTTGGAATTAACTCAATTGGAAAACAAATTGCCCAAAACAATGACCTGCCATTCGCTATGCCATTTGTTTATGGAACTTTAGAACGTTTATTATTACCATTTGGATTGCACCATATGATTACAATTCCTATGAACTATACTGCATTTGGAGGTAATCTTGATTATCTGTCACCAGAACAATTTGTTGATGCCTTGAAAGCTTCAACAATTGGAGACAAGGTGTTAGTTAATCAAATTGCTGAGTTCTTTTCAACATACTCAGGGAAGTTAACTGATTTAAGTGCTGAAGGTCAAGAAAAAATGTACTTCACTTGAGTTAGTGCTTTGGGGCATGTTAAAAATAATTGAGCTGGATTTGCTAGTTCACATCAAATTAATATTTCTACTGAAGAAATGTATAACTTGATTCTTGACACATTTGAACCGGTACGATTTAAAGCCGGGCAAATGATTACCTCAACCGGAAGTTTAGTTGGGGCAGGATTTGGAATGTTATATGCAATTCCTAAATCACATCGTGATCGCAACAAATCAATTTATGTATCAGGGGCATTAGCTTGTGCCTTAACAGGAGTTACTGAACCAATTGAATTTATCTTCATTTTCACAGCTCCATTCTTATATGTAGTACATGCTTTATTAACTGGAGTTGCCTTTGGTTTAGTAGATTTCATCCCAATGCGAATTCATGCTTTTGGAGGGATTGAAACAATCATTAAATATATTGGAATCACAGGACCAAGTTCTTTACCATCAGCTGGATTTAGAGCTAACTTGTGATATGACGGAATTTGATTTGTTTTAACAAGTGCGGTATTTGGAGGAATATACTTTGTAATCTTTAAATATATTACTAGAATTTTTAAACCTTCAATTCCGGGATTTGAAACTACTCCTCAAGATTCAAATTCTGCTAAAAGTTTACAAAAATCTTTAAAAAATGATGAGAATTTACAAATTGAAAAAATTATAAGTTTATTGGGAGGACTAAATAATATTGCGGAAGTTGATGCTTGCATGACACGATTACGTACTATTATTAAACAACCTGACAAAGTTGCTAATGACGAAATCTTTAAAGCAGAAACTGGAGCGATTGCTGTTGTTAAAAAAGGAAATTCTTGACAACTTGTTTATGGTGGTAAAAGTGATTTTTACAAACATAAAATTCTTGAGAAATTAGAGTCAAAGGAGCAAAAAGCAAATGAGTTGAACACGAAATCTTAAACCCAAAATGATGAATCATAGTTATCCAATTAAGCAACGTATTTTTGATCATAACTTTGAATATAGTATTGCTAGATATGTTTCTGATGTTTGAGAAAAGGAACGGGTTTTGTATATTGAAACCACGTTATCAAATTTTCAAAAGGCTACCCTAAAATTAAGTTTAACCAATATTGGGGTTATTCATCTTGAATATAGTTCAAAAGTTAAACCCCCAACTTTTGATGAATATTTAAATCAAGCAGTTACAACGGTACCTCTAAAGTATCAAAATACGGACCAAGAAATTATTGTTTCTTTACCAGAACAAGAAACTTTAGTTATTCATAAACAACCGTTTAAAATGGTACTTCTAGATCAAAGTGGACAACCTAAATTTCAAACTAATGATCGTAATGGTTATGAATTTTTAGATGATCATATTAATCCTGGCTTAGGCTTTAAAGTTCAAGAAACTAATTGTCGTCAGCCATTTATGTCGTTTTGAATTGAAAATGATGAAAAGATTTTCGGGTTGGGAGAAAAATTTCGCCCATTAGTTAAAAACGGAGTTGAAAGTGTAATTTACAATTCCGATAATTCTGTAGCAGCTAATCATGATCTAGCCTATAATGGATTACCACTAATATATTCAACAAAGAATTGAGGAGTGCTTTTAAATACCGGAAGTAAAACAACATTTGAGATTGGGTCACCCACAACAGATGCTTTATCATTTACAACTGATGATGAATATTTGGACTTGTACTTTTTTACAGGTGATAGTCTTAAAGCAATGATCAGTCAGTTCACAGAACTTACGGGAAAAATTAAAGGAGTTCCGGATAGTGCTTATGGAATTTGATTGAATCGTTTGTACTATCATAACTATAAAGAATTAACAGATGAAATTGAGAATGCAAGAAATTATCAATTTCCATTGGATGTGATTACTTTAGATCCAAAATGATTAAAGAATCGGTTTACAAAAAGTTGCAATTTCGAATACAACACTGATGCCTTTGGAGACTTTGAAGCATTGTTTACAAAAGTAGCTGAAAGTAATTTAGAAATGTGCTTTTGAATTAATCCCTATATTCAAGATGACAATTCAGCAACCTGAAAGTTTTTGCTAGATAACAACTTTTTAGTTAAAACTTCAAATGGAGAATTGGCTCATCCTTGAACAGGAACCGAAACTTATCAAGAAAATAATCACTTAATTGATTTTACAAATCCTCAAGCTTATTTATGATACAAAGAGCAACTGAAAAAGTTATTTAGTTTAGGTCTGCGTTATCTTAAACCTGATTATGGGGATGGATTACCTGAAGATGCCCTAATGTATAATGGCTTCACTGGTAAGGAATTTAAACAATATTATACATATCTTTATGTTAGATGTTGCCATGAAGCAAGTGAAGAGTACTTTGGGGCTGGTAAAACAATGGTTTTATGTCGTCCTGGATATATTGGAACGCAAAAATTTCCTGGTAAATGATCTGGAGATACAATTAGTAATTTTCGAGAATTAAAAATTCATTTAAATGCTGGATTGTCTTTAGGATTAGCAGGAGAAATAATGTGAGGAACTGATATTTCTGGATTCAAAAAAACTGCAGAGTTAACTGATGATTTATATATTCGTTGAACTCAAGTAGGGATGTTGACTCCGTTTAGTAGGTATCACAGTATTGGTAAAGGTGAACCTTGATATTTTTCTGATCAAGTTTTGGAAGTTGCTGTCAAGGCTGCAAAATTGAAAAAACAATTGCTACCGCATTACAAAATTTTTGAGCAAGTTGCGATTAAAACAGGATTGCCAATTATGCGTCCGCTAGTTTTAGAACATCAAACTGATCAAATCGCCACAACTATTGATGATCAGTTTTACCTAGGTGATAATTTGATGGTTGCTCCAATTTTAACAGCCAACACAACTCGCCGCCAAGTATACTTCCCTAAAGGAAAATGGCGAAATTTCTTTGACAAAACTCAAATATATTATGGTAATCAGGTTTACGAAATTGATTGCCCATTAACAGAAACATTAATTTTTATAAAAGATGGGAGTCTAATTGTGACTTTAGCAAATGGAGACTATCACTTTAACGCTTTAGATCACCAAAAGCTAATTATTAAGACTTTTGGTGAAACTATCGAGCAAGAGTATGAATTTTTCCTAAATAATAAAGTTCACAAAGTTATTGCTAAAGATAATCAAATTCAGGTTATTTCAGATTTAGACTTCTCTATTGAGTAATTTATAAGATTTAAATTCAACAAAACCAGAAAAACTCTGGTTTTTTGTATTTCCACTCATCTTAGAATAATTTAAAAGAAAAGATTAATTTTTAGATTGGCAAAACAATCATTAAAAATGTTAAAATAAATTTAAATGTATTTTATGCGTAGGAGGAATGTATGAATTCAACATCTAAAAAAACAGTTGGCGAATCTATCCTAACTCCTAAAAAGGAAAAGACAAATCTTCAGGTTCGCCTTATATCAGCAATTTTTTTAGTTATTTTAATGATAGTTTATTTGTTGTTACCAATTTTTCACACCGAAATTAATCGAAGTGAAGGTGAATCAACTTTATTGGCAAATATCTTTGGATATTTATCGTTATTAACAACGGCTATCTTAATCGGAGCCAGTGTCTATGAATTCAATAAAGCTGTCGGAATTCGAAAATGGCCAGTCCAAATAGTCCTTATAGCTACTGCATTATTTATCTTTGTTTGACCTTTTGGACAAATAGAAACTTTGAGAGATTTATTTTTTTATCGCTTTATTAATATTAACTTCTTAAAAGGGATGCGAAGTCCTTGAGTTTGCACAATCATTTTAATTTTAGGGTTTGTAATTATCGGGATTGTTGGATGAAGAACTGAAAAACGTCCAGCTAAGGATCCAACTCAAATTAAAAGAGGAACTTACAAGCAAGGATTATTAATCTTTGCAATTACAATTATTATTGTTTTTGCAATGAAAGGTTTTACAACAATTTCTTTATCAGTTAGATATGACAACTCAAGCATAAACCCATTATTTTTAGATTCACTTCCTAACGTTTATGCAAATGATTTTGTTCAGTTAGCGGAAAATACACCAACTTATTCATTTACTGCTATCCTTTGAATTTGATGTACAATTATTTTTACAGATACGTTTGCATATTTAGGTGGATCAAAATTTGGAAAACATAAGTTGTCACCGAGAATAAGTCCTAATAAATCCTGAGAAGGAGCAATTATTGGAACTGCAGTGGCGGCATTAATTGGAATTGGTTTTTCTGTTTCGCTATTATTTATTGAAGAAACTCAAGAATTTGCTCCATTGTTTGGAATTATCTACATTCTAGTTGAAGGAGACACAGCTTGAATTCCAATTCTAATATTTATTTTTATAACAATTGCTGTCTCAATTACTGGTCAAATAGGAGACTTATTGTTTAGTGCGATTAAACGTAATTTGGGAATTAAAGATTATTCAAATTTAATTCCTGGTCATGGAGGGATTCTTGATCGATTAGATTCATTTTATTTAGTATTTTTCATGATCTATATTTTGACATTGTTCGCTTAAAAGAAGTTTTACTTAAAGCAGGTAGTAAAAAGGAGGCCAAATGAGTACAGGATTAATTATTGTTGCCTTTTTTGTAGGAATTATTGCAGTGCTATTTTTAATTATGCTTCATGAACTTGGGCATTTTATTGTAGCAAAATTATCAAAAGCTTATGTTTATGAGTTATCGTTAGGATTTGGACCAAGACTATTTACTAAAAAAGGTAAAGAAACTTGATATTCAATTCGTTTGATTCCAATTGGAGGATTTGTTTCAATTGCTTCTGATGCTGCTGAACCACCGTTAGGTCGCGAAGAAGAAGCACTTCAAATTCCAGATGCTCGTAAAATTGATTATATTGCTCGTTGAAAAAAAGCTTTTTTTATAATTGCTGGTCCATTAATGAACTTTATAATTGCTTTATTTTTAATTACAACAATTTTTATGGCCAATGGTTATAAAGATAATGATATGAGTTTTTATGGCCAAAAATTTGCTGATAATAGTATTGCTTACAAAGTTATTAATAACCAACTAGAAGAGCAAAATCTAAAAAGTTTTGCTCCTGATGCCCAACAATATGCGATTACCGGATGAGAGTTTAAATTTGAAGATAGTCAAGATCCAATTGCTTATTATAAAGAGTATGATATTAATGACTTAGCACCAACTTACACAAAAATTGTTTATCCAATGATTGATACGTTAAAAGCAGAAGCATTTAGTGACCCTAAAAATTTTGAAACTTTACAGCTAAGATTTTCGTTTGTTGAAATTGATCGTTATTCAGGAAGAGTTACAAAAGTTTATGATTTTAAAGATAGTAACTTTTATAAAATTGACAAAGAACAAGATCAAGCAATTATTGAAAGTTGAAAACAACAAAATAAAATTAGCATGGGAATTGCTGCACCAACAAGATATTTCAAATCAACTGCGAGTGCTTATGGATATGGATGAAAAGAAACTTTTGATCAATCAATTGCATTATTAAAAGGTTTGGGAATGTTGTTTACTGGAAATATTCAAGCCCTATCAGGACCATTAGGAATGGCAAGTCAAACAGCAACTGTGATGAATTCACCAACAACTTTCTTCTTATATGTAGCGGGAATTTCAGCAAACCTGTTTATGCTAAATATGATTCCAATTCCACCGCTTGACGGATACCGTTTTTTAGAAAATGCCGTGGAAGCTGTTACTAAAAAACCGCTTAATAAAAAATTTAAACTAATAGTTTATTCAATTGGAGCGTTATTATTTGCAGGATTATTTATTATCATTACATTAAAAGATTTATTAATTGGCTAGAGAGGACAACATTTATGAACAAAGCAATTAAAAATATTTTCGAGAAGTTATCAATAACTTTTGATGACCTTGATTTAGCGTATTTTGAAAATGCTGAGTTGGTTGAACAAATTAAGATTTCTAAATTAAAAGGAAAAGCTTATGTGCATATTCGAATCAATAATTTTCTGCCAATTAGAATTATCAATCAAATTAATCAATCTTTTAAGAATAATGATTATGTTCCAATGAAATTAATTTTAGATGTTAAACATCAACAAATTGAAGAAGGAATTGTTTGAGAATATTTAGAATGAATTAAAAACAATAAAGCTCAGGAAAAAGGAGGTTGTTGAAATTTCATAGACCGCGAAGGATATTCTTTTGATATTGATAGTCAAACGATTACTTTTAATCTTGAATCTCAATCGCAAAAAGAAGAGTTGGAAATTTTAACAAAATACTGTGATGCTAAATTAAAACAATGTGGTTTTAAAAATATTAATTTTAACATTGTAGTTGACCAAACCAATGAAGAAGAGTATTGAAAAAAACACGAACAAAATTATCAATTAACTGTTGAGAAAAAAGCTCAGTTTGAGCAAACAATTAAGACTAGTTATGAATCAAACCGAACAACTTACCAAGCTAACAATAAAGTTTTTAAAAGAAACTTTGTGAAACTAGACGAGCCAACTTATCAGTCAATTGCTGATATTGATAATGATGCGCAAAATGTAGTTATTCATGGAATGATAATGACTAAAGAAATTAGAGTTTCTCGTGCTGGAAGAAAAATTTATATTCTGGGAGTTACCGATCATAAATCTTCAATTAAGGCAACTTATTTTGGAAAAGATGAAAACGATTGTTTATTTGATAGTTTGACTGATGAAGAAGCAGCTGCTGAAAATGCCAAAGAACTTCAAGCTTTACGAATTGACAAAGGTGATTGAGTTGCTTTAAAAGGAAAAACAAGTTATTCGCAATATGATCAAGAACAAGTTTTTTACATTGACAACTTTTGTAAAATTGAAAAAAATATCGAAATTCGTAAAGATTTATCAGCAGATAAACGTGTTGAGTTACATCTACATTCAAAGATGTCAGCGATGGATGGAATTTCTGAGTTTAAAGATTATGCAAATTTAGCAAACCAATGAGGATGAAATGCTATAGCTTTAACTGATCATAATAATGTCCAATCATTTCCCGATGCTTATGCAGCAATTAAGTCAATTAATAAAAAACGTGATCTTGATAACCAAATGAAGATGATTTATGGTTTGGAAATGACAATGTTACCAAACGATTTGTGATATGTTAAAAATCCTAAAAACCAAAACTTACGTGAAACTAAGCTAGTGGTTTACGATTTAGAAACTACAGGACTGTCACCAGAATTTGATGAAATTATTGAGTTCGGAGCAGTTATTTATAACTACAAAACTGGAGAACGTAAGCAAGTAGATATTCTAATTAAACCTGAACAAAAGCTTAAACAGTTTACAAAAGATTTGACTCATATTACTGATGAAATGCTGGCAGATAAACCTTCAATTGCAGAAGCCTTTAAACAAATTTATGAAATTATTGATGGAGCAATTTTAGTAGCTCACAACGCTAATTTCGACTTTAACTTCTTAAATAGTTATGCTCAAAAATTAGGATATCCGGAATTAACAAATACTGTGATTGATACTTTAACTATTGCTCGTGCAATGTACCCTGGATTGAAAAATCACCGTTTGGGAACTGTTGCTAAAAAGAATGGAATTCTTTATGATGAAAAAGTTGCCCACCGTGGAGATTATGACGCTGATGTTTTAACAGATATTTATGAACACATGTGAGCAGAAATGCGTAAAAAAACTGATATCAATCTTGATTCTGATTGAGCAAAAATTCATCCAGAAAATGATAAAGAAAATATGAACTATGTTAAAACTCGTGGATTTCACACAACAGTTTTAGTTAAAAACCAAGTAGGATTAAAAGATTTATATAAACTTGTTTCAAAATCACATACCGATAACTTTTTTGGAGGTCCAAAAATCTTTAAAAATACTTTAATTGAAACTCGTGATCGTGGCAATATTTTATTAGGAACTTCTTGCGTTAATGGAGAGATTTTTGAAATGGCTCGAACTAACACAATTGTTGAACTGGAAAAACGTATTCAGGACTACGACTATGTTGAAGTTCAACCTTTAAGTGTTTATAAAAATCTTTTACAAAATGATTCTTTAAATGAAGAAGAATTAAAACGAACAATCAAATTAATTATTTCAGCAGCCTTAAAATTTAACAAAATTGTAGTGGCAACTAGTGATGCCCATTATGCCAATCCTGAATTAAAACAAATTCGTGAAGTTTATATTAATGCTAAAGGATTGGGAGGAACACGTCACCCATTATTTGATTACAAAGGACGAGTTAAAGATAACCCAGATCAGCATTTACGAACAACAGATGAAATGCTTAAAGAGTTTGCTTGATTAGAAGACCAAGAGTTGATTAACAAACTTGTAATTGAAAACACAAATTTAATTGCTCAAATGGTAGAACCAAATATTGAAGCTATTAAAGATGGTTTATATACTCCATCAATTGAAAATGTAGATGAAAAATTGCGAGCAAAATGTTATGAAACAGCACATGAATTATATGGTCCAGAATTGCCTGAAATTGTTAAAGCACGATTGGAAAAAGAATTAACTTCAATTACCAAGTATGGATTTTCAGTTGTTTACTGAATTTCTCACTTACTTGTTAAAAAGTCTTTAGATGATGGTTACTTAGTAGGTTCAAGAGGATCAGTTGGTTCATCGTTTGTAGCAACAATGGCAAAGATTACCGAAGTTAACCCTTTGAAGGCGCATTATCGTTGCGAAACTTGTCAGTATTCAGATTTTAATACTCCAGCTGATGTTAAATGTGGTTATGATTTATCACCAGCACAATGTCCAAAATGTCAGTCAAGTTTAGTAGGGGATGGACATGATATTCCGTTTGAAACTTTTTTAGGTTTTGAAGGAGATAAAGTTCCCGATATTGATTTAAATTTTTCTGGAGAATATCAACCAACAGCCCATAACTTTACTAAAGAAATGTTTGGTGAAAATAATGTTTTTCGTGCCGGAACAATTTCGACAGTTGCCGAAAAAACTGCGTTTGGGTATGTTAAATCATACTATGAAGAAAAATTTGGTTATGAAAATCAACCACGAAAAGTTGAAATTGAACGTTTGGCTAGTTTAGCTCAAGGAGTTAAACGAACAACTGGACAACACCCCGGAGGAATTATCATTTTACCATCGGAGTATGAAATTGAAGATTTTACGCCAATTAACTATCCAGCTGATGATACATCTTCAAGCTGAAAAACAACTCACTTTGATTTCCATTCTATTCATGACAACTTATTGAAAATGGATATTTTGGGTCATGTTGATCCGACAGCTTTAAAAATTTTAAGAGATATTACAGGAGTTGATCCAATGACAATTCCCACAAATGATAAACGAGTTTATTCACTCTTTTCTGGATTAAGTGCTTTAAAAATTCAACCAGACCAAATTAATGGAGAAACAACAGGAGCAATTGGAATTCCCGAATTTGGAACTCAGTTTGTTAGAGGGATGCTTAAAGAAACAAGTCCTAAAACTTTTGCCGATTTAGTGCAAATTTCTGGATTATCTCATGGAACTGATGTGTGATTAGGAAATGCTCGTGATTTAATTAAAGAAAATAAAGCAAATATTTCGACAGTTATTGGATGTCGTGATGATATCATGGTGTACTTAATGTCAATGGGATTAGATTCATCAATGGCCTTTACAATTATGGAATCTGTTCGTAAAGGTAAAGGATTGAAAAAACCTTGAATTGAAGCAATGAAGGCATGCAATGTTCCCGACTGATATATTGATTCATGTTTAAAAATTAAGTATATGTTCCCTAAAGCCCATGCGACAGCGTATGTGCTAATGGCATATCGAATTGCGTGATACAAAATTCATTATCCAGCAGAATACTATGCGACCTTCTTATCAACTAGAGCTGATGCTTTTGATTTAAAAGTTTCTCTTGGAGGATATGATGCAGTTAATGCTCGTCTTAAAGAGTTAGAAGCTAGATCATCAGGAACTTATGGTGATAAATTAACTAAAAAAGATGAAGACCTGATGGTCGTTTATGAAATCATGTTGGAAATGTTCTCTCGTGGAATTAAATTTGGAAATATTGATTTTAAGGTTTCACAAGCTTCAAGATTTGTGGTTGTAGAAAATCCTGAAACTCATGAAAAGACAATTATTCCGCCATTTAATATTATTGATTCACTAGGAATCACTGTGGCCGAATCAATTGTTAAAGCTCGAGAAATTTCAGCAATTGCTTCAGTATCGGATTTAAAAAATCGAACTCAAGTTACACAAACACAATTAAAAATCTTTGATGAATTAGGAATTACTGATTCATTATCAAGTGACGAACAATTAACATTTGAATTTTAAAACTTAGCTTGCTAAGTTTTTTTATTTTATAGTTGTAGTTTGTTGTTAAAGATAGTAATATTTATCTTAACAATTTAATATAAAAAACTTGTATAAGCCAACATAATGGGTTGGTGTCTCTACGTCGTACCAATACGAATCTATAAGACTTAACACTCGTGGAGAAGTTTTTTGCATACTTTTTGCAAAATCTACGAGTTTTTTATTTGTCAAAGGAGAACTATGCAACAAACACAAATTATTATTTTAGATTTTGGAAGTCAGTATACTCAATTATTAGCTCGTCGAATTAGAGAACAAAATGTCTTAGCTGAAGTGGTCGATTTCAATATTACTAAAGCTGATCTAGATAACTACCCTAACTTAAAAGGAATTATTTTATCAGGGGGACCAGCAAGTGTTTATGAACAAGATGCTTATACTGTTGATAAAGAAATTCTTGAGGCAGGTTATCCTGTTTTGGGAGTTTGTTATGGACTACAATTAATCACGCATTTATTTGGGGGAACAGTCGAAGCAGCAACCAAACAAGAATTTGGGAAAGCTCAATTAATCATTGATGATGCCACAAACTTGCTATTTGCCGAAATTCCTAATCATAAAAATGTTTGAATGAGTCACGCTGATCATTTGACAGTCATTCCTAAAGATTTTTATCAAATTGCTCATTCAGAAAATTCAATTGCAGCAATTAAACATCAAACTCAAGAAATTTATGGAATTCAATTTCATGCAGAAGTAACTCATTCAGAGTTTGGAGCTGAAATGTTGAATAACTTTGTGTTTAAAATTGCACAAGCTCAAAAAGATTGATATATGGCGACTTTCATTGAAAAAGCAATTGCTGATATTAAAACTAAAGTTGGAACAGATAAAGTAATTTTGGGATTAAGTGGAGGAGTTGATTCTTCAGTAGCGGCGACTTTAATTTCAAAAGCAATTGGTAAACAACTAACTTGTATTTTTGTAGATACTGGGTTGCTTCGTAAAAATGAAGGTTCTCAAGTAATGGAAACTTATACTAAAAATTTTGATATGAATATCAAAATGGTTGATGCTAGTGAATTGTTTTATAAAAATCTTCGTGGCATTAGTGAACCAGAAGCAAAGCGTAAAATGATTGGAAAATTGTTTATTGATGTATTCACTGAAGAAGCCCGTAAAATGAGTCGTGATGCAAAATGATTAGCACAAGGAACAATTTATCCTGATGTTATTGAATCTTCAAAACAAGGACATAGTTCAAAAACAATTAAATCTCACCACAATGTTGGAGGTTTACCTGAAGATTTGGGGTTTGAATTATTAGAACCAATTCGTGATTTATTTAAAGATGAAGTTCGTAAGGTTGGTCGTGAATTAGGAATTCCTGACAAAATGATTGATCGTCATCCCTTCCCAGGACCAGGATTAGGAATTCGTGTTATTGGCGAAGTCACTAAAGAAAAATGTGACATTTTACGAGAAGTTGATGATATCTTTATTTCAGCATTGCATGAGGCAAACTTATATACTCAAGTTCAACAAGCACATGTTGTTTTGTTACCTGTTAAAACTGTTGGTGTTATGGGTGATAATCGTACTTATGAATATGTGGCTGCTTTAAGAAGTGTTGATACAGTTGATTTTATGACTGCAACAGCAACACACTTACCATGAGACTTTATTGATAATGTTGTTAATAAAATTATTAATGAAGTTAAACATGTTAATCGAATTGTTTATGATGTAACTTCAAAACCACCGGGAACAATAGAATGGGAGTAATTATGGAAAAAACTAATAACTTAAATAACAAATTAATTGATCAAGGAATTACTTTTGATGATGTTTTAGTAGTGCCAAATTTCAGTGATGTCTTACCAAATGATGTTTGCTTAAAAACACGGCTAACTAATAACATTACTTTAAATATTCCGTTTGTATCAGCAGCTATGGATACAGTTACAGAACATAAATTAGCAATTGCTTTAGCTCAGCTTGGTGGAGTTGGGGTCATTCATAAAAACTTGACTATTGAACAACAAGCCAATGAAGTTAAACTTGTTAAAGAATTTAAATTTGAAATTGAAGAAAGCATGAACCCCGTTTATGATCGTCAAAATCGTTTATTAGTAGGAGCAGCAGTTTCTACAGGAGTTGACACTTTACAAAGAGTTGAAGCATTAATCAAAGCAGGAGTAGACTTTATCGTTGTTGATTCAGCTCATGGTCACTCTCAAGGAATTTTGCAAACTGTAAAAACTCTTCGCAATGCCTTTCCTAAATTAGAAATTATTGCGGGAAACATTGCGACAACTTCAGGGGCACAAGCACTAGTTGAAGCTGGAGCAAATGCTGTCAAAGTTGGAATTGGACCAGGAAGTATTTGTACAACAAGAGTTGTTGCTGGAGTTGGGGTTCCACAAATTACGGCAATTGCCAATACTTATGAGTACTGTCAAGCACATAATATTCCGTTTATTGCTGATGGAGGAATTAAGTATTCAGGAGACATTGTTAAAGCAATTGCAGCTGGTGCTAATACAGTTATGTTAGGTTCAATGTTTGCGGGAACTGAAGAATCTCCTGGTGATGTGATTCATATTGATGGTAATTCTTATAAAACATATGTTGGAATGGGAAGTCTTGCGGCAATGAACCGTGGATCAAGTGATCGTTATTTCCAAAAGGGAGCCAAAAAATTAGTTCCTGAGGGAATTGAATCAATGGTTAATTATAAAGGACCAATAGCTGAAATTGTTTTCCAAATGTTGGGTGGTTTACGCTCAGGGATGGGCTATACTGGAAGTCATACAATTGAAGAACTAAGAACTAATACAAAGTTTGTTCAAATTACTAATGCTGGGCTTGTTGAATCTCATCCTCATGATGTAAAAATGATTCAGGCTGCTCCAAATTACAATAAATAGCGTAAAATATATTATATCGGACCTTTCAAATGTTCGATATTTTTTTAATCAAAGGAGAAATATGAATCAAACTGTTAAACAATTAATGCAAAACCGTCATAGTGCTCGTCGTTTTGATGTTAACTATGAGATTGCTGATCATGATTTAGACCAAATCGTTGAAGCAATTCGTATGTCACCAGCTAGTTATGGAGCATTAAATACTCGAGTAGTTGTGATGAAAAAGGGAGCTTTTAAAGATAGTCTTAATAAAATTTTTTATAATCAAGATAATTTTACTCAAGCTTCAGCTTACATTATTTTTGTAAATGATAAAGCTGAAATTATTTGTGATCAAACAATGCCATATACAACTGATTTAATCTTTAAAGATCAAATTGAAAAAAAAGAGGCATTTTTACAAAACTTTTATAAAGTTTGAAACTATCGCTTTGGAACTCCTGAAACTCTCAATTTAGCTGAAGAATGAAGTATGAAACAATCATATATTGCTTTAGGAGTGGGAATTGTTGCTGCAGCAAGTTTAAATATTGACACTTGTCCTCATGAAGGATTAGATAAAGCAGCGTTAGAAACTGTCTTACGTGAACATGGTTTAATTACTGAACATCAACAAGTAGCTGTTGGATTGGCATTAGGGAAAATTGATCAGTCAATTATAAATTCACATTCAAAAGAAAAAGTTAGAATGCCTATCGAAAAGTTTAGAATTGATGTAAAATAAAAAAACAATTAAAAAAATGATGAAATGAGGAAAATATGAATAATCAACAACAAAATCAATCTGGATATGGAATTCAACAACAACCAAGCACTCGCAAAACTTTGTACTTTGTAGCGTATATTTTTAATATAATTGCGACAGTGATAATGGGTATTTTTATTTTGCCACTATTATGATGTATTCCTGCAACCATTGCTTCTAAACGTGCTTATGTTGAATGTGATACTCCACAAGAAATATCTCATATTGGTTTAGGAATTGTCTCATTAGTGCTAGTTAGCAGAATTGGTGGAATTTTAATCTTAGTTGCCACAGCTACAAAATCTGAACCTGTAATTATTTTTAATCAACAAAATCCCGATTCTGGTTTTTCAAATGATCATGTATTTAGTGGTTCTGGAGTTGATTCACCAAACAACTCAAATAATAAATAGTCGTTGCAACTTTTGCAAATAAGTGCTATTATTTAATTATAAGATTGATAGAAATCTAAGCAAGCCGCAAGGCTTGCTTTCTTATTGACCTTATGAGAGGAGAACTTAGTGAAAAATTTTTCAAACATTAAACCAGCAATTATTGAAATAGCTAATGTCATTTTAAAAGAACATAACTTACGAGTTTATGAAGTTAATAACTTTGTTGATTTTGAAAGTGATGTATTGCAAATTCTGGTTGAAGATTTAAATCAACCCAATAAGCCATTAGATTTTGATGCGTTAACAGCAGTTAACGAAAAATTATCAATTGCAATGGATGAATTTGATTCAATAAAAGAACCTTATATGTTGGAGATCGCTAGTGCCGGAATTGAAAAACCAATTCGTGATTTTGAAGAAATGTTAAAAGCTATTGGACAATACATTTGTGTAGAACTTCAAGCAGCAATTAAAAATTTAACAACCTTTGAAGGTATATTAGTCGACTTTAATAATCAAACCGAAGAGTTCAAACTTGAGTTCTTCGTTAAAGGTCAAAAGAAAAAAGCTCTATTCAAATGAGCAGATATCAAAACTGTTAGATACGCAGTTAAATTTTAGGAGGATCGCATGGTAAACGGTGCAGAATTATTAGAGGCAATTAGTTTAATTGCTGAAGAAAAAGGTATCGACAAGAATACAATCTTTGAAGGGATTGTTGAAGGGTTCCAAAAAGCCTTTGAACGTTTCTTCGATACAGATGCAATTATTCAAGTTGAAATCGAAGAATCAACAGGAGCAATTAAAATGTTCCAAGAATTAGAAGTTTTAAACACAGTTGAAGATGATTGATTAGAAATCACTCCAGCAGATGCTAAAAAAGAGTTTGGTCAAGAGTTTGCAGAACATGATTTAGTTAGACGACCAATTGAGTTTAACGAAGAGTTTTCAAGATTAGCCGTATTTCAAGTACGTCAAATTGTACAACAAAAAATTAAAGGTGCAGAACGTGCTAAAGTATATGCTAAATTTATTGATAAACAAGGTGAAATCATTAAGGGAAAAATTACTGGAATGAACGAACAAGGGACATCATATTTAGTTGATATTGATGGAACTGTTGCTTCATTATGAAATCAAAAAACTATCAATGGTGAAAAATTTGAAGTTAATGAGTATGTAACTTTATATATTGATGAAGTTGCCAAAGACAACAAATTTTCACAAGTTATGGTTTCACGTACAGCACCAAACTTTTTAGCAAAATTATTAGAACAAGAAGTTCCTGAAATTAGCGAAGGAATCGTAGAAGTTAAAGCAGTTTCTCGTGAAGCTGGAAAACGTGCAAAAGTAGCAGTTTATTCTCATGATGAATTTGTTGATCCAATTGGAGCTGTTGTTGGTTCTCATGGAGCACGTATTAACAATATTTCAACTGAGCTTCGTGGAGAAAAAATTGATGTTGTTAAATGAGATCCATTAATTGAAAATTTCATTATGAATGCAATGGCACCAGTACGTGTTATTTCAGTTAGTGTTGATGAAGAAAATGGAGAATGTGATGTAATTGTGCCAAATGAGCAATTGTCATTGGCAATTGGTAAGTCAGGAATTGCTGCGCGTTTAGTTGCTAATTTACTTAAAATTCGTGTCAATATTTACTCATATGCTAATGCTTTAGAAGATAAATTAGAGATTTTATGAAATGGAAATATTTCAGAAGCAGAATTATCAAACCCTGAATTCTTAGCAAATATTAATAGACGTCGTGAAAAAACTGCTGGTAACCCACGAGTATCAAAACCAAGAACTAATCAAAAACCAGTCTTTGATATTGATGCATTAGCAGCATTACAAGATGAAATTAAATTGGAAAATGAAATTGAAGAATTAGAATTTACAACAATTCCTGAACCAATAAAACTTCAAGAAGCTGAAGAAGTTCAAGAAGAACTTGTTGAAGAACATGATTTAGATGCAATTGCTGCAAAATTAAAAGAATTTGAAAATGTCATTGAAGATACTGAAGAAACTGAATTTGATGAAGAAGAGATTGCTAATTACGATAAGTATTACGATTAATTAAGATGAAGCGTCCAAGTCCAATCTTAAGAAAAGATATTGCTTCAAAACAAATGTTGCCAAAAAAAGATTTAATTCGCATTGTTAAAAATAAAGAAGGTAAAATCTTTATAGACCTAACTCACACAGCGGAGGGCCGAGGTACTTATGTTAAAAATGATTTGCAATCATTTATGATTGTTAAAAAACATAACTTATTATCTCGAGGTTTGAAAGTCCGAATTGATCAAAACATTTACGATGAACTAGAAAAGGTTATCAATGGATAAACAAAAACTATTAAATGCCATTGGAATGGCCTATGGGTCACGAAACGTTATTTATGGAGCAAAATTATTAGACTTCATCAAAGCAAAAAAAGTGACATTTGTCATTATTGGATCAAATATGGGTCCAAGTCAAAAGAAAAAAATAACTGATAAATGCAAGTTTAATGAAGTTGAATATTGTGATGATATTCTAACTGTTGAAGAGCTTGCTCAAGCGTGTGGAAGAACCACTATTGTCGCTGTAGGATTTAAAGAACAAAATTTTATTAAGTTGCTTAAATCTACAATTAAACAGTAAAGGAAAGGGGAATATTTACATGGCTATAAATAAAAATAACAAAAACAATAACAAAAATAAAAATGCTAACTCAGCTGCTAAAGCCAAAGCTAAAGAACATACAAAACATATTAAACAACAACTAAAAGAAGAGGTTGCAACTGGTTTAATTGATGGAGTGTTTGTTTATACAGGGCCATTATCAATTACAGAATTTGCTTCTAAAGTTGGTAAATCAACAGCCCATATTTTGAAATTCTTTTTCAACCAAGGGTTAATGATGAACCAAAACATGATGTTAACTGAAGACCAAATGGGAGAATTAGCATTAGAATTTGGATTTGATTTCAAAAAAGAGGAAGCTTTAACAAAAGAAAACATTTTTGAACAATTACAAGTAGAAGATAAACCCGAAGATTTAGTTGAACGTGCACCGATTGTTACAATTATGGGACACGTTGATCATGGAAAAACAACTTTATTAGATTCGATGCGAAATGCTGATGTAGCTGCATCTGAGGCTGGAGGAATTACTCAGGCAATTGGAGCATATCAAGTTACACATAGTTCAGGTAAAAAAATTACCTTTATTGATACTCCTGGACATGAGGCATTTACTGAAATGCGTAGTCGTGGAGCAAATGCAACTGATATCGTAATTTTAATTGTAGCAGCTGATGATGGTGTAATGCCCCAAACTGAAGAAGCAATTGACCATGCAAAGATGGCAGAAGTTCCAATTATTGTCTTTGTTAATAAGTGTGATAAACCCGGAGCAGATCCTGAAAAAGTTAAAGTTGAATTAATGAACTATGGATTAGTTGCTGAAGAATATGGAGGAGATATTCCATTTATTCTAGGATCAGCTAAAGAAAAACAAGGTTTAGATGAGTTACAAGAAACAATCTTATTTATTTCAGAAATTAAAGACTATCGTGCTAATCCAAATAAATTTGCTTCTGGAGTAGTATTAGAAGCCCATTTAGATAAATCACGTGGGCCAGTCGCTTCAATCTTAGTTCAAGCCGGAACATTGGAAATGCGTGACATGGTAGTTGCTGGGGGAGCATTTGGAGCAATTAAAAATATGGAAAATGAAAACCATAAAAAAGTTTTAAAAGCTGAACCATCTCGCCCAGTAGTAATCTTTGGACTTAACTCAGTACCAAATGCTGGAGATAAGTTTATTGTGATGAATGATGAAAAAATGGCTCGTCAAATTGCTGAAGCACAAATTGATAAAAAACGTGCAGCCGAACAACAATCAAAACAAGCCTTTACTTTAGATCAAATCAAAAATCATATCGATCAAGGAGAACTAAAAAATATTAACGTTATTATTAAAGCCGATACTCAAGGTTCTGTTGAGGCGTTAAAAGGTTCATTAGCAAAAATTGATATTGCAGGAGTTAAACTAAATGTAATTCGTGGTTCTGTTGGAGCTATTTCAAACTCAGATATCACTTTAGCAATGGCTTCATCAGCAATTGTTTATGGATTTAATGTTCGTCCTGATGCTTCAGTTCGTCGAAAAGCTGAAGAAGATGGAGTTGATATTCGTTTACATAACATTATTTACAAAGTAATTGAAGAGTTAGAAGATGCTGCTAAAGGAATGTTAGATCCAATTGTTGAAGAAGTCGTTCTAGGACAAGCAGAAGTTCGTGCTTTATTTAGACATACTGATATTGGAGTTATCGCTGGATTCCATGTAGTTGATGGAATGATTCCACGTAATGCTCGTATTCGTATCTTACGTGATGGAATTGTAGTTTATACAGGAGAAATTTCTTCTTTAAAACATCAAAAAGATGATATTAAAGAGGCTAAAATTGGTTCTGAAGGTGGATTAACTATTAAAAACTATAATGATATTAAAGAAGGCGATGTAATTGAAGCCTACAAAGAAGAAGTCAAAAAATCTGTTTAAAACAGATTTGCTTAAATTAAATTTAAGGTATAATACCTTATAATATGGAGGGTATAAATGACAACAACAAAAAATACAAGATTTGGGATTAAGGAAATTTTTGCGATTATTTTTGGAACAATTTTCTTTATTGCTGTAATCGTTGGACTTTACGGAATCAAATTTAATTTTGATGGATTAAGTTATACATTAGCAACATTATCAAATTTAGGAGGTGCACGTCCTTGATGAGCATCTGCTGCTTACTACATGGGAATCTTTGGATTACTATTAGTATGTATCTTCGCAGTCTTTGAAATTTTAGGATTATTGCTATCACTAGTATTCAAGAAAAATAAATTTGTTAAACTAAATTTAAGAATTGCTAACTTTACAGGAGGAGCTGCTTTTGTATTAGTACTGCTATACTTAATTTTCTTAATGGTTGGAGCAATTATGAATATTGGTTCAGGAAACGTTGCTAACTTTGCAATTGCATGAGTAATTACTTTTGCAATTACAGCATTACCATGTGCGTTTGTAACTTTGGCTAATGAAAAAATGTTAAGAGCATCAAAAAACCATGTAACAAAAACAACTACAAAATAACCGTCAGGTTATTTTTTTTGCCTTTTTATAAATTACTGATAAATGCTATAATTAAAACAAGAAGAGGTATCAATTATGGCAAATCAAAAAGTTCAGGCAAGAAAAGAATCATTAATTTTAAGAGAGTTAACATTAATTTTAAATCGAGAAATGGATAATGAAATTTTAAAAGCAGTTTCAATTTCTGAAGTTAGATTAACAAACGATTCAGAATTGGCAAAAGTATATTACACATTTTTAGCATTTAGTTCAGAAATCAATCAAGAGAGTGTCGCTGAACAACTAGAACTAAATCACAAAAAAATTCGTATGAATTTGGCAAGAAAAGTACAAATGCGTGCTGTTCCGGACTTGCAATTTATTTATGATACATCATTAGATAATGCTAATAAAATTGAAAAGATATTAAAAGATTTAAAATAAGTCGATACAAATTAAAAGAGCTTACAATTCAAGCATTGTCTTGAATTTTTTATAGAGGGAGCAATTATGACAAACAAATCAGGAATTATTATTGTTAATAAACCTTCAGGAATTAGTACTAACGGAGTTATTCAAAAAGTTAAACGTAACTTGGGAATTAAAAAAGTTGGTCATGCTGGAACACTGGATCCGTTAGCAACTGGAGTCGTTATTTGTTTAGTTAATAACGGAACTAAAATTAGTGATTATTTACTAAATGCTGATAAAGGGTATTTAGTAACTATGAAATTATTTGTAGCAACAGATAGTTATGATAGTGATGGAGAAGTTATTGAAACACAAGAACCATTTCCGATTTCTTTAGCAGAAGTTGAAGCGGTCGTTGCCAAATATTCGGGCTTAAATTATGACCAAACTCCGCCAATTTACTCAGCAATTAAAGTTCAAGGCAAAAAATTATATGAGTATGCTCTTCAAAATCAAGAAGTGGAAATTCAGAAACGAAATATTACAATTCAAAATCTTGACTTAGTCAAGTATGATCATGTCAAGCAAGAAATTATATTAGATGTTAAGTGTTCAAAAGGAACCTATGTTCGTAGTTTAATCGTTGATCTTGCTAAGGAACTGGGAACAGTTGCACATGTTACAAGTTTACAACGCACTAAATCGGGATCGTTTACTATTGAACAAGCAGTTGATATGTATGATGTTAATGAAAATGATATTATTGATTTGTATACAGTCTTACAGAATGAACACTATCCAATTTTAAAAACCAATAACCTTAAAGATGTTATGTTTGGTAAAAAAATAATTTTGGATGCTCAAGATAATCTCGTCTTCATTGAAGATGAACACCACAATATTTTAGCTTGTTATGAACGTGAACAAGATAAGGTCTTTAAGTGTCGTCGTGGTGGACTGAATAATTAAGGAAGCTTATGGAATTAATTAAATTAAATCTTACTAATCGAGAACCAATTGCTAAACATGTTGCTAACTTTAAACAACCATTTGTGGCAACAATTGGGAATTTTGATGGAATGCATATATATCACCAAAAAATTTTGAAGCAAACAAAACAATGAAGTCAAGAAAATAATTTACCAATGATGGTAATTACTTTTAGTCAAAATATTTATGATTATTTAAATCAACAAGATAATCGAATAACTTCAACCAGTCAAAAGGCTGAATATATTCAAAACACCTACAATCCTGAACTATTTGTTGAAATCCAAACTGATGATGAACTAGTGAATACTTCAAAAGAAAGTTTTTTAAAAATCTTAAAAGATGATTTCAAGATTATTAAGATTGTTGAAGGTGCCGATTTTCGTTTTGGTGTTCAAGGACAAGGAACTGTTGAAGATTTGCAAAAAACTTTTGGTTTAGACAATGTTTGGATTGAACCAAGAACAAATCAAATATCATCAACGAAAATTCGCCAGCTGCTAAAAAATGGTGATAAAGTAGCAGCAAATAAGCTTCTGGGAATAAAAGTTAAATAAGGGATGTATTTAAAATTTAAATATGATATTATTTTATAGGTGATTGTTTACCAAAGTTTCGATCTTTCCCGAGATGTTACTTTGATAAAACGCTAAAAATCAAAATGAAAAGGGAGAACATATTAATGGTTTCAAAAGAAAGAAAATTAGAATTAATTAAAGAATTTGGTGGATCAGAAAAAAATACTGGTTTAGCTGAAGTACAAATTGCAATTTTAACTGAAGATATTTCAAATATGACAGAACACTTAAAAATGCATAAAAAAGATGTTCCAACAAGAAGAACATTATTAAAAAAAGTTGCTCAAAGAAGACACTTACTAGATTTCTTAGCTAGAAATGATGTAAATCGTTATAAAGCAATTATTGAAAAATTAGGATTAAGAAAATAATTAATTTTTTATAAAAAAACAAAAAAATATCTTGACACTCTTACTAAAATTATTTATTATATAAGAGTGTTAAACATGCAGGTGTAGTTTAATGGTAGAACTTCAGCCTTCCAAGCTGACTGTGAGGGTTCGATTCCCTTCACCTGCTCCATTATAGACATTAAACAAGAACTCGTAAGAGTTCTTTTTTTTGGTTGCAATAATAAATGAATTTACTAACCAGTAAAATAATAACCAAAGAAAAGAAACAATTTTTATTAAAAAATTCATTTGTTTAAAGAATTATAATTAACATAAAATGAATTGAGGGCTCAGCATGAAATGATTTTTACGAGTGATAGACAACTTCACTGGCAAACTTGGTGCCAATAAACGATTATCAAAAGTTAACTCTGCTAACGATTTTACCTTGGCAAAAGAAACCATTGATAAATCCTTAGCAATTGATGACTCACAAGCAAACGGACTACTAAGTAATTTTTATACTATTGGTGATAGTTTAAGTGACCTTAATGGCCTAACCTCAGTTTTTAGTATGTCATTGCGTCGCGAGATTAATGTAAGCCCACCAAGTGTTAATAATTCTTATACAAATGGTGATAATGCAGCGCTACTTGTAGCAAAACATTTTAACATCAAAAATTTTAGTGCAGGGTTTGATTATCAAACTGCTAATAATCACTTTGTTAAACATGGAAAGAACTATGCAATTGCTGGAGCAACAGCTGCCGAAATTTCTACTGGGTTAAGTTTAATGTTAAATAGCTTTAAACTTAAAGATCAAGCAGTAACTTTACTTAAGCAACATCAAATTCAGGCTAAGGATTTAGTCTTTATTGAAATTGGGGGTAATGATTTATTTCAAATTATGGAACTTCCCCGTGAATCTCGCCAAGCAAAATTAAACGAGGCAATTGCCAATATTGAAGCAACATTGGTGTTGTTATTAAATCATGGTCTACGAAAAATTGTTTTGGCAAATACTCCTGATATTAGTCGCTTACCAAAATACTTAAATACTCCACTAGCTAAAACAGCAAAACGTTTAAGTCATGAGTTTAATGACAGACTTTATAAAATGTTTGTTAGAGTAAATAGTCACTATGGTCATTCAATGAAGCTTTATAACCTACAAAATAAGTTTTATGAAATGTTAAAACAGTTTAAGGGTAATATTTGTGACGCACCAACAATTATTAAACGCGATTTAAGAGCAGTAATTAAGCGATGTACAATTGAAATCGAATTCAAACCAGGGATAGTCTCTGATCATTTAGATAATTACTTCTTTTTTGATGAAGCACATCCAACAAAGTGAGCTCATCAACAGGTAGCTGACGACTTAATTAAGTTAATCGAAAGCATGTATAAATAAAATTTTTAAAAAAGTAAAATATAGTCTTAAAATGATACACATTTGATTTTAAGGATATATAATATTTAAAGTATTTGAAGCAATAGTCTCAAAATGAGACTATTAAGAAAGAAAGTATGAATGATATGAAAAAACTAGGAAAAAAATTAACTGTTACTTTAGCAGCGATTGGAATGAGTTCGACTGCTATTATTTCTGCGGGATTAGCAACTCCAGGAATGGGACTTGAGTCATACAAATTTATTAATAGTGTCAAAAAGCAAATTGATACTAATTTTGCCAAAGGTAAGTTCGTGATTGATGGATCAAGTATGGTTTACGAAATGATTGTCAACTCAGCAATCAAAAGTAGTTACAAAGCTGATGCTTTATCGTCAACTAATTGATACAGTCAAAAAGAAGCTAGCCCTGAACGTATTGCTGAATACAATAAATTCATTGATGAATGATTTGATGCGCGTTGAGGACAAGCAATTAAGAACCGTGAAGATATTGATTTAAATGATGTCTCAATGGATTTGATTAAATTTGATAAAGCTTTTGCAACTGAATTTCATAGCTATGGATATGTTCATCCAGGAATTTCCTGAATCTTTAAAGAAGGTGTGGCTAAAGACATGCTAAGCTTTAATTTAAAAAATACTGAAATGTATCAAGAAGCTTTAGAAAAGCAAACAACAATTGATCAAGATAAATATGATGCTTATGTTAAACACACAGGACCGGGACTTAACGGAATTAATGTAACCAGTTCATTAGGAAGTTATATTGTTAACAATAAGGTTTGATTTATCAATATTCAACGTGCTAACGTTGAATATGCTTTAAATGACCCAATCGCTTCGACAGCAGGTGTATTTAAAGATAAAACATTAACAACAGCAGATTTACCAGATTTAATTACAGCTGATGATTTATACCAACCTAATTTTACAGCGGGAATTATTGTCACTGCAATTGGAACATGAATGTTACTAGTGATCACTCCGATTGTTTTAATTGGGGGAACTGCAGTAATTGTAACTGTAGTTATTAGAAGTAAAAAGGATGGGCAATAATTATGAAACGATTTTTAGTTATAAGTGGAACAATTATTTTAGTACTATCACCAATTGCAGCAGTATCTGCTTGTACAATTCCTCAAAAGCAAAATATTGATTTTGATCGCTTAGTAGGACTAGATATTGATAAGTCACAAGCAATTGATGACTCAACTAACACTGGAATGTTTACAAATTTTTACACAATTGGCGATAGCTTAAGTGATACTGGGGGGTTGACTTCAGCATTGGGAGCTGTATTAAATGCTAATATTTCTTTTAGTGATCCAAGTTACCACAACTCATTTACAAATGGAAATACTGCAGCGGTTAATTTAGCAGAAAAATTAGGAATTGAAAAATTTGAAGCAGGATTTAATTACAAATTAGGTCAAACAACTTTAAACAAACATGGAAAAAACTATGCAATTGGAGGAGCAACAGCGGCAACTGCTGGTGGTCCAATGGGAGCAGTTGTTAACTTTTTTAAAATTCAAGATCAAGCTGAATCAATTATTAAACAACATCAAGTTAAACCAACTGATTTAGTACTTCTAGAAATTGGGGGAAACGATTTATTTGGAATGATGGGAACAAGTGATACTAATAAGGCAATTAAAATGGCTGAAGCAATGGAAAATATTAAAAAAGCAATGTTGACATTATTGAACAACGGTTTAACTAATATTGTCGTAATGAATGCACCAGATATTAGCCGAATCCCGACATATAATAATAAGTCTGAAGAAGTCCAGCAAGAAGCTAGAGAACTAAGTCACGAGTTTAATGCTCGTTTTGATATTGTTTTTGAAGAAGTTAATCAAAAATATAATAACTCAATGCAAAAATATGATCTAATGAAAAGTTTTGATGAAATGTTAGCTACTTATGAAAAAGAAGGTAAAAATTTTAAAGATGCTGGTACAACAACAAAATTTGATTTGAATACTGTTTTAGAAACAGGAGTTATTCCAGTTGAATACAATGCTGGTGTTGATGAAGAAGCAATCAAAAATTACTTTTTCTATGATGCTGTCCATCCAACTAAATGAGCTCATCAAAAAGTAGCTGATGATTTAGAACAGCTTGTTATGAAATGAGGTAATAAATAATGAGAAAGTTATTATGCATTTTAGGAGCATTAACAATTGTTGCTAGTTCAAGTGCAACAATTGTTAGTTGTGGAACTGTACCTAATAATATTGGGTATTCAGAAACTGTTAATAATGAAACTAACTTAAAACTAGTCACAGCTGAAATTGCTAAAACACTAATTTTAAATGATCAAACAGGAATTGATGCTAATTATATGTTTGATAACTTTACTTCAGGTCAACGTTTAAATAGCATTGAAGGATTTGATTTAACTGAGCCAACAATGACACAATATACCCGTTTAAATGAATGAACTAAAAACTACTTTAGTTCACCGAGTGTTTTTAATAAGCAAACAATTAAAACTAATGCTAATTTAACTGTTCGTAAACAAGTTGTTTCAAACGGTCAAGGAATTCTTGAAACAATTGCTGGATTAGGAGATGCTATTAAATTGTTAACTAAAGGTAATGCCTTAGAAGCAATTGTTGGAATTATATCTAATTCAGTAATTCTTCAAGCCTTTATTTCAACTGATTTAGCAGACTTTATTAAAACATTAAATTTACCAATCGCTGCTATTGATCAATTAGCTTATGCTTTTGATGACTTGGCATATGATGGATATAGTTATCAAGAAGTAGTTAATGCTAGTTCAATTGAATTAAGCAATGGTTTACGTAATATTTTAGGATTTGAAAACTTAGCAGAAGTGACAGTTGACAATGACATTAATAATTTTAATCAGGCAACTGATAATATTGGTCAAATGTTAGGAAGCTTAATTGGTCAAAAAGCTGAGGTTAATGTAAATATGTTTAACAGCGCTCGTGGTTTAGCACAAGTAATTCGTTTTGGTCGTGGGTTGTTAAGCTACATGATGCAATTTGATCAATACCGTAGTTATCAACCTCAAGATGGCAAAAAGTTATTTTCAAGTAGTCAAAATAACAATAAAGTCGTTGATGAAGTTCTAAAAAAACAATTTGTTAAAAATGAAACTCAAAATGATAACAATATTGATTTCAAAAAGTTGATGGTAAATATTACAAGTATTTTTACAGTCGATGAGCAAGGATATAATTTTCAAAAGTTAATGGCAATGTTTTTTGCCAAAACTCCTGGATTAATTCCATCATCAAAATCTGGATTAGCACCATTAGTCAATCAAATTTTAAAATCTGTTGTTGAAGCAAATGTTCCTAATGGAAAATTAATTGGAGCATTCATTCCAACATTATCAGGAAGCATCTTTGATGCTCTTGCAAATCGAGGAACCCTAGATGGTTTAATTTCGGCAATCACATTAGCATCTATTGGTTTTTCAGAAGAACTAAAAGTAATTGCTAAACAAGTTACGAGTGCTTTAAGTGCCTCAAAATTAAACAAAAACTTTTATGGTGAACTTTATAATGGAGACGTTATGCATGAGTTGGGACCAGTTTTAGCACCATTAGGAATTAATTTAGGAACGAGCACAGGATTTAATATTAAAGCAATGTTATCGACACCGATAATTGATAATCAATCAATTTCGGGATTACTAAATAATATATGTGAAGAATTAGAACTAGATGTTCACACTGTTGTAGAAGATGGAAAATATTCAGAGCAACCTATTGTTTTAAGTAAAATAAGTACTGTGATTCGTTCATTGACCAATCAAGTAACATGAAGAGAACAAGTTAATGGTCAAATTAACGTTGTTACAACTTCAGTTTTAGAAAGAGCCTTAAGAAATCCTTATGAAATGTTTGAAGTTTTAGGATACAACAATAAAACTGGTAAGTTTAATAAAGATAGTCCATTAGCAGCGATTAAAGATATGCTAGGAGATGGAGTTGCAATTGCAGAAATGCTGAAAGTTTTAAAAGTATTTAGCCATGCAACTGATACTTCTATCAATCAAGAAATTGCTAAAATTATTCAAACTCAATTGATGGATCCAACAAAATGAACAATTAGTTCTTACAATAAAAAACAAAGTGGTAAAATCATAAAAGAATTGTCTGTCAAAGTTGCTTACCAAAGCGATCAATATGAGTTAAAAATTGTTCGTCAAAAAACTGGATACTTTAAAGTAGATACATTCACAAAACTAAGCAAATAGAAAGATTGAACTAAATGAAAATAGCAATACTAACTGATTCATCATATGATGGAAGAATTGATGAATACAAGGATTTGCATCTAGTACCATTAATTATTAATACCGAAGATGGACGAGAAATCTTAGATGATAATAATTTAGCAAAAGATGAATTTTATGATTTATTAGATAGTCAGCTTTTAAAAACTTCTCAGGCAACTCCTGGTCAGTTAATGAAAGTATGAGATGACTTATTGGTTAACTATGACCAAATAATTTATTTACCAATCTCTAAAGGATTATCAGGTCAGTTTGCCAATGCCCGTATGTTAAGTGAGACTGAAGAGGCTTATAAAGGGAAGGTTTTTGTTTGTGATGGAAATAATGTTTCAATTATTACACAAAAAACTGTTAAGCAAATTGCTTTTTGAATTGCTGAAAATAAAACTGGATTTGAAATTTTAGAATTAGTTAAGGAATATAATGGTAACTTTACAACTTTTATTATTCCGAAAAACCTAGAGACATTAAAACGTGGAGGAAGAATCACTCCAACAGCTGCTGCTCTTGCAAAAATGTTGAAAATTATTCCAATTCTTCGTTATGATGGAACAATAGACAAAGAAGATACAGCAAGAACTTTTAAAAGAGCAATTAAAGAAGCTTTAAAAATGATTAAAAAAGAATGTCATGGAGTCAAGGTTATTGATGTAGCGTATTCACGTTTCAATTCAGAAGACTTTGAAATGATTCTAAAAATTATTGCGGATGAAGGTTTTAAAGTTGATACGATGTCAGAATTAACTAATGTTATTATTTCTCATACTGGTCGTGAAACTGTGGCTTTGTGTGGTTGAAAAAAACCAATTAAATAGAATTTAAAAAGTAAGTTGCAAGGCTTACTTTTTAAATTTTTAAATTTACTTTAAACCAAACTAAAAAAGATAATTGTATAATTAAATAAATAAAGGAGATAGCTATGGAAGAAAAACAAACAATGACTGATTCTTATTGACAGCAGTTACGTCAATTTTCAGCATCAAGAACTAATTTTTGAATTAGTTTGTTGTCAGAGTTTTGTTTAACTATCATACCTTTTGTTGCTTTATGATTGGTCGTTGGACCAGATTTCAAGGCTTACAGTTTTAATGTTTATACTTCAAGACTAAATAATAACTTTGGAATTTTAATTGCAATTGTGCTAGGCTATTTTAGCTATGCTCTTTTATTTAATACAATATTATTTTTCGTTCGTCTTCAAAAAGCTGATTCATTTACTTATACATGTGGATTGGCATTTGTGGGTATTTCAATAATTTTAAATGGAGCTTGAATGAGCAATTGAGAGGTTGCAAAGCAAACAGAAATGCTAAAAATTTTTATTAGATTTATAATAGCAGTTGTTCTAGGAATTATTGGAGTAATTTTTGGAGTCTTACTAACTAACTTAGCACGTAACTGAGTTTATAAAATTGAAGAAGAAGATCAAGAAATCTTGACAGCATATCGTCAAGGATTACCGGTTCCTTCAAAGCAACAATTACGTATTGTTCGTGCTGAAAAAGCCGCACAAAAACGCGAAGCAGAAAAACAGGAGTTAGAAGTTTTTAAAGCACAATTAGATCTACGTCTGATTGAAGGTTATGATGATAAAAAAGCTGCTGAAAAAGCCGCAATTATCAAAGTTAAACTTGATGCTAAAGAAACCAAAAAGCGAAATCGGAAAAAAACACAGGGAGAGAAAAATGCATAAGAAAACTAAAACCGAAGTTCGCAAGTTTTATTACGATTTTACAAAAAAATATTTTATAACTAGTAAACCACTGTTAATATTATTTATTACTGATATGGTATTGTTTACTGCAGTTTGTATTTCATTTTTTACAAAATTGGGTTTACCGAACATGAATGAAACCATTGAAACAACATTAAACTACTTAATTATCGTAAGTTCATTTTATATTTTATTAAAATTTACGGTAACTAACTTTATGTATGATTCAATGTATTTTAAAAAAATTTGTATTTATGAAGAAAACATTAAATTAAAAACAATGGAAATCAAAACTAACCGAGTAATTAACTACTTACCATTTCAGTTTGTTATTTTAATGATTACTTTAAACATTATTATTGTTGTTATTTTAAATTTTGAAGTAGAACTGATTTTTAATGATAGTGAAACACCGATTGTTAAAGTCTTAGTAACAACTTTAAGTACCTTACTATTAATTCCATCATTTACAGCGTCATTAAACAAAATTTCAACAATTAAGAGTGGAGTTAATAATAACTATAAATTATTAGTACGTGATCAATTTTATGCTAATAAAGATTTTATTAAAAACCATGAAGTTGTTAATGACTATGAATTTATTGAATTTAAAGATTTATCAATTGCTTCTAAAAAAGGATTATTCTTGTTGGCAAATGTTAAAGATGCTAAATGTCAAAAGACTTTGTTAAAACATAATTTAATGGTCTTGGATACTTATCAAGAAATTTGAAGTAAGTATAGTGACTTTTTAGAATATATTAATCAAGAACACACTAAAGGTCGTGACCGTCGCTTAGCGTTCTTAATTCAACGAGTTTTTGATTCAGTATTTATTGATATGTTAGATATTTAAGAATAAAAAAATTAGCACTAAAATGCTAATTTTTTTAATTTATCTTGAGCAATTTCTTTGAAGATTTCTTGACTTGTAAAGTGATACATATAACTTGCTCAATAACTTCATAAGTAATTTTGATAAGTAATGAAATCTTGCAGCTTTTGCTGATTATCAACTGATAAATTTAATAAGTTTAAAAATTTTGGTCATTGTTCAACTTCTAGTGATTCACTCATAAAACTGGCGTAATCAAATAATCAATGATTTAAACTGACAAACTCAAAATCAATTAATACTCAACGACGCTTTAATTTTAAAAAGTTTCCACGAACCAAATCATTATGAGATACGACTAAAGGTGAACCATCATCTCAATTGCTAATAATTCGTGTAATTTCAGCATCATATTGACTAAGATCAAATATCGGAGTTATTTTGGTTTTAAATTTAGCTAATAATCTTTGAGGATCAAAAACAGCTAAATCCATATCAAGTTGATGAAAGTGCTCAATTAAGTTGATTACAGTTTTCATTTTATTAACACAAATTGTAACATCATGAAAAGTTTTGGCTTGAGGATGATACTTAGTATAAGAAGTAAAAGTGCCATCTTCATCAAATTCTCAGTGCTTTGGTGTTAAAAGTCAGGTTAGTTGAAGATGTTGAACTTGTTCATAAAATCGTTGCTCATTGTTTCGATCTAGAAAATAATCAACAACTGAATTAGATTTTTTCCCGATTAAGTCATTTTTAAGAAATAAAGTATTAGTTAATCCTTGAAATTGTTTATTTTCCATTTTGAAACCTCTAAAATATATATTATATAATTTAATTTTACACTAAAGGAGCAAATTAATGACACAGCCAACTTTATGAATAGCGACAGCAAATGTCTCAAAGGCATTAGAATTCAAAACGCTATTTCCCGAGTATCAGATTAAAACTTTATTAGATATTCCTGAATATCAAGATATTGTTGAAGATGGAACTACCTTTCAAGAAAATGCGATGATTAAAGCTAAAGATTTAGCATTATATGTCAACGGAATTGCCATTGGTGATGATAGCGGATTAAGTGTTGATTGTTTAGGAGGATTTCCTGGAATACATTCTAAGCGATGAGCTGAACCCTTAACTGATTTTATTGAAATTTCTCAAGAGTTATTAGCTCGAATGAATGACTATCAAGCAATGGAACTTCGTACTGCAACTATGAGCACAGCAATTGCATTTTATGATCCAATTAATCAAGTTGAAAAAATCATTTATTGTGAGGTTCCGGGAAGAATTGCAAAAGCAGTTTTAGGAGAAAAAGATAAGGGATTTGGTTATGACCATATTTTTATGCCCAAAAATTCAGAGTTAACTTATGCGCAAATGGGATTGACTATCAAAAATAAAAATTCTTCACGTCAAAAAGCCGTAGATGAATTCAAAAAGTTTATTAAAAATTATTAAGGAGAATAAAATGAATCAAAGAAAATTACATATTGTTTTATATGAAACAGAAATTGCTCAAAATGTTGGGGCAATTATGCGTACTTGTGTAGCTACTGCTGCAAAACTTCATATCATTGAACCTTTAGGGTTTCCGTTTGATGAACGTCATTTATCACGTCCAAGTGCTAATGAGTTTAAATATGTTGATATGGTTCGATATGATGATTGAGCTCACTTTCAGGAACTTAATCCAAATGTCACATTATTTTGTTTATCACGTTATGGAAAACAACCAATTTCTGACTATGATTTTACGAAAGTTGATGGGGATGTTTTCATTATGTTTGGAAAAGAATCAACTGGAATTCCGAAACAAATATTAGCAGACAACTTTGAAACTACTTTTAGAATTCCAATGGTTCCTGAAGCAAGAAGTATTAATATTTCAAATTGCGTGGGAATTACGGCTTATGAAGTTCTTCGTCAATGAGACTATTTAAATTTATCAAAAGTTGAAGTTCAAAAAGGGGAAAACTATATTGTTGAAGGCAATTGAAAAGGACTCGAAGATTAAAATGTTTGGACCTAAATTACCTTATGTAATGAGTGATTGTGACGGAACAATTGTCAACCATGATTTAACGATTGCCAAAGAAACCATTGCTGCAATTTTAAAATATCAAAAACAAAGTGGATACCGCTTTGCATTTTGTACTGGGCGACTAGATGTTGCTAACCGCCAATTAGCTCGTCAACTTAAGGTTCAATTACCAATTGTTGCTTGCAATGGGGCGCTAATAACTGATTTAAAAACAAACGAAGTTTTATATGCTGACTATTTAGATTCACAAATTTGTGCGACAATTTTTCGCGAATGTCATAAACTAAAGATTGATATGATTGCCTATGTTCCTGGAGCAATGGTAGGAACTAAAACTTCACATCGTTTGCAAGTTTGACAACGCTATCAAGAGCAAATAACTAATCAAGCTGATAAGTGACCAATTCATTTTTATGATGACCTAGAAAAGCTAGCTAGTGCGATCGAACAAAAACAAGTTTGTCCTGTGGAATTAACAATGTATTGTGAAGACCAAAATAAGCTTAAGCAAGCCTTGGCAATGTTAGCAGCCTATGATCAATCAATTGATGTAGTGCAATCCCTACCAACAATGTTTAATGTCATGAATAAGGGGACTAACAAATTAACTGGATTAATTCGTTGAGCAGAAATTGTACAAACAAATTATCAAGAGGTAATTGTTTTTGGAGATAATCACAATGATTTAGCAATGGTTGAAGGTGTCTTTAAAGGAATTGCTGTTGGGAATGCTGTTGATGAGTTAAAAACTAAAGCTTACAAAGTTTGTGAGACAATTGATAATAATGGTGTAGGAAAAGAATTAGAAAGACTGGTGGCAACTAATGGCTAGAAAACGTATTGCTTTATTTGGTGGATCTTTTGATCCAATTCACACCGATCATGTCAATATTGCCAAAGCTTGTCATGAACAATTAGGATTTGAAGAGGTTTGACTAATTCCGGCGTATTTAAACCCATTTAAAAAGAAACAAAACAGTATTACTAAAGATCGTTTATCAATGTTAAAAATTGTTGAAGCCCAAAATTCGTTTATTCGAATAAATGAATATGAAATTCGTAATCAACGAGCAACACCAACTTTTGAAACGGTAAGTTATATTTTAGAACATTATCCTGAAATTGATTTTGCCTTTATTATGGGAAGTGATCAATTAGATAGTTTTGAAAAGTGAAATGAATTTGATAAATTAATTAAACTAGTTCCTTTCAAAGTCTTTAAACGTCAACCAGAAATTAATCAAGAAATTGTTGAAAAGTATAATTTAGAAGTATTTGAATTTAATAATAACTTCTTATCTTCAACAAAAATTCGTAATCTTATTGATTTAGATAAACAGATTCCGGAAATTAACGATTATATTAATTACAACTTATTATATTTACATGAGCGTTTGGAATCACAAATGGATCAGGAACGTTATTTGCACTGTTTAAATGTCGGAGCGATGGCTAAAGAGTTAGCAGTTATTTGAGGTGAAGATGATCAAAAAGCGTTTATTGCCGGAACTCTACATGATGTTACGAAACGCTGAGATGATCAAAAAGCTCAATGATATTTAAAACACTACATGCCAGGATTATTAGCAGAGCCAAAACCAGTTTGACATTCGTTTACGGGGTATTTACATTTGCAAAAAGATTGATTGATTAAAGATACAGAAATTTTGCAAGCGGTATTCAATCATACTGTGGGAAGCCCTGATATGACTCGATTGGATATGATTGTTTTTTGCGCTGATAAGATTTCTGTTGAACGCAATTATCCTAGAGTAGACTATTATCGAAATTTATGTTTTAAAGATTTAACACAAGGGTTTAAAGAATTATTACAAATGCAATATGATCGCTCAGTTGCTGATCATGGCATTGACAACATTGGTAAAATGTTGATTAATACAGTTAAATACTGAATAGAAGATGAGAGAGATTAAAATGATATTATTAATTGGAGCGATGGAAGAAGAACTTCATCAATTAGTTGCTGATATTAAAGCAACACCAGTTAAAAATTCCCTAGTTCGTGAATTTTTAACCCCAGACAAAAAAGTTCTTGTAGCATATACAGGAATTGGCTTAGTAAACGCAGCAACAGCCTTAACATACTTACTTACTAAGTATCAAGGACAAATTAGTCAAATTGTTAATGCAGGAACAGCTGGTTGTTTAGATAAGCATCACTTAAAACGAGGAGATTTAGTCGTTGTTGAAAATGCCTACCTATCAACAGCTGATTCAACTGGTTTTGGTTATGTTCATGGTCAATTACCAGGAATGCCGCCACATTACTCAACAGACGATAAAATTAGAGCAAATTTGGCAAATTGTATGGCAAACAACCACTATGTATTTGCCAATACTGCATCAAGCGATATGTTCTTTGAATCACAAGCGAAGATCAATGAATATACTTCAAAACTTCCAGCTGAAATTGCAATTGCTGAAATGGAATGTGCAGCACTTATGCAAACTGCTCATATTTTCAATGTTCCAATCGGAGCAATCAAGATTGTTTCTGATGTGATTGGAAATGAAGATCCTAATGAAGAACAATTTGATCAATTTTTACCAAAAGCAGCTTTAAAATTAAGTGAAGTAATTCGAGCATATTTAAAGTAAAAAAATAACTTCCTAATGAATAAGGAAGTTATTTTTTTATTGGGTAAGTTTTTTAACGTTTAATCAACTGGCAATAAAAGTTATTAAGTATAAGAAAACTAAACCACCTAAAATTGCTAATGGATGTCATCAAACAACACTTGCAAAAAACACATAAGAGCTGCTATTTGAAATCGCCCCAATTATAATATAAATACTATAAATTCCTAAGCTTAAACCTCCAACAAACATAAAGATAATTCAAGAATTATATAATCTAAAGATTTGTCTAATTACATAAAAGTTTGAATATCCCAAGACTTTCATTGTCTTAATAAAGTGTTGATTATCTTCAATAATCAAGGTTGTCGCTAACAATAAAATAATCAAAGTAATCATTAATAAAATAGCTATGAAAATGTAAATTACTAAGGTTAACTTAACAGTTAAATTTTCAATAATATTCATTGTTAAGTTTACCGGAGTTAACATACTCAAAGTTGGTGTTGAGAATCCTTCGTAATATTTATCTTTGTTGATAATTAACTCACAATTACCATCTTCACATCCAGGAGGAGTTATCATTTCATAAGAACCGCGAGTTCCAAATAGACTAAAGTCTCCATAGCGCTGAGTTGTTGATAATCCCAAAGTCAAATCATCAATTTCGCTATTACCAGATAACTTATAGTTGAAAACAGGATAAAGGTTATTATAGAAGGTATCTAAATTATGTCACGCCATATTTGAAGTTGTTGCTAACCTAGTTTGGAAATCCTCATATGATGGTGAACCCTGTAAAAAAGTTTTTAAATCAGGGTCACTAAAGTTTTCAAAATTATATAAGTCATTAACAAAGGCTCACTCAGGGACAAAGAAGTTTTCAAAATTAAACTTTTGAATTTTATTGTACTCTAAAATTTCATTTGCACTGCTATTAGCAATTCAAGCCTGTGGTTTTCCATAACTATGTTCAATTCCGACTACCTTAAATGGTTTAACAGCTTTAACTGGATCTGTTCCAATTCGTAATTGATTATTAGTTACTTGCTTATGAACTGGAGGTTGTTTAGAAGCACCAATAGCGCCATTATTAGTAATTGCTAATTCTGCTCCCCCAAAGCTAGCTGAGGTAAACGTTTCAGGAATTCCAAATAAATTAGTATCAGCAAAGTTTCTTGTTTCTCGAGAATTTTTTGGAGAAGAATAGTAACTTCGACTTGATTGAGTTCGAAAGTCCTTGTATGGATTTTTAGTTCAACCCATTTTGACGTCGTTCAAATCAATTGGTTGATATTCATTATTGCTCAAAGTTTCTAATTTCGCATTAATCACATCTAAGTTAACCAATTCATTTACTTTTAAATCAAGTTTTTTAGCCAATGCTTGGTTGATTACAATGTTGTATACATCTGTTGTTGGGGTAAAAAGATTTTGATTTAAAAGTTGCGTCTTTTTATCTAGAAGTATTGTTAATTGAGAGTTTTGATTAATCCCATTAATATCAAATTCTAAATCTTGATACTTGGCTTTAAAAGTTGTACCTAGTTCATCAGTTAGTTGATTATAAGGAATGATACTATTGCTAATTGTAAAAGTATCATTATTTTCTAAGGCCTTGATAATTTTTTGTTGAATGTAATAAGGAGTATTCGTATAAGTCAACATTAAAATTGTTGTTCCCAAACGTCATTCAAACACAGACGTAAATCAAAGGGTTAAGTTATTATTTAATCGCTTAATGTCTTCATCAGATCATGATTTCAAAATTTCTTGCTTTAATGTCTTAACATTAATTAGTTGACTGTCTAAATAAAAGTCAAAGTCTGCTTGTTTGCTTGCACTAATTTGGTAGTACTTATTATAATCCTTATCTAACTTTCAGAAGTTTTGATAAGTGTTATTCTTGATCGCAATTGCTTTACTTAAAACATTGTTAACTTGTCTGTTGTCTAATAGGTTATTTTTAATAACTTTTTGGTTATAAGTTAATGGCAAAGCATCAGAATACTTTTTATAAAAGTTTAGCAACAAATTACAATAGGCCAATAAACTTTGACGATTAGGAGTTTGTTTTTTAAACTGCTCAAGTTCATTAGTTAGCATTGTGTGATCATTTCATTGAGAGTAAATGCTTTTCATTGTTTCACCAGCACCAAATCCCCCAACAATTCCTGAATCATCAATTTCAGCATTATCCAATTCTAATAAAAAGTTAGTTGATAAATTTTTTCAGTTTAATCAAGAAAATTCAGCTCAAGCAGTATTATTTTTCTTAGCAATATCATATGAATAATAATCGGTGTGAATATTATTATTTAAAATATCAGTTGTCACTTTTTCTCAGTTGATTTTGTTTGAACCATCTTGTAGTAGGGGATAGGCTGTACTTGCAAAATCCTTACTTTTAGAACCAATATATTCTTTAACCATTTTATTATCAAAATCAAATCCTCATTGTTCATCTTTAAAGTAAGGATTATAAGTTTTTAAAAAACTTAAAGGATTATTGGCAACCGGAGCTGTATAAACTACCTTATTTTTATAATTAATGTTGGCAAAGACATTTTGATAGTTATTTTTAATTTGTTGAGGAACAACTAAAGCTGATGAAGTTAAAGTCGCACATAAAAGCATCGCAAAAGCAATTCCAATAATTTTTGAAAACGATGAAATAAAGAGGGCAGCACGAAGTTTATGATCAAACTTGTTAATTACAAATCACTGCTTATATTTAATAGCAATTCAAGAGATTTTTGATGACTTAATCCCAAAATTCAAATCAGTAATTGGTTTGTTAAAATTGCGATAACAAATCCCAGCATTAATTATTAATAAAATTACCATGACAATTATTAAGCTTAAAAGTTCAAAAATTCATAAACTAGGAGCAGTCATAAATTTAAAGTTAAAGATATTTGTAAATAAATCGATAAAGTGAGGTTCTAAGAAAATAAATAACCCCGTTGCCAAAATAAACCCGCTTAAGCAAGCAAACACAATTAATGCTAAGTAATTAAAAATAATTTTCCTGTTTGTATACCCCATTGATTTTAAATATCCAATTTCAGCTAGTTCATTTTCCAACTCTTTTTTAGATACTAAATAGAAAATAAAAAGTGTAATTGTTAAAACAACGACCATTAATAATCCTGCTAAAAGATCAAAGAATTTAATGATTTGTGAAACATTATTTATACGGTTGTAATGGCGATAATTTTTGTCGCTATTCTTAAAGAAGTATTGTTGATTATTAAATAATCCTCCTAAATCCTTATATTGTTTATTTAAACTATCTGGATTAAGACTTTGTTGAGAGTCATTAGTTTTAAGAGAGTAATAAGTTTGACGATCAAATTCTGATGTCAATGAAACCAAAGCATTATTTGAGTTAAAAATTTTCATTGTTCGTAATTGCGATAAGTCAGTATTGTAATTAATTTCAAATGAATAATTTTGAAATCCTAAAGTTCGACTATCAACATATACTAAAGCTTCTTGTTTTGCTTTAGGATACAACGACAAACTGTCAAAAGTTGGGTATGCAAAATCAACAGAAGTCCCTAGTCCAATAACTTCATATCAGTTTAATCCATAATACTTCCCATTTTCTAAAAGTTCTTCTAAAGAAGCAGTTGCTAAAATATCTTGATTAACAGCTAAATTTTCCTTAACTAATAAACTTGTTCCATATTCATCTGGTTGTAAACGGATGATTGATCCAATCTCAATTTGATTAGCTTTAGCAAAAGCTGGATTAAGAATAACTTGTCGCTTAGCTGATAAAGCATCGTTAGAAAAGTTATTTCCTTGAGTGATTACAAGTTTATCAATTTGGGTATCAGCAGTTGAATCAAATTTTGCAATAACTTTTAATTTTAAAGCTGCTTGTTGATTAGTAATATTGTTAATTGTTCATTCTTCAGTTTTTGACCATTCAAATCCATTTTCTAGAGCCAACTGATTTAAGATATATTGTTGATAAAGTTCCTGACTTTCAGGTAACTTATCAAGATTATCTTTAGTTGGATTGGTCAATCGAGTAGTAGAGTCAACATCCATGACAATATCTCGTAGATTACTTGCAATTTTAATTTCTTGATAGGCAGTATTAACTTTCAAGTTAACAGCAAATATTCCAAAAAGTCCCATAAAAAATAAAGAAATTAAAAACCCTAAAGCCATAATCTGCACAAGTTTTTTTTGAGACTTTCGTATAGAATTTTTTAAAAATAATCAGCGCATAATTCTCCTCGTAATGCTTAATAAAATCACATCGTTTTTGTTGTGATTTTAATACTATATCATGATAGAAGTTCAAAATGCAACTTCTATTAAATATTGTCAAAATTGTCTAAAATAAAATATTTGAAATAAACTTCAATTACGAGTTTCACAGCAAAAGAAAATGTTAAAATAATTTTAATTGTAAAAAGGAGAGTTTATGAAAATTGCAATTTTTGGAACTGTGGGAGCCGGGAAAACAACTTTAATTGAAAAGCTAAAAGCGAAGCTACCTAAAGATTATCAAGTGTTTTGAGAACCGTTAGCTGACAATCCATATTTTGAAGATTCGTATTCTCCAAATCCTGTTATTGCTCGTGCGGCTGCTTATAAAATGGAACTGTTAATGTTAGCCAATCGAATGAAACAATTTTTAGATTCTAAACAATATGAAAATGTTATTTATGATCGTGGAATTATGGATACAATTATTTTTGCTCATTGTAATTATGAAGCTGGTAATATTGATGAACGTGATTGAAAAGTATATCGTGAATATTTTGAAATTTCAGTATTGCCGTCAATTTTTAAAGGACCTAATCAAGAGGGATATGATTTAGTCATTTATTTGAAGGTTAGTCCAGAAACTTCAATTCGTCGAATTCATACCCGAGCAATTGAACGTGAATTGGCAGTTGATATTGATTTTTGAACTAAATTAACTGAAATGTATGATCGTTGATATTTACATTTAAAAGATGCGTTTCCATTTATGGTGATTGATGGGAATTTAGAAGACCCCGAAATTTATGCAAATCAAGTAGTTGAATATCTTAAACAAAATATGAGTTTGGAAAATAAGTAATTTTCCAAACTCATATTTTGCCCTAAAACTTATGATTATATGTATTATTTTATTTAAAAGTTTTTACTATACTCAAATTTATAAGGAGAGAAATTGTGAAAAAGAAGGTTAATTATAATCAACACGCCAAAAGCTTTTTAACAGCAATTGGTGGACAAGAAAATATTAGCAATTACGTGCATTGTTTTACAAGAATGCGCTATGAAGTAATTGATAAATCATTAGTTGATATTGATACAATTAAACAAAATCCGATCGCTAAAGGAATCAACTGAAATGGAGATCAGTTGCAAATCATTTTAGGATCAGGAGTAGTAGAAGAAGTTTTCAAAGAAACTCAAAACTTGTTAAACAATTCAGGTTCAACAAATACGGGAAGTTTTGAGTTAAAAGAAAAGTTCGCTCAAAAACGTAAACGCGGGATTGGACCAGTGTTTACAGCATTGGGAGATATCTTTTTACCAATTATTCCAGCATTAGTATCTGCTGGATTATTAATGGGGTTCAAAGCATTATTTGTTCAAATTGGAATTATTCAAGTAGGGACAGAATTTGAAAAGATTTTAAATATTCTAACAACCACAGCGTTTGCCTTTTTAGCAGCATTAGTTTGTTGATCAACTGTTAAACGCTTTGGAGGAACCCCAGTTATTGGGATTATTATTGGAATTATGTTTGTCTCACCAATATTGCCAGACAAAAATGCGATAGCAACTTGAGATTACTTCTTAAAGTTTGCCCAAGATTATCCAAGTCAAGATATCGCTAAACAAGCATGAATAAATATGGGATTAGCAGAACCAATTAGAGCTGTGCCATGAGAAATTGGGTTTATTTCAATTATGGGATGACAAGGATCAGTATTGCCACCAATCGCTTTAGGAATTTTAGCAGCTGTGCTAGAAAAAAATCTTAAAAAAGTAGTGCCAAAATCATTGAATATGATTATTACACCATTTACAACAATTACAGTTACCTTTGTAGTTGGACTATTTATTTTTGGTCCGTTATTACAAATTGTAGAAAAGGGAATTTTAATTGGAGCGACTAGCTTCTTAAAAATCCCTTATGGATTTGGAACAGCATTATTGGCTGGAACATTACAAGCGATTGTAATTACTGGAGCACACCAACTACTACAAGGATTGGAAATGCAAATGGTAATTGAAGGTCAAATTACTGGCGATGGTTCAATTATGAATGCAGTTTGAACTGCATCAATTGTTAGTCAAGGGGGAGCAGCATTTGCTGTAGCGTTCTTAACTAAAAATAAAGTTGATAGTAAATTACATTTATCTGCTGGATTAACATCATTATTTGGAATTACCGAACCAGTAATATTTGGAACTAATTTACCAAAAGTTAAACCCTTTTTATATGGTTTAGTTGGAGGAGCTGCTGGAGGATTTATTGCCGGAATTTTCAATGTTACTTGTCCAGGAATGGGAGTAACAGTAATTCCAGGGTTATTATTGTATTCAGGACAACCAACACACTTAATTGGAATTTTAGGAGTCAATGCTGTAGGTTTTGGAACTGCATTCTTATTAACATTCTTCTTATTTTCAAATAACGTAAATATTAGGAATGACTTTAACAGCAGTTTTAGAAAACTTGGTTTAAAAATTCGTTTTCAAAATAAACAATTGGTTAATGAACATAAACAATTTATTAATCAACACCAAACAGCAATGGCTACAGAAAGTAAAATTATTAATGAATATGAAAAACAAGTGGCAATCTTAGCAAACTTGGAACTTGAAAAAGAAGAACTAACTGATAAATTAGAGCTTAAAAAAGCTAAAAATAAAGAAACAACAAAAATTGTATCTTTAATTGAGAAAAAAGCAGCGTTAATTAAGCAACAACATAAGTTAATTGATGAGTCTCAAAATACTTATGAACAAACTTTAGCAGAATATAAAAATATTGTTAATGATTATCAGTTGCTAATGACTAGTCAAGGAATAGAAAACTTCGATACTAGTACCTTTAAAATAGCAGTAAAGTAGAAAATATTACAAGAGAATTTTCCGATTTGGAACAAACTCTTGTTTTTTTTTTTTTTTGTTAGAGTTTATTTTGTAATTGCCATGCATTTGCAACAAAAAGAACAAAAGCTTCAAATTTCAAAGAGATGTCAACATAGTAGATGCAACCGAAAAGCTCTTTAAAAAAATTGAAGTTTAAGAAGGGGACAATATGAAAAAAATTTTAACAATACTGGGAGCGATAACCTTAACGGCTTCGACTAGCTTATCTGTAGTTGCTTGTGGAAATACTAAAACTCCACCAATTCCACCAACTGATGAGGCTATTAGTGAATTTAAAACAGAGTTAAACAATATTTGAAGTACTGTTTATAATCAAAATTCCGCTAAGTTTGTACGTAAAATTGAAGCCAGTGGGGATAAACAAAACTATCAGTTATTCAACTATAACTATTTAAACCAGCAATATGGTGGAGAGGGTAATGAAAGTTTTGATCTCTTTAAAAATAACAGTGCTCAAGCAATGTTTGTTAAAGATCTTAATATCTTATTTTCCGAAGAAGAGTTTGCCAGTTTGATCCAAAGTAATTTAGCAACAGGAAAAGATTCTATCAAATTTCGTAATATTTACATGGGCTCAGCCCAAGCAACATTAGGAGACTTTAAAATTTCTGAAGTTGATGACTTTAGTTTACAAAGAACAGAATATACTAATGTTAATACTTCAACTAAAGAGTTAATGTACTCAATTAACGTAACTGTTACTAAGGATATGTATTATAAAAACACTCAAGGAAATACCGAAGTTCACCAAACTAATAAAATTCCTTTAAAACTATTAATTGGAAAAGAAGGGCAAGTATTAACCTTTATTGAAAAAGTTGTTAATGAACTGCCAAAGCAAATGATCAAAAATGGAGATACTAATTTTAGTAGTTCTAAAATTAAAGCCTTAATACCTGACTTTAAAACGTATACTAATTCATTTGACTTAAGTTTACATCCATTCATTAACGATGTTAGATATAAAAATCAATTGTCGCAAAATATTGAAAAAATCAATAATGAGGAACTTAAATATCAAATTTCTTATGGCAATACCATTGCTGACCATTCTGATATTAAAGTAATGTCAGAAATGCTTCAGAATAATACGGAAACTAATCATGGGTTTGAAACTAAAACTTTATATGATCTTCAACGCAATCCTTTAGCTAACAGTTTAATCTTAAAAAAGACTGAAACAGAAGCTCTTACAGAAAAGCAAGCGTTACCAATGATCAATGAAATTATTGGAGATGTCAGTGAAGCAATAGTAACTCATGAACAAGCCCTAAAAAGTTTTCTAAGTTTATATTCAGTAGATAGTAACCTTAAAGACTTCTTAGTTCAAACTAGTTATAGTTTTGGGTATTTTAGATTACAAAATATTTATATTGAATTAGATCAAACTACAAAGTTAGAATTACCAACGATGGTAATTCCCTGAACCTATGAAAATGATGCCAACTTGGTTGGTAAAGAAGAAGCCTTAGGTAAATCAATTTATCAAGCTTTAAAAATTGTTAATAACAATGTCCTTAAGGCTAACTCAGAGTTGGTTACAAACGAAAGCTGACATGAGGGTAATAGTTACAGTGATTTAAGAGCTAATATTTTTACCATTAGTGATGAGATTGGAAAAAACTTAAAAAACTCTTTTAAAAGAACTTGAGAAGATATTGAAGCTGCAAGCAATCCGCTTTTCGAGTACTGAAATGTTCTTTTTACAAAAGACATGTTCAATTTTGATCCAACAACGGGAGTTAACACGTTTCATTTGGTAGGTAGTGAAAATTCTGCTAACACCAACAATTTAGTTACTAACAATGAACTATACGATTTTAATTTATTCTCTGCAAAAATAGAAGGTATTTCTGGGCACGATAAACGTGAAGGAACTTTAACTCCAACTGATAGTTTTAAAGCTACAGATCAGGAAGGTTTAGCTTCGCCATCATTATTTGTTAGAGGTGGATGACCTGCAGAACCAGCAAGACATACTTCGGTTTTGACACTAAACCAATATCATAAAGAAAATATGAAATTACCTTATAGTGTTAACTACAAATTTAATTTAGGCTGAATGAACTTTGATTTATTCTTACCGTTTGATAGAGGTATTTGACTAGAAAACTTTAATAAAAATAATAGTCGAACATGAGATGGAAAAGAATATTGAGAACTAAGCAATGACAAAAGCTTATTTGCAGACTCTAGAGACCCCAATAAATTCGACTGAAATTTGGCTAATCCCTATAAACAACTAGCAAGCGTTAGTGAATCAAAAGATTCTGGAGTTTATGGGCTGAAAAGTATTCCCTTATTATTTTTTAAAAACAAAGATTAAGAGTTTTTAACTTATAGCTTCTGTAATTACTTACAAAGGTAGTTATTAAATAACAAAAAAACGTTTAGATTTATTTGATTTATGACTTAAGCAATATAACTTATATAGGTTATTAGCAACAATTCCCTCCTATCTAAACTAATAACAATATAACCAACTGCTAAGCTCAATAGCAGTTTCTGAGCTAATCAAAATGTCACACAAATTTATATTAAACTTACAAAAATGTGAAATAGCGAGAGAATTTCCCGTTTTGGGACAATCTCTTGTTTTTTTTTTTTTTTGTTAGAGTTTATTTGTAATTGCTAGTATATGAAGAAAACAAATAGAAAACATTTTAATTTTTCATAATATACTATAAAAATGTTAAATCAATTACTTGTGATTAGTCCTACTATGAAAAATTTTAAAATCATAAACGGAGAAAAAGAATGAAAAAATTATTAACACTACTAGGAGCGTTATCCTTAATTACAACTGCAGGAACTACAGCTGTTGCCTGTGGAAAGAAAAATGTTGTCAAACCTCCAACAAATGAAAACTATGAAGAAACTTTAAAAGACTTCAAAAATGATTTAAATAAATTAACAGCTGAGATTTATTCACTAAGTGAAAATCAAGCAAAATTTACCAGAGCTGTTCCCGAAACTGGAGATTCTAGCTCGTATAACCTTTTTAATTTAGATTTTTTATTAGAAAATTATGAAAATGATTCTGAAAAAGACTTTTCTTGAGATCTAAGCGAGCAAAATTCCAATATTGATGCTCAAGCGTTAATGACTAATGATTTAAATAAATTATTTACTCAACTACAGTTTGAAAAAGCAATATATGATGCTTTTGAAACTGGAGAGAATGCCATTAAATATCGCAATATTTATTTAGGTAATGCTGCTGCAACTTTGGGAGAATTTCAAATTGTAGCAACAAGTCCATTTGTTTTGAAAAACACTAAAATAGATGGTCAGGAAATTTATTCAATTGAATTGACTGTTACTAAAAAAATGTATTTTAACGATAATAATAACGTTAAGACATCATTTTCAACTAACCAGTTACCAATTAAAATTGTGGTTGGTGAAGAAGGCGCAGTCCTTTCATTAATTACCAACGTTGTTCAGAATCTTCCCAAGGAACTGTATAATACAGAAACTAACTCAACCAAACTTAAACTTTCAGATTTTAGAAAAACCAATCCGAATTTCAAAAGCTATGGAATTTTAGATCATGGTATTGCTAAATATATCAACTCAGCAGAGTTTAAAGATGTTTTAGAAACATCAATCAAAAACCAAATTAGTACTGCTTTTACAGCTAATGTGGAATTTGGCGATGAAATCGTTAATCAAGATGAAGTATCAGTTCAAAAAGCGTTATTTGATAATATTGGTTTAAACCAAATTAAATGATGAGCAGACATTAGCAATAATGCCTTACTAAACAGTTTTTTATTAAAACGTAGTGATACAAAAGCTATTGAAAAAGATTTAGTAATTAAAGAAATTAAAAACAGTACTCATGACTATGAAGCTTTATTAGAAGCTTTTGATAGTAGTCTGGAAAAGTTTTTAAATGAAATTCCTGTAGCTGAAACTCAAACTGAAGAAATTATTTCGCAAACTTATAACTATGGAACATTTGTTTTGTCAAATATTAAAATTAAAATAAATAGCGGTGAAGAGATTAAAGAACTCCCAATTCCAACAATTACAGTTCCTTGAACTTATACCAATGATTTAGCTCCAGAAAATTCTACAAAAGAAGATGCCTTTTTTGCCGAAATTTATGACTCAATTTTAATTGCCAATAACTATATGTTACAAATTAATAATGATCAAGATACCAAGCCTTTAGAATTTTTAAAGTTGAGTGAAACTTTAGACAGCGATATCAAAACTTTAATTGAAGAAAAAACTGAAGTTTCTTGAACGGAAATTTTAGCAAAGTTAGATCTAAGCCCTAATAATGAAGTTACTTTCTTTGAACTTACAAAGCAAAAGCAATATCAAATTCAATTAGTTGGAACTCAAATGAGTAAGACTTTACAAACAGAAATGAACTTTGCCTTTGATGGTTTTCGTAGTTGAATTCAACTTGACAACTCAAATCATGTTGCACTTAAAAAAACCGCTGATGGTAAAATTGGTATTGGACTATCAAATGAGGCTAAAACGATTGATGGCAGTTATATAGAATATAAGCTTCAATTTGGAAATACTCGAATTCAATCCTTATTGCCAATGTTTAAACAAAATGATGGTGGTCAAAATGTCTATACTGGTGATGAAAGTAGAGAACAAATTGTTGACAAAGATGTTTTTGGAAGTAATTTGTCAGAACAAGAATATGCCAATTGAGTAATGAAAAATAAAGCTAATTGATTATTACTACAATTAAAAAAATAAGTTTTCTATAAAAAAAGTTTATAAAACTATTTTAGTTTCATAAACTTTTTTTTTTTTTTTTGAATAAGAACATTGATAATAATATTAGTAACTTTAGAAAGGAAACTTGCTAATGAAAAAGTTAAGAAAAGTTTTTGAAAACCCTAATTGCAACTTAACAAGAATTCAATATTTGCAATTGTTTAAAACTAAAATTGTTAAAGAGTTAATTGTTACTTTAAGCAGTTTAATTATGGCTATTGGGGTTGTTCTCTTAGTTGAGTTTTTAATTATTCGAAATAAACAAGGTAGTTTAGTTTCTTACCGAGTAGGTGAAGTATTAGCAATGATTATCAGTGTTTATTCTTTTTTGAAAATGCTTCTAGCTGTGAAGACTTGGTATTCCCTAATTAAATGTTGCCGATATTGTCAGCAATGAGAAAAAACTTCACTATCTCAAAAAAATTGAGTCTACTTAGAAGTTAGCAAGATATCACAAAAATATTTTGCCAAAAAAACGGTTAAAAGTATATATGAAAGCCCCGAACCAAATCCTATTGTATTTAATAATAAGCAATCGATTGAATGCGGCTCAATGGGGTGTAAAGAGCGATCATGACTTTTTGAAATACTTTATTGAATAGCTTGAATGGCTGACAACATTTATAGTCTTCTGGTAGCCATTTTAGCGGCAATATTTTTCTTTTTACCAAAATCTATTGACTATATTAGCCATTGATTAAACTTTTTCAGAATTGAAGATAGTCCACAAGTGCGTCAAAATTATGAAAAAATGCTTAGACAATTTTGACCAGTTGATTTAACAAATATAGATGCTTAAAAAGTCAAAATGGGTAATTTAAATTGACAAGTTATTAAAAATTTGACAAAAGGCTTTTAAAATCATTATAAAACAAGTTTGCTTTTGATATTCTATTTAAAATGAATAAAGGAGTATATCATGTCAAAGATGGAAAAAATGTTTAGGACGCCCAATCTTAAATTAACTAAGCTAGAGTTTTTAAATTTATTACGTCTGAGAATGCTCAAAGATTTATTGATCACAAGCATAGTTGTTGGAGCAATCACATTTTTTATTATTTTGATTGAATTAGTAATTTTGCAAAAGAGCAAGGTTTCAATACTATCGTATCGAACTGTTGAAATTATTGGAAGCATTATTGCTGTTTTTGGATGTTTAAGATTGTTAGCAACAATCAAAAAATACTTAATTTTGATTAAATCTCGCAGACAAACTGAGAATTGAAATCAACTTTCAAAAATAGATAAATTTTGAGTCTATCTTAATGTTTTAAAAATATCACAAAGTTATTTTTCAAGAAAAACTTTAGAAAGTTTTGAAGTTGAACATGATCGACTATCTTTAGATATAAATTATGATGAAAATAAAAGTTACAAATTTGAAAATATAGGAATAAGTAGACGACCATCATTATTTCGTATGCTACGATGAATAATATGATGATTTGGAGAACTTTTCTCTTGAATACTAATTGCAATATTTGCGGTAATGGTTTTTCTCCCAAATATTGTTACTTACTTTAATTCGCTATTAAATATTTTTAGAATTGAAGATACTGTCGAAGTCAATGAAAATTACAAAAATATACTATTACAATTCTGGCCTGAATAAAATTAACCCTTGGAGATATTTCTTATAGAAAGTCTCTTTTTTTTATAAATATTACTCAACAAAAAAGCAAATGGTTTCAACAACAAAATAAAAATAGCAGTTCTTAATAATTAGTATTAATATTTAGATACCTAGGCATAAACTAAATAATGATTTATATATAACCAAAGGAGAAAAAATGCATTTTAAATCGTTGCTTATATTACAACATTAAGTGGTTTTTCTGTGGCACCAATTTTGAATTCATATTTGAATTCAAAATTGGTTGAAGAGCAGGAAACCCAAAAAGCTAAATTAGCTAGCCAAATCAAAGAAGAAGTGTTACAAAAAAATTCTTTTCATATAGATGCTAGCAGTATTATATTTAAGAAATATAATTTAAATTTATCAAATTATAATTACCAAAAAACTAGTTATAAATATTTCGGAAAATCCAAATTAGAGCAGCAGGTTAGTCAGTACATTCAAGTATATGACCATGATTCTAATTTACAAAGAACATACGTTTATGATAAAGATAAAATTGAAAAACATATGGTTAAATATTTAACTGAAAATATTAAGGATCAACATTCATTAGATGATTTGACGATTCAAAACACTGAGGATAATGGTTTTGCTGAAGACATTAAATTTGTTAAGAAATATGCTCAAAATCAGGACCTTCATTATGATAGTAGTTTTATTAACAAACTAGGAGAAATTTTCATAAGTGCTTCAAGTGCAACAAACGATCAGGGAATGAAGTATTTGACAAATAATGCTTGAAAACATTATGAAGATGATTATGCTAAAGAAGATAAGCCTGTCTTTTTTTTCAGAAAGTATCAATGGATATCGAGATATAAACAAGGCTTTGGATATTTTTTCTAAGATATTAATTTATGCAACTGTAATGGCTACTATGAAAAGTGTGCTTGTTAAAAGAATTATTGCAAAAACAGCTGGTGCCATAACAAATGCTTTTGTCAAAGGTTTTAAAGTTTTATCTACATCTCCAACTAATGTAAAAAAAGCATTGGGAAAAGTAATGTCTTTTATAGTTAAGGGAACAATAAAGGTGACGCCTAATAAAATGATCAACTTTATTCTTAAAGCATTATTTGGAATTGATGTTTCAGGGAAAAATGTTTCGATTGATGATTTTATTAAGAAAAACAAAGAAATGTTGCAACAAAACTATGGGAAAAATATTTCTGATAAATATGAAAAGTTTATGAAGGAAGGATTTAGAAACGGATTAGGACATAAATTTTTAGGTTCTTTTGGACAAGAAAATGTAAAAGATAGAGCAATCATTATTTTTGACAAAACTAAAAATCCTGTTTGAAACTTGAAAAATATTAACTCATATTCAGTTGGTAAATGACGTACATGATGATTCTTTTTATCAACATATAAAGCAAGTGCTGAAAGAAACTATACAAAGAATATTGATAAATCATTAGTATTTTTTACATCTACATTAGCTACAAAAGGTTCTTGAACGGGAACATATTATGGTCCAATAGATAATCCTAGAGAGGGTTATTATGATGTGCATTGAGGAAGAGCTATTTTAGAATGAACCAATTTAAAATTGACACCAACATTTGAGAAAAAATCTCAAATAATTGCTAAAAGTCAATTTGTTGCAAAAAATTTAGATTCTATTGAATCAATGGTGGATATTTTTGAAAATGACTCTCAGGTCTTAATAGATAGTGGTTTAGAAAAAGAAGAAGTGCAGTTGTTCAAAAATTATCCTAAACAACAAGGGCACATCAATAAAAATCTACGTCACTTTTCAAGTTTATTTTGATAGAGAAAACTACTTATAAGAAGGGAGAAATACAATGAAAAATACCAATATTATTAGCGTTGATATTTTTGATCAGACTATTGTTGAAAGAACGTGCAAAAAAGTTAAAATTTTTGGATACATTGGATTGATATGCTTAGCCATACTTTTATTGGCAGGAATCTTATTTTCGTCTTTGGAGTCTGCACAAGGTGAGAGAGTAGTTATTATTATGGGCTATATTTTTGGCCCAATGATAGGCGTGTATATTATGCTAATACCATTTTTTATTCTACACTTACTGTTGTTACGCTATGCGAAGTATATATCTAGTGTTGAAAAAAAACACCTGAATGAAGTAATCTCGTATGAATTTAGTTACGAAGAATATCTTTGAAAGTTTTATTTTTTGGGAGTTCTTGTTTATTGTAATCGAGAGTCTTACAAAAAAGTCTTTAAATCAATAAAATTTAATAAAAGTACTAAAATAAGAAAAGTCATTTATGGATCTTTAAATTTCATAATGCTATTTATAAATTTTTTTGTAATTGCATCAATAAGATCTCACTCTAATGACTGAACTGACTATTTGACATATTTTTTTATTCCCTTTGTTGCACTTTTACAATTGGTTATTTTTGGGTATGCAATATTATTTTGTTTCTTGTTTAGTTTTATAAAAAACAAAAATATTAAAATTGATTTGGATGACAAGATAATTGAAGAAATTCAAGCAAAAATTTTTTAAAGAAAGTTTAGCACTTTCTTTTTTAATATACAATTATATAAATAGAAAACAGAATAGAGGTTATAAAAATGAGTAAAGTAAGAGCACAAGACAACTTTTTTGAATATGTAAACAAAGAGTGAATGGATAATACTAAATTACCAGATGGTTATGCATCATGAGGAAGCTTTGAACAACTAGGAAAAAAGGCTGATGATGATATCAAGAGCATTATTCATGAACTAATAAACCAAAAAACACCATTGTCAAAAGAAAGTCAATTTATTGTTAATCTTTACAAAAATTATTTAAATGATGAAGCCCGTAATAAAGATGGGATTTCACCAATTCAGCCAATTTTGACAACAATAGAGGGTTTAAAATCAAAAGCGGACTTAACAGCAATGTTTATTGAATTAAGTGAGAAATGAGATATTAGTTTCTTCCATAGTAAGATGATTGATGCTGATTTTGAAGATAGTAATACTCGAGCTTTAATGATTGATTCAATGGGATTGGGAATGTCAGATCGTGATTTCTATGAACCAACTCATCCTCGTCATGAACAAATCAAAGCAGCATACCAAACTTACTTAAATGCTTTAGTTAAAGAAAGTCAAGTGACTTTGTCAACAACTAATATATTTGATTTAGTGTATAACTTTGAAAAAGAGATTGCTCAATCAATGTTGAAAAAAGAGGAGTTAAGAGACCCTAAAGCAATTTACAATTTATTTACTCCTGAAGAAATTACCACAAACTTTGGATTTATTGATTGAACAAAATACTTAACTGCTACAGGTTATATTAAAGCTCCTAAAATTATTGTTAGTGAACCGAAATTTTTTACAAAGTTAACAGCGATGTTAAATGATATGCCATTAGAAGACTTAAAAGACTTTATGAAATTACGAGTAATTTCTGGTTATGCTGGATTACTAACAATTAATCTTTATGAAATTAAGTTTGCTTATCAAGCAGTCTTTAGTGGAGTTACTACTAAAAAACCAGCTGAAGATCGTGCAACAAAATTTGTTAATGATTTAATTGGAGAATTGTTATCACAAGAATATGTTAAACGTCATTTTTCACCAACAGCGAAACAACAAGTTTTAGCAATGGTAAATGATTTAATCAAGGTTTATAAAACTCGTATTAAAGCTTTAGATTGAATGTCAGAAGAAACTAAAGTTAAAGCATTAGAAAAAGCAGATTCATTTACAGTCAAAATTGGATATCCTGATAAATGAGAAGATTTTAGTGACTTAAATATTCGTTTGTATGAAGATGGAGGAAGTTTATTTGAAAATGTCTTGAGTATTAATCAACACTATTTAAATAAAGAACTAGCAGATATTGCCAAACCAGTCGATAAAGATAAGTGATATATGTATGCCCAAACAGTTAATGCCTATTACAATCCAACATCAAATGAAATTTGTTTCCCAGCAGCAATCTTACAAAAACCATTTTATGGTGAAGACCAAGAATTAGCCAAAAATCTTGGAGGAATTGGAGCAGTTATTGGTCATGAGGTTAGTCATGGATTTGATGATGAAGGAAGTAAATTTGATAAAGATGGAAATCTTAAAGACTGATGAACTCCAGCTGATTATGAGCAATACCAACAACGTACTAATAAGGTAGTTGAACAATACAATGCTTATGAGTTTAATGGTACTCATGTTAATGGACAATTAACATTGGGAGAAAACATTGGAGATTTAAGTGGAGTTGCAGCAGCATTAGATATTTGTAAAGCGCAAGCACCAAATGACTTAAAACTATTTTTTGAAAACTTTGCAACTGTCTTTTGTCGTATTACAACTCCTGAATTACAAAATACTCGTTTATTAACTGATCCTCATTCACCTGAAGAAGTTAGAGTTAATGGTGTTTTTGTAAATATTGATGAGTTCCATGAAGTTTATGAAACTAAACCAGGAGATAAAATGTATAAACCAAAAGAGGACCGTATTAAGGTTTGATAGAGGTTAAGTATGGAGATTCTAGATTTATACGACATTAATCGTATCAAGACATCCAAAAAACATCTTCGAGGGGAAAAAGTTATTCCGGATCATTATCGCTTAGTTGTTCGAGCAGCGATCTTTAATGAACATAACCAAATGTTAATTCAAAAGCGTCAAGCTACCAAGCAAAATAAACGCTGAGATAATTATTGAGATATCAGCGTTTCTGGATCAGTGATTCAAGGAGAAACTAGTCAGCAAGGAATTCAACGTGAAGTACAAGAAGAGTTGGGCTTGCACTATGATTTTTCGCAAACAAGACCAGCATTAACAATTAATTTTTATGAAGGATTTGATGATATTTATCTTATCGAAATTCCTAAACTAGATATTGCAACATTGACGCTACAACCAGAAGAAGTAGCAGCAATTAAATGAGCTACACAAGCAGAAATTATTGAAATGATTGATCAAGGGATTTTTGTTACTTGAAACAAGGATTTACTAAATCTATTATTTTCTTTAAAAGGTAAATGAAGCAATTTCGACATTTAAAAAAGCACACTAGTGTGCTTTTTTTATTGCTTCAATGTTTTGTAAGGGATTTTGAACTAAAATGATGACAAACTTAATAACAGTTTTAAATCTATAGTGACTTATCTATCTTGTCAATTTTTCATCCTACATAAAAGATTACTCCAAATGTTAAAAAAGGTCAGAAACTTAAAACACTTAAGATCATTATAGATTTTGGAGTTAATACTTTTTTAGATTGTTTAATTATGAGTAAACTATTTGAGCTAAACAGAAGTCAACAAATAAATAATAATATCATTGGTAAAACTTTGGCATTCGTATTAGAGGTAAAGGCTATAATGACAAAGAGCATAAATATTACTCAACCAATGGAAAACAAAATTGATGCTAATCCTGCTAATCAAAACTTCTTTTCATTTGATTGATCTTTATGTAAGACTATTTCCTTATAGTCGATATGAATCATTAATACGAAAGGGAATATTAAAAAAATAAATGAAGAAAATATTTGAAAAAAATTCATTCGTTTTACCCCCTAGTATATAAATATGTTATATCTTTTAAAAAAATAAGTGACGAATACAGAACCTATTTTAAGTTAACTATTACTAGTCTTTTGTAGGATTATATAAGTGTAAAGGAGAAACAAAAAGATGATAAATCATTTGACTTTGTTTTAAAAACAACACCTGCTGCAGCGATGTTAAAAAAAGCAGCAACAGTTAAATGAGCTACACAAGCAGAAATTATTGAAATGATTGATCAAGGAATTTTTGTTACTTGAAACAAAGATTTACTAAATCTATTATTTTCTTTAAAAGGTAAATGAAGCAATTTCATTATAGATGATTTGATTGAAATACAATAATTTAAAAGTTTTAGATACAAAGATAAATTGAGATGCAATTTACTCAAGTATTTAAAACTTTTTTTGATTTGTAAGACGTTTTTTAACAGCTTTTAAAAGATAGCAGTTATTTTTGGAAATTTAGATAATATATGTTTTAATTGAAATATAAGCCATTGTCAAAAGGGATTTATTTTTAACCGTAAAAAATGATAGTTTTTTATATGTTAAGTGGGAAAAGGTAAAAATGGAATCAGTATTAGAGAAGTTAGAAAAAGCGTCAAAAACGATTGATGAAACAAGCTATAAAATAATCGCACAAGAAATTTTGAAGAATTTTTTTGCAGGAGTTTTTAATAATCAAGAAGCTTTAGCCAAACAATGTTATGTTGCTGTTTCACAAGTAACAAAATTTTCAAAAAAAATTGGTTATTCAGGATATCGAGAGTTATTGTTTAATTTAAAAAATGAGTACAAACATTATGGATGAGATCAAAATGAAAATGAAGTTACATCAATAGAAAAATTTAATCAAATAACAAAGTGAATTTCAAAAAATTATCGTTTTGTAAGAGCAATTGTGCAAGCTATTAAAGCAAAAGAAACAATCAACATTTATGCTTCATATCAAGTTAGGCATGCTGCTAAGTATATTGTGGAGTTATTTTCTTCAATGGATAAAGTAGTTAAAATAATTTCAAATGAGCTAAGAAACGATATGAAACCAAATAAAGCAGATGAAATAAATTTAGTGTTACTTTGTTCACGAGATAATGAATCATTAATTAGAGTATTTAAAGCACAAAATAATCCAGAGCAACAAAGCTTTTTAGTTACAACTGAAAGACAAAAGGAAAAAATGAAAATGCCTTTTGAAGAAATAATGTTAATAGATTATAATTTTGATAAGTCTAAAAAGGTATATCGAAATCTTGCGATTGAAATGCTATTTATGTATATATTTGAAAATATTCAAGAGCTTTCCAATTAGGAAAGCTCTTTCCATTTTTACCCAAAAAAATTTAAATAATGGAAAATATTACTGTAAGGAAGGTAAGAAAATGGAGATTATTATTTATGCGCCAGTTGATGGCGAGATAAAAAGTATTGAAAAGTGTAAAGATTCAATGTTTGCTGATCGAATGCTTGGCGATGGTCTAGTTATAATTCCCTCAAAAAATACATTTAAAGGTTTTTTTGATATGGCTACTGTAACGATGATTTTTGATACAAAGCATGCTTATGGTTTTGACGTTGATGGTTTACAATTTTTGCTTCACTGTGGAATGGACACTGTTTCACTTGATGGAGAAGGTTTTAAAACAAACTTAACAGTTGGAACTAAAGTTACCAAAAATGATGAACTATTTAATGTTGATTTAAAACTTTTAAAAGACAAAAATATTTCAGCTGAGACACCAATTGTTTTTGAATTTAATCAACTAAAAGAGTACCAAATTAAAGATTTAAAAACAGGAATGGTTAAACAAGGAGAACAAATTTGTACAATTGAGTATATCAATGAAAAAGAAACAACTAAAAAAGAAACTAAAATTGTTACTGATCCTGCAGAATTCTTTAATGTTTCTGGTATATATGAAAGAGGAGCAAAAGATATTAATGCATTTGTAGGAAATCAAGCAAATTATGATGAAGTTTACAACTGTATGACAAGACTTCGATTTAAGATTAAAGATAAACAACTAGTAAATATCGATGAACTTAAAAAAATAAGTTTGGTTAAAGGAACAGTATGAAACGGAAATGAATTGCAAGTTGTTATTGGTCAAGATGTTTTCAAAGTTAAAGATGAAATCATTAAAGACAATAGCAATTCAAATGCTCTTAAGGCGTCTTTAGGTTCTAGAAATGTAAAAATTCCTTTGGGAAGAAAACTTCTAGCAATGTTTTCAGGAATTATGGTTAAAATAATTCCAATTATGGTTGGAGCCGGATTAATTCAGGCAATTATAGCTATTTTAATACAAGTAGGAGTTATGCCCAATATTGTCTTTAAAATAACTGCCGAATCTGCAGCCAATGATGTTTTGATTACTCAAGCTCCTATTGGATGAGCAATCTTATTTGCGATGGGTAAATCAACAACCTACTTTGTAGGAATTATAATTGCTGTTTCAGCAGCAAACTACTTTAAATTAGAAGGTTTAATGGGAGTCGCATTAGGAATAATTCTATGTTGTCCGATGATGTTTTATGACGGAGGACCGCTAGGTATTGGAAATGAATTTATTTTATTTGATTTTGGAGACTTGAATACGGGAAACCCAATGCTAGATGGTATCTCCAAAATTAAAATAAATACCATGAATACAAAAATATTTGTTATTGTTGGGGCAATTTATACTGCTAAAGTATTGGACACTTGATTAAAAAGTGTAATTCCAGTTGCTCTAGAATTAATGTTTAGACCATTTATTGTAATTCTAGTTGTTGCTCCATTAGCCTTTTTTGGATATGGAATCGTTTGAAACTTTGTAGAAACTTTATTTGGAGCACTAATGTTTTACGTTGGTAAAATTCCAGTAGGTATTGGAGTAGGAATATTTGTCGCTTTATGACAAGTTGCTGTTATTTTTGGATTGCACATTATGCTTTCATTAATCAGTACATTAGATCACTTCCAAAATGGTGGTCAATCAATTTATGGAATAGCTGGTTCACTATCAGTTTGAGCTCAAGTTGGAGCCCTAATTGGGGTTATAGTAGTGACCCAAAATTCAAAACTAAGAAAGCAAGGTCTGGGAATGCTACCGGCAGGTTTTTTAGGAATTACAGAACCAATTTTATACGGAATTAATTTACCTAAAAAAAGACCATTATTTTCTGGAGTTGCAGCTGCCTTTATTGCTGGTGCTTTTGCCAACATTTTAGGAGTAACTAAAAGAGCTTCTTCAGGAATTGGAGTTTTTGAAGCTATTGGATTTTTCTCAGAACCAATTTACAATGGAAAAGGAGCAATATCACCAATAGAAAATGGAGTGTATTATCTATTAGCATGTGCTATTGCTTTAGGATTGGCAATTTTATTCAGTATGCTAAGTTATAAAGAAAGAGTTAATGAAAAAACATTGTTAACAAAAACATTGGAAAAAACAATTCTGTTAGCGAAACTACAACTAAACTTAACTATTGATGATGTAAAAACTTTGAAAAATGATGAACATCAAATTTTAAGTCTTTTTACAAAAGAAACAAAAAAAGAAATTATTCAAAATGAAAAAAGAATTCAAAAATGACTAAGAGTTTCTGAAAAAATTAATACGCTATTAGAGAAAGAAGAAATTGCCAAAGATAAATTAATCACTCAAGGTAAAAAGTTAATAGCAAAAGAAAAATTTGATAAAGCTTCGTTATTGATGCATCGATATAATGCTTTAGATTGTACCGAAACAGTAAATCAACTAAGAAGCTTAAAAGAAGAATTATACAAGGAAATTGATTTTGCTGCTTTAAATAATACTGCAGCAAAAATGCAAAACGATATTGAGCAAATTTTAGCTAACTCAAAATACTTAAGTGATGATCTTATCAATGAAGTAAAATTAATGATCTATAACAATTTAAATAGTGTTCAAATTCATTATGGGTTATTAGAAGTTAAAAACCCTAATGTAAATTTAAATAATCTAATTGATGATCAAAAAAGTCTACTAAAAAAACAGAAAAAGGAAAATGTAATTAATGCTTAATATAACTTTTGATGTCGGAGGCACTGGTATAAAAGTCATTGTCTTTGAGGAAAACAAAGAAATTGAAACAAAATATTTAAATCATAGTAATCAAATGCAAATTGGAGAAAATTTAATGCTGAAAACTCCTTTAATTGATGTCTTGAAAAAGATTTCTGAAGTCTTAGATAATGTTAATGAAGAGTTTAATTTAGCAATTTCTTTTCCAGGAATTATTGATACTAAGAATAAAAAGGTGTTGGCACCATCATCAATTATTAATGTTGATGAAGATTTAGTGGCCTACTTTAAAAAATATAAAAAGCTAAAAAACTTTGTTATCGCAAATGACGCAAAAGCTGCAGTTATCGGAGAGTATCAAGAGAGAATTAAAAAAGATCAAAGTATCACTAATATGGTTCATTTAACAATTGGAACCGCACTTGGAGCGGGAATTATTATAAACAAAGAAGTTGTAGAAGGAAAAAGTTTTCAAGCTGGTGAAATTGGTAAAATGTATAGCAGTTTAGAAAAAAATAATCCTTCAGTAGTAGCAATCGATACTGGTATGGGAACATTGTTATTAAAATATTGATTGGAAACTCAAACAAAGATTTCTGGTGAAGAGTTCTTTGAATTGTTTAATAATCATAATCAATTGGCTGTTGAAATGATGGATGATTTTACTAGTCATATTGCTAAACTAATTATCAATCTTGATTACATGTTAGATATTGATTTGATCACAATTGGTGGAGGAGTCAGTGCTAATCCCCAATTCATCAAAATGATAAAAAACAAAATAACTAAGCATAAAGACTTTTATTGAAATGAGACAATCGTTTATAGCAATCATCATATTGAAGGCAAATTTGATGAGTCAATATTAAAAAATAAAGCAGCATGTTATGGTGGTTTATATTTATTAAATAAGGAGAAAGAAAAAAATGCATAAATTTCCAAAAGACTTTTTATGAGGAGCATCAACTAGTGCTTATCAAATAGAGGGAGCAATTAATCAAGGCGGAAAAGTTCCCTCAATTATGGATCGCTTTGATGAACGAGACTCATATCCAAAAGGAATAACAGGGTTTAAGGTGGCATCAGATCATTACAATAAATGAAGAGAAGATGTTTCAATGATGGCCGAAATGGGATTCAAATCTTATAGATTTTCAATTTCTTGACCAAGAATTATTAAAAATGTTAAGGGAGACGTCAATGAAGAAGGAATTAAGTTCTACAGTGATTTAATTGACGAACTTTTAAAAAATAATATTCAACCAGTTGTAACAATGTTACACTTTGATACCCCTGATTTTATTGATGAAATTGGTGGTATTGACAGTCATGACTTTGGTAAATTATTTGAGCATTATGCAAAAGTATTATTTGAAAACTTTGGTTCAAGAGTTAAATGATGATTAACAATTAATGAATTAAACATGTTTGCCATCGCTGGACAAATCATCGGAGTTATATCAGAAAAATCACAAGCAACTAAATGACAAATTATGCATAATCTAAATGTTGCTCAAGCTCGAGCAATTAGATTGTGTAAAAAAATGTTGCCTGACGCAAAAATTGGACCAGCACCAAACATTGCTTCAGTTTATCCAGCATCAAGTAAACCTGAGGACTACCAAGCAAAATTAAATTTTGATCAATTACGTAACTGGATTTTTCTAGATATTGTTTGCTTTGGAGATTACAGTAATTGATTCAAAAACTTCTTGAAATCAATTAATCAGGAAATTGACATAACTGCTGAAGAAAAAGAAATTTTAAAAGACTCAAAACCTGATTTTATTGCTTTTAATTATTACACAACAATGACAGTTGCTAATATCACAATGGAAGAATATCTTGAATCAAAAAATCAACCAGCCGATCAACAATCAAAATTAGTAATTCCTGGAATTGGAAAAAGCGTCAAAAATGAAAATCTAGAAAAAACTCAGTTTGGTTGAGAAATTGATCCGTTAGGATTTAAAAATACTTTAAAAGAAGTTTGAGATCGATACAAGTTACCAATTATGATTACAGAAAATGGAATTGGAGCCAGAGATGTTTTAACAAAAGATAATAAAATTCATGATGACTATCGAATTGAATACTATCAAAAACATATTTCTTCAATGGCAAACGCAATTGCTGATGGAGTTGAAATGATTGGTTATATGCCATGAAGTGCAATTGACTTAGTGTCAACTCATGAAGGAATTTCTAAACGCTATGGGTTTGTTTATGTAAATCGCGATGAAGACGATGAAAAAGATATGAAAAGATATCGTAAAGATAGTTTCTTCTGATATAAAGATTTAATTAAGAATAACGGAGAGAATATATAATGGGTAAAAAATTAGAATTTCCTCAAGAATTTCTTTGAGGTGGAGCAACCGCTGCCACACAAATAGAAGGTGCCTATGATGTTGATGGAAAATCACTTTCGATTATGGAAATGATTCCGTTTGTAGAATTAGAAGATCGTAAAGATTTGTCAAAAACTAGAAACTTGACAATGCAAAGTTTTCTAGATTCAATTGAAAATAAAAAAGGACTACATTATCCTAAAAGATTTGGAAACGACTTTTATCATCGATATAAAGAAGATATTAGACTTTTTAAAGAAGCTGGTTTAAAAATCTTCAGAATGTCAATTGCCTGAACAAGAATCTTTCCTAATGGAGATGAAAAAGAACCTAATCAAAAAGGTCTAGAATTTTATCGAAATGTTTTTGAAGAATGTAAAAAACAAGGATTAGAAGTTATGGTAACTATGAATCACTTTGATACGCCATTCCCGATTATTCAAAACTACAATGGTTGAAAAAATCGTGAAGTAATTGATATGTATCTTAAGTATGCGAAAGTTATTATTGATGAGTTTAATCAATATGTAAAATATTGATTGCCATTCAATGAAATTAACTTGGGTGTATTATTTTCCGCAATAGCTACTGGAGAAGAAGATGCCTCAAAAAGTTTTGTTGAAAAATTAGCAGCTACTTATCAAGAACTGCATCATCAATTTATTGCTCAAGCTAAAGTTGTTGAATATTCTAAAAAATATGAACATATAAAAATAGGTTGTATGGTAGCAGATACAACAACATACCCCCTAGATTGTAATCCTATTAATGTTCTAGAAAATCAACAAAAAGAGCAAATGAAAAAGTTCTTTTATTATGATGTAATGATCAAAGGTGAATATCCAAGCTACTCAAAAAGATTCTTTAAAGAAATTGGAGTAAACCTTGAAATGGCATCAGGTGATTTAGAAATCTTAAAAAATAATCCTGTTGAATTCATAACTTTTAGTTACTATATGTCAAGTACAATTTCTAAAGAAATGGGTGAACTAACAGAAGGTAACTTAATGAGGTTAGGTAAAAATCCATTTTTAAAAGCAACTGATTGAGGTTGACAAATTGATCCTTTAGGACTGAGATACACTTTAAATCAGTTATGAGATCGATATCAAGTACCATTGTTCATTTCAGAAAATGGAATTGGAGTTTTAGAAAAACTAAATGCCAACAATACTGTTGAAGATGATTATCGAATTGACTATTTAGGACAACATTTTGAACAAATGAGTGAAGCCATTAAGGATGGTGTTGATCTATTTGGTTATACAATGTGAACGCCAATTGATGTCGTGTCAGCTGGTTCAAATGAGTTTTCAAAACGTTATGGAATGATCTTTGTTGATTATGATGATTATCATAATGGAACAGGTGATAGGTATTTGAAAAAATCATATCACTGATTTAAAAACTTTATGGAAACAAAAGAAATTTAACGCTTAATGTAAAAATATATTAATAACTAAAATTCTTCTAATATACAAAACGGTAGTTAAAGACTATCATGAATAAGTATATAAGAAGTTTTTTTGCTTTTATCTTATTAATTTAGAACAAAGATAACTTAAAAATATGTTACGATTTAAATAAAAAATTAAGATTTTTAATTGTAAAGCATAGAAAGAAATAATATGGAAAAAAAGAAAGTAAAACGGTCACAACATTACATTCCGCGATTTTTTATTAAAAATTGAATTACTGATGGAAATGTTTATAACTATTATAATAAAAAAGAAAATATGAACAAAAAAGGTAACATTAAAAATCCAAATAATGATATTTTTCAAGAACACTATTTCTACGAAAATGAACTATTATTTTTTATTAATGAAATTGAGAATAAACTATCTCAGATGGAAAATGCAGCAAGTTTAGTAATAAATAAAATAATCAATTCAAGAAACAACGATTTTTTATCGTTGAGTAGAAAAGAATTAGTTATATTAAAAATTTATGTATTGCTACAAAAAATTAGGTCAAAGTCTTTCAAGAAAAAGCTAGATAAAAATAATGAAACTAACGTATTTTTAAATGATTTAAATTATTTATATGAAAAAATATTTTTTCCCATAGTTAAAGAGAACAAAGTCTTTAATAAATTTGAAGAAAATTTTAAAGATAAATATGTTAACTTAAATTTAAAATATTTATTCAAAGATACATATTTAAATATTATTCATCTAGATGATAGTATCGAACAAGGATTTGTTACTAGCGATTTGGCCAGTTGCAGATTTCCAAATGATCAAAATATGGCGTTTGAATTTTTTCCTCTTAGTCCTAAAACTGCTATAGTCTTTGTTAAGACAGACAATCTTTCTTTGCCAATTAACATTTTTGCACGTTTTAGTAAAAGTCACGCAATCGCAAAGGAAATTTTTGGAGGCAAATACATAGATAAAAACATAGAATACAAGTATATAAATAAAGATAAAGACAAAAACAAATTTAGTCTTTCAAACGATGATATTTTTATTTATCAAGTAATTATAGAACAAAGAGAGTATATTGTTACTATTTTAAATTTTTGATTATTTAACATAAAATCAAATTTCATATTACATAGTAATGATATTTTTGTAGTCAAAAATTACTTTGATAAAAAATTAATACATACTATTCTTAAAGGGATTTTTGAGGTTAAAAAAGACAAAAAAATTGAAATAAGTAGTTGGGAAAAGGAACTATATTTTGACTTTTAACCACTGAATCATTTTATTTGTAAATTGTGATGTTAGATCTAAAAACTTACAAATATTTAAAAATAGAGGGTCAAATATATCGATACTTAAAAGCAAAAATAATCAAGATTTAGTTTAAGACTAAGAATATTAAAATTAATTCAATAAGAAATAATCCAATAATTAATAATAAAAATCAAGTTGTTTCTACAAATATAGTCAAGACTATGAAAAATGAAAAGTAAAAGTTAAGCAAACCTAGTAATTTAAAATCCTGATAATTCAATAAAGCAGATGCTTTTTACTGTATCTACATTTAAGAGTTTTTCTTAAATAGTTTTCCAACATATTAGAAAATACTCAAATGATTAAGTACAAAGCATTAACTAAAATTAAAATTATGAAATATATTATCATACAATAACTTCCGTTCTAAACTATAAAATTAGTTGATAGGTTAATTGCTTTTTTGTGTATTATAAAACAAACTATAGTGATGAAATAGGTTAAAAATTTATTTTAGTTTTTTGTTTTCCGAATATTTCGAATATTTAAACATTAACTTGCTATAATATTTGTGTGATTAATATAATCACACTTAGAGAGATCTAAAAGTTCGATATAATGCATTGTCAATTCAAGTAGTTGCAGTACTTGATTGCAATAATCTTCATAACAACTTTAAAATCAAAACAAACTACAGAAAAGGAGATATTACCATGAGTGATATTATTTTAATTTGCCCCCATTGTAATCAAAGTATTACAAAAGCTAACTTAGAAACTAGCGAGCACAGCTGAGCTAATGTAGAAAAATTCTTAGACCAAGAAAAAGCTGCAATGTTAAAAACAATTGAAAATCAAGTTCGTCAATCTTTAACAATTGACTTTGAAAAGGCTAAACAATTGGAAGTTCTAGAAACTCGTAAAGAGTTAGAACAAGAAATCTTAAACTACAAAAATCAAATTGAAAAGAACCGTGCTGAATTTAATAATGCAGTAATTAGTGCAAAACAGGACTATGATTTAAAATTAGCAAACCTACTAAATCAAAAACAAACTGAGATTAACGAAATTAAAGCAAAATTAACTCAAGTTCAAGATCAACAAGAATTGATGATTCAAAATGAAGTTGCTGCCAAGCAAAAACAATATGCTGAAACAATTAATAAATTAAAAAACCAGCTATTTGAAATGGAACAAGCTCAACAAAATCTATTACTTAAAAAACGTGCTGAATATCAAGAAGAAATTAAACCAACAATTGAAGCTTTAAGAGAACAAATTATGAAAAAAGAAATTGATCTTTCAAATATGAAGGCTCAATTTGAAGTTAAATTAGCAACTCTTCAAGCTGAAACTGAACGCAAATATCATCAACAAATTGAAGAACTAAAAATTGCTAATGCTCAAAACAAAATCTTACAATCAAAACGTAAGGGGGAAAACTTTGAGCACGAAGTTGAAGGTGAGCTACGCAAAGCTTTTGGACTATTTGATACGATTACTAAAATCAATAATGTTACAGCTGATAAAAAAGCTGACTACTTACAAGTTATCAAAAATGGTCAAGGTGTTGAAATTGGAAAAATCGTGTATGAAGTTAAGAACGCTGAATGAAAAGATTCATGAGAAGGTAAATTAGCAACTGATGTTGCTAATAACCAAACTAAGTATGGAATCTTGGTGGCAACTAGTTTCAATGAAAAATATAATGGGATTCCATTTATAAGAAGTGAGAAGTATCCAAATATTTGAATCACTGATAGTGAGAGTTTTGTATTTGTCGGACAAATTGTTCGTAAGCTAATTGAAGTTGAAAGTGACTACTTAGCAAAAACTCAATTATTAACTCAGGATACTAATAACGAAGTTATTAAAGAGTACGAACTTAAAAAAGCTAAGTTAGATGAATACTGAACAATTGAGTTTCCTAAAACTTATAAGATTATTGAAACTGAGCTAAAAGCAATTGATAGTGTTAAAAACTCATTAGAAAATAACTCTGCAAAATTAGCAAAGGCTTCTACTAGATTAAATAATCAATTTAAGGAAAAAATCATTAAAGGATTATCAAAAATTTTGGGAACCCTAATAGTTGAAGAACAAGACGAAAATAAACAACATTACAATTCAAATTATGAATTGGGAGGGCAATAAACTATGGCGAGCAGTAAAGTATGGAAAGCGGAAGTTAAGGAAAATTATGCAATAGATAATCATACATATATGTGTGGTAAATGTAATGTAATGTTCTCTTTACAGAGTGGTATTGATTATATATATTTTGGTGGTAATCAGTACGATGATGATTTTTTTAAGGAGCAAACATTTTTACATAATTCATTGGATTTATGAGATTACACTTTCTATGAGGGAGATTACATATTATGAAAATGTAACTTTTGTAGAAATATAAATAAAAATGCTGCACTTATCTCATCACCTGCTTCAATAGTTCCAACTGATAAAGATTTTTTGGAGATAAAAGAATATGACAAAATTTCTGAAGAATCCTTGAAAAAGATAATTAAAGAATTTTATATAACAAGAGGATTACATCTTAATTCTTCTGCAACTATGCTGGCTAGAAAAATATTGATGCATATTGCAGTGGAGCAAAACTTATGTCAAGAAGGCCGTAAATTCATTCAGTATGTAGAGGCCATTAAAGAAAGTGACCTAGTCGGTAGAAATTGAAAAGAGAAAATAGATTTAATTCGCAAACTTGGAAATGAAGAAAATCATGAAGTAAAAGTTGCTACAGATGAAGAACTAACAAATATCTCTAATGTATTAAAAAACTTATTAACAAATATATATACTGATTAGTTTGTTCACTACTTGTCATTTAAATTAAAAGGTTGCCTTAAAAAAGCGTATTTTATTAATATGAAGTTAATGACTAGAAAGATAAAAAAAATGAAGAGTGACATTTTTTGAAAAATAAAGATAAAAAATAATTTTTGAGTATAAAGTTAAGGCGAAATCATGAAAAGAACATAAGTTTTTTTGAAATAGGCATTGGATATGCTTATTTTTTAAAGAAAGTCTATAATTAGGAATACATAGAATTAAGAAAAAAATGATTATAATCTGAATTTGCATTTTCTAAAGATTATATGATGGCGTTCGTCAAAGTTTAAGAGTAGCTAAACGTAATTTAAGATATAAGTATTAAGAGTATAAGAAAGCAAACTTGATTTAGTAGTAGGGGTTTTAAGTTAATGTGCAAGTTACAACTAAATATGATTTTAATAAAGCTGACTAAAATTTGAGATAAGTTAATTTGAGATTATGGATAGTAACACGATTAATAGTTTTTGAATTATAATTTAACTGATCTGATGACTATACAAAAAAGATTCCTACCTTGCTTACATAGTCTTTAAAAATATGCAACAACTTAAGCGCTGACAAGAAATATAAAGTAAATCATTTACCATTACCTATCTCGTTATAATTAAATCAATAATTACCGACTTTCTTGAATAAAACAATGGTTTGATTAATCTAAGTCAAAAAACATTGATGTTCCTTTATTTAAATTGCAGCAGTATTATATAAAAATAAATTATTAAATGTCCTTTCAATTATGCATTTACAAAAAAAAGTGTGCCAAAATTTGGCACACTTTTAATATTCAAGTTATTCATTAATGGTAATCTTGATGTCATACATTTCTTTTCTAGCTTTAAACATTGGTGCTGCAACTATTTCCTCCCCAATTATTCCTCTTTTTAGTTTTTCACTGACTATATTATGCGAACCTTCAATGTGTTTGTCTTCAATAATAGAATATGCATAAATTTCTTTGGCCTCACCAATTTCTTCATGAGTAAATATTGTTGAATCTCATGGTTGATTCTTATCTTTATAAATAACTTTGTAAAAAATATCTTCTCCAAAAATAAGTTCCTTTGAATTTATATATTCTGCTAGGGCAGCATTTGCAGTAACTTTTAATTCGTCCTCATTGGCAAAGGTTTTATTTTCAATTGAATCTGTCACCTTAATTATTCCTTCCGATAATGGGGTTGTGTATCACTCATCTTTTTCAAATTGATCACTTGATACGTATGGCGGTCTGGTATTAACGTTTCAGAAACAAGAAACTGTAAGCGGAACTAACGAAATTGTTAATCCTACAGCAGAGCACAGTGATAAAAGTTTTTTCATATTTTATACCTTTCTCAATTAAAGATAACAAACATAAACAAAATTCTATTTTTCTTATTTCATTTACACCTTCATTATATATAGATTTATATAGGAATAACTTTCAAGATAGACTTTTAATTTTAATAGTTGAGATTTTAAGTAAATAATACAAAGTTAATTTATTTTATATTATCGAAACAAGCAAATTTTAATTAAAGTCCTTGAATACTATCTTTAAAAAAGATAGTATTTTATTAATATAAAGTAGTGGAGAAAGAATGAGAGTAGCAATTTTTGGAACAACCGGAGCTGGAAAGACAACTTTAATTACAAAATTAGAACAGAAATTGCCAAAGGATTATAAAATTTTTTGAGAGACGTCATTAGAATGTCCTTATTTTGAAGAAGCTTATGATGAAGAAAACATTGATCAACAAGCAATGAATTATAAATTAGATTTGTGAATGTTAACCGATCGCATGAAGTCATTTATGAAAAACAAAGATCAACCAAATGCGATTTATGATCGCAGCATTTTGGACTCAATGATATTTGCTGATGCCGATCATAAGTTTAATCGAATTAATGATGTAGACTATAAAGTTTTTAAAGATTATTTTCAGTCATGTATTTTACCGGACTTGTTTAGAGATGATGACAAGAACTCAGGATTTGATTTAGTGGTTTATCTAAAAGTTGATGCTGAAGTGGCAATTCAAAGAATTTTAGGACGAGGACGCGAATCTGAGGTTGATACTGAATATGATTTTTGAAGGACCTTAACTGAGATTTATGACAAGTGATTTGAAAAGTACCGACAAATGGCACCGTTCATGGTTGTTGATGGGAATTCAACTGATCCTGATACTTATGCTGAAGAAATCATTATTCAAATGAAAAATTTGGAAAAACTTAAGTGTAAGCAAAAAGCTTAAAAAATGAGTTTGTAACTCATTTTTTTATTTTAGAAAGTAAAATTATTTATATAAGGAGCAAACTATGACCAAAACTTTATCATCTGAACTGTTAGCAGAAATTACTAATTACAATCAACGTTTGTATGAGCAAAGTTGAAGTGAATACTTAAACAAGATTAAGGACAAGCAGACCTTATCTAATTTAATGACAAGTGGTTTTACAACTCAACAAACAATTGAAGTTAAGAACTATTTTTATTGTGAATATTTAACAACCTATACTGGAAGTGCCTTTTATAATACGTTGGCTTATATTAAAACAAGCTGCGAGGCAAAAACTTATGATACTGTTAAGATAGCTTTAACAGGGCTTAATCTGCAGTTACAAGATATTATTAGCAACGGATTTATGATCTTGGAAGCAACCGAAAATAATATTGTAGTAACTCCAGAATATAATGATTTAATTGCAAAGTTAGAAATTGAATTATATCAAGAGTTTCTAACAATCATTAAAAAAGAACTTGGAACAAAAATTATTCCCAGCATATTAACAACGTATTTAAGTTTAACAGCTATAAATGAAGAATTAGAGCTAAAAAAACATCAACTTCAACTTGATAAAAGTTTTAAAATAATTAATGCTAAAGTTCAAGCAAAAACTGAATCTTTACTTGAAGTAATATATCAACAATTTGCTTTGAAAAGTTATCATCAACAGTCCCAAACAAGCAATCGTAAAGTTCAGTTTGCAGACTTTTCTAATGATCATCTATTATTCAAGATAGATTTTAATGACCAAGCAATTGCCTTAGAAACGTTGGGTTTGCAAACTGACGCTACATTTTCAGATATCAAACGGGCTTATAAGCAATTAGCTGCTAAATACCATCCTGATAATAATAAGTCACCAAATGCTGAATTAGAAATGAAACGTCTTAACATTGCCTATAATTTGTTAAAACAAATTAGCGAGTAATTTTAGTTTCTAAGAACTACTTTTAAAAACAATAAAACCAGCTGCTTTTGAGCAACTGGTTTCTTTATTTTTAAATTAGTAAATATAGAGTACTGGTTAATTATAAAAAGTTATTGATTTTCCTAAATTTCAAATTAGGCTCGCATAATAAGGAATTGATGGACCTCCTCCAAAAACTGAGACTTTAGTATAAAAAATAAAATTGATAATATAAACTTTTAAAGCTTGATCTCAATGTCAAACTGTTCCAGCTTTTAATTGAAAATAAGTTTGTCCAATTGAAGTTGAATACAACTCATTGCTATAGCGTCTAACGTCATCAATCTTACCAGGATTGATAGTAGTTTCCTCATAGTAGGTATATTCTTGATTCATACCGTATTCAGTTTTTCTTCCAAACGAAGAACCCATATCAATCGCTTTTTCTCAAGAAGAATTACTAGCATAGTTAGTTGATTGTCTAACTGCATCAACTGCATTTCGATCTCGAATATAATAAGAATAGACTCAACCTTTTTCATCAACGGGATTACCAATAGAAAAAGCGTTAGCCCCCAATTTAACTTCGTTATTATTGTCAAAAATAACTTGATATCTTTGTCGAGTTGAATCTGTATCATCTACTACTAAAAAATCATCTTGATTATAATTTGTAACCACAGTTACATTAGAATCATAAGTGTTTTGACTGCATTCTGCTGCAGATAATTCTGCAGACAGACTATTGGGATTATTGTTAATGGTAATCATCGCAGGATTTGTCACTAAAACCGAACTTACTACCGAACTTAATAATACTTTTATCATAAAACTTATATCCTTTTCTTAACCCAACCAACCAACCAATACGGATAAATATTTTAAAGAAAATAGCAACTTTGTTTTTTATTCCTTTTTGTTATTATTTGTTTTGTTATATTATTAAGTTTATGCTTTGTTTTAAAAATATTAGTTTTTTGCGTGATTTTTTTAAAATTTGTCAAAGTAAAGATAAACACAAGACTATAAAGTTATTTTGAAATAAGATAGTTTAAAATAACTTTATAGTAGTAAAAAAACCGACTTAAAAATAATAAAGTCAAGAAAAGGAATCTATGAAACAATATTTAAATTTACTTCAAGAAGTACTTGAAAGCGGAGAAACTCGTGGAGATCGCACTGGCACTGGCACTATCTCAAAGTTTGGAATGCAAGCTCGTTATGATCTTCGTGAAGGTTTTCCTCTGGTAACCACTAAAAAAGTTTTCTTTAAAGCTATTGTTCATGAAATTTTATGATTTATTTCTGGAGATACTAATATTAAGTATCTCGTTGACAATGGAGTAAATATTTGAAATGAGTGACCGTATGCTAATTATCAAAAATCAACTGCTTATCAAGGTGAAACATTAGAGGAATTCATAAATAAAATTCGTACTGATGAAACCTTTGCTCTACGTTATGGTGATTTAGGACCAGTTTACGGTAAACAATGACGTAACTTTAATGGAATTGATCAATTTAGCAAGTTATTAACCCAGTTAAAAGCTAATCCTAACTCTCGTCGTCACATTGTATCAGCTTGAAATCCTGTCGAAGTTGAAGACATGTTATTACCACCATGTCATTCACTATTTCAATTATATGTAAGTGAAGAGGGTTATTTAGATTTGCAACTCTATCAACGTAGCGGTGATCTCTTTTTGGGAATTCCCTTTAACATTGCCAGTTATGCGTTATTGCTAGAATTAATTGCTCGTGAATGTAATTTAAAACCACGTTACTTTGTTCATACAATTGGCGATGCTCATATTTATTTAAATCATCTTGACCAAGTTAAGTTACAACTAACTCGTGAGCCCAAGAAATTAAGTAAACTAGTTATTAATAATAAACCAATTTTTGATATTAAGTATGAGGACATTTCGTTAGAAGAATATACTTCATGACCAGGAATTAAAGGTAAAGTGGCTGTGTAGTGTTGATCTAACGAGTTTTTGATATTTAAGATTTTATAATTGTACAAAAAAGTTAAAAAACTATTTCACTTTTTAAAGTATGATTACTAAATTAACATAGGTTATAATGAAATTCTTATAAAGCTATTGTGATATCATTAATACATTACAGCAACGAAATGAGACACAAAATGGCTAAAGATATTAACAATACAATTGATTTTTTGGATATGCGTAATTTAGATGGAAAACTAGTTGATCAACTTTTAAGTGAAGGTAAAACATTAGTCTTTGCTTATAGAAAAGGTTGAATGGTTAAGGGCTGAATCAGAAAAGGTTATAACAGATGAATCAAAGCAAATATTGAAGTTAAACAAGAACTTGAAAGTTGTGGAACATGTTATTGCAAAAAACCTGCTAATGTTTTAGTATACGTTTGAAGATAAGAATTTTACTCATAAATAGTCAAAAAAAAGAGGTGAAGCGTAATTACGCTCTACCTCTTTTTACACTAAAAAATCAATTAATTCATTTTTTCTTTTAAAGTTTTTGATGGTTTAAATTTAACTCCAATTTGTTCAGGGATATTAATTTTTTCTCCTGTTAATGGATTACGCGAAACTTTTGCAGGTTTTGTAATTGTTTGTAATTTTCCAAATCCTGCAAGTGTTATTTCTTCAGAAGCCTCTAGTTTGTTTTGTAATGTTGCAAAGACATCATCAACAATTTGTTTAACACGTTTTTTAGACATATCTGAATAATTGGCAATAAGATCTTCTAAAATCATTTTTTTAGAAACTTGTTCTCTTTTAATTTTAGGAGCTCTTGGTGCTTTTGGTTGAGTTATCTCAACTGTTTTTTCAATAACTGGTTCAGGTGTTGAAACTGACTCTTCAACTTCACCGTGTAAACTTTTGATTAAAGTCAAAATATCAGCAATATCTTGTTTTAAAGTTTTGATTTCTTTCTCTACTTTTTGATTATGAGAAACCATTTTTTTATTAGTGTCCGAAAGTTTTTCATTTTCGTGAGTTAATTTTTCTAACTGATTTTTTAATTCTTTTTTTCTGATAAACATTTAATTCTTTTTCCTTGCTATTTTTCTATAACATATATTATATCTCAAAAGATAAAATCTATAAGAATAATGGCTATATTTTAATAAATATAAATTTCTCAAGAAGGACAAATTATTTTCTTCGTTCTTTTCTTTATTACTTATTTAAAATTTATTTAAAATTTCGATATCAAATTAGAAACTAAAAGTTTTATAAGCGTATTTGAAATTTAAAGCGGATTTATAAAATTCCTCTAATGAGGAATAGTACTTCTTAACAATTTTGTAGGTCACCATCGCATCTTCAAGAGCATTATGATGCTTAAATTCTAAGCCATTTTTTTCAGCCAAAGCGTTTAGTCTATATGAACTAAAAGAGTAATTAGTTACTTTTCTCAAAATGTTTACGGTGCAGCCATATTGAAAGGTTCCGATTTTCAAATTATATTTTTGAACTGTCGCTTTCAAAACTGAAGAAATATCAAAACTAGCATTGTGAGCATATATTATGTAATCTCCATTAAAGAGATATTCAATTTCAGGTCAAATTTCCTTAAATGTTTTGGCATCCTTAACCATTGATTCATCGATATGATGAATACTAATATTTCTTCAATGAAAATCGCATGGTTTGGGTTTGACTAATTGATCAAATGTCAGGATTATTTCATTGTTTTCAATAACAACAATACCAATTTGACAGATACTATCTTTTTGAAAATTGGCAGTTTCAAAATCTATAAATACAGCTTTATCAAATTTTGATGGAACCGTTGTCAGTTCAACATTATTTGATTGAGTACCACTTTTTGACTTCGTATTTATTGTTGTTTTTAGTGCTATCATTTCTTCTTTAAGAGTTCCATTTTCGACAGTAAGTTCACTATTAATTTTGTCAAGTGTGTTATTTTTAAATAGCTCTTCTTGCAGCTGAGCTGTAAATTTATTTTTCATAAACGTTGTTCTTATTTTCCTAATGTGTTTCTATATTTTCTGTAAATTATATTATATATGAAAAGCAAGTATTCCTGAGCTCAAAGCTGAAATATTCAAAAGACAAATAGCTTATATAAATAGAAAAGATAATCATAATAGAAATTTTAAATAAGCGTGTAATAAGGTAACGGCTGTAGTTTATTAAAAATCTAAGTATCGTAAGCAATCGTTTTAAACTCGGAGACAAAACATATGAACAAGATACTTTTGTAAAAAAAACAATTATTCAAATAACACTAAAATCTTTCGAAAAAAGCAAAAAACATTTCTTAGTATTTAAATAAAAAGATAACATGGTTAAAGTAATTATGCTTTCTGATATACTGTTAATAAAGGACAAATTATGAGTAAAAAAATTAGTAAGGTTATAGATTTAATTGCGTTAAAAAACGAAGTTTACAATAAGGACTTTGCGTTAGAAAGCTTAGATAAGATGAGTGAAGATGCTGATGTAAATAAATGATTAATAAATCAGTTCAATAACTATTTATATGAACAAATCGAACATTTAGATATTTCATCAAAGGTTAATTTTTTAAACAACTTGAATAATGAAATTGAGTTTATTAATAAAAGAGTTAAATCAAGCACTGACAATACAAATCAAAAAGCGTGAAGTTTAAATGAGTTTATTGATAAGAAACTTCAAGTTCATTTAAACCAGGAAATCAGTTCTACAAAACATTTATTTTTAATTGTGCCTTTTTTAAGCGCCTATGGGGTCAATATACTTCGAGGGTACTTGGAAATAAATAGTCAACTTGCAGTATCGATAATTACAACGACATATAATGGGGAATCCAAATACTTAGATTTAATTGGTTTAGCCAAACTTAAGTCTGATTACTTGGAGCGTGTTGACGTTAAAATCGAAAATAGCTTTAGTAATAATTCAAATAGGATTCACTCAAAAATTTATATATTTGAAAAGGAAAATAATTTTTCTAGTGCGTATGTTGGATCAAGTAATTTTACCAAGACTGGAATTTTAACAGGGAGTGAATCATCACTAAAGATTAGTCAGTTTCAAGAAAAAAAATTATTTGACAAAATTATGAGCAACTTTGAAGAATTGTGAAGTGATCATTCTCTAATAAATATTACAGATTCTGAAAAAATTAATATAATTATTCAAAAACAACAGCTTATCTCTGATTTTAAACGAGAAAGTACTGATCTAGATAAGCAATTAGAAGCGAATATTTTTAAAAATGAAAGGCAAAAACTTTTTCCGTATCAAGAGTTTGTGGTAAATAATCTATTTGACAGAATATCTAAAAATATTAACAAGCATTTAATAGTAATGGCTACAGGTACAGGTAAGACTTTTACAATCGCAAGCTTTGTTGAAAGATATATTCCCAAAGATGAATTTGAATTGCCACGACTAATTTATATTGCCCCTAATAAGGAGATATTAGATCAAACAATTTTGACTTTCAAAAAGGTAAATGCAGAATTATCAAATGATAATATTTTTCAGTTTTATGATTCCAAAAATAAAGCGAATGACTATGATGAACAAGAATTTATTTTTACAAATATAGAAACTTTAAGAAATAATAAGACTTTTTTGTTAAATAAAAAATTTGATATTGCGATTTTTGATGAAGCACATCATGTACAAGCAAGAACATTTAAAGAAATATTTAACTTATTAGAAAATCAAACTGAGCAAATCATTGGAATGACAGCTACCCCAGAAAGAACAGATGGTATAAACGTTGCAAATTATTTTGGCCTACCATATGTAGAGGAAATTCGTTTATTTGATGCAATTGACAAAGGATACTTGGCTGACTTTGATTACTATTTTGTAAACGATGAAAGTTCAATGCAGGGTGTTGATATCAATAATGAAGCAGCACTAACGCAAGCCTTAAATACACATGAAAGAAACGAATTCATATTTAAAACAATCGAGGAAAAAATTATTCCTATTATTGAAAAACCAAAAGTTGTCTTATTTGCTGCTTCTGTTGAGCATGCCAAAGACATTACAACAACCCTAAAACAAAAGGGATTGTTGGCAGAGTTTTTAGTTAGCTATACTGAAAACGAAGATAATAAAAAAGTTATTATTGGTAAAGAAGAACGCAAAGATATTATTCAAAAATTCAAAGATGGAAAAATAGAATATTTAGTAGTAAGAGATATTCTTAATGAAGGAATTGACATTCCTGAAATCAATGCCATTTTGTTCTTAAGACCAACGTCATCACCGTTAATATATATTCAACAACTTGGTAGAGGTCTTAGAAAAACAATAGATAAAAAACTGCAAGTATTTGATTTTGTAAATAATATTGATATGAAAACTAATAAAACTTACGACCCAGTTATTCCGATTAAAATTTTTATGCAAAATAATGCAGAAAGAGAAATTTTAGATCAAATTACTCATTACGCTGACAATATAAGTTACTCATTACCAGGTAATAGCGTATTTTACTTTGATAAAATGTCTAAAGAAAAAATCATTTCTGCTTTGGAAAAAAGAATCAAACTTTACAAAACAAAAGATTTATTAAGTGAATATCGAAGCAAAGATTTTACCTATGAAAACTATAAGGAATTTTTTGATTTCATACTACAAGAGCCATTTAAGTTTTATGGCAAGCAAACATACTGAAACCATGATCAAAAGAACAAGATATTAGATTCTAGATCTAACACAATTTTAAGAAACTTTTCGATCGTTAATAATACTCATCTTATAAATGCTTTTATAAATATTATTGAAAAACAACAAAGAATTGATAACGAGATAATCAACAACTTGTTTTTTATCAATTTTTATCCAAACTTGAAAAATGGGAATGAAGCAGCACAAGATGTAAATAAAGGATGAACAAATATTTTTGAACAACAACGGCTGCTACAGGAAATAAAATTTTTATTACTTTACCTAAAAGAGACATCAAATACAAGTGATTCTATTTTGACAAACGATGTCAAAAGTTTCGTGGGTTTGAATTTGACTAATTCCCAAGTAAAAGTTATTTTTAAGAATCCGTTTATAAATAATCGCTATTATGGAGATGGGCAACAAAGTGGTATTTGATCTAACAAGAGCAATGATTCTTATGCAATTAGCGCTAAAGCAAATTCTAAAGAGAGTAAATATGGCTACTCAAATACCATAAATGAAGATGCGAATTATTTAAACTGAGATCCTCCATCAAATTGAAGGTATGATTTAAAATCAAAAGGTTCAGCAACAAAGTTTATTAGTAAAGATTTCAATGAGCTTTATATATTCTTTAATACTTTTGAAATGGAAAAAACTTACAATGACACAATTTATCGTTTCATTAATGTAGTTAAACCAGAGGCAATTATAAATATTTTAGATGATCCTAATTCACCAAAATTTAAAATTAAAATTGTTTAATTTTATTAAGAAAATTTAACAAGGTATTCACAAAAAAGTGAATGCCTTGTTTTTTTTTTTTTTTTGAGAGAATAAAGGATATAAATAACAATAAAAATATAGAAAAAACTAATAAAGAGAACTAAAAATGAGCAAATCAAAAATAAGAGTCTTTGAGACGTTCGCTGGAATTGGTGCCCAGCATAAAGCTTTAGAAATTTTGAAAAAGCAGGATTTTTTAGATTATGAAGTTGTTGCTACTAGCGAATGAGATATATGAGCGAATATATCCTATAATGCAATTCATCATAATAACAAAAATATTGCGAAACCTTTAAAGGATAAAGAACTTAATGATTTTTTTGATAAGTTTGATTTATCAAATGATTCTAAAAAAGTTGCTGATAAAATGTTTGTCAAACGCCTTCCCAGAACGACAAAAGAAATTTTGTATAGTTCAATGGTTAATAGTAATAACTTAGGAAGCATTTTGAACATCACTGGGGAATCCCTAATAAATAGTATTACTAAGGAAAGCACCAAGAATAGTTACCAGACGGGTGTAGACTTGATTACATATTCCTTTCCTTGTCAAGATTTATCAACAGCGGGTAACTTTCATAACTCTAATAAAGGAATGAAAAAAGGTTCTGGAACACGAAGCGGTTTGTTATGAGAAATTGAAAGAATTCTACGAGAGTTAAAAGTGTTAAATCAGCTACCAAAATACTTACTTTTAGAAAATGTTCGTAACATGTTATCAAACAAGCATATTGATGATTACAGAGAATGACTTTCATTTCTACACGATGAATTGGGTTACAACACTCAAACGTATCAGTTGAATGCCAAAGATTATGATTCGCCTCAAGCACGAACAAGGGTTTATGCATTAAGTGTTTTGGGAGAAGATGATCAGAACTTCCATGATAGTTTTGCAAAAAACAATAGGGTCATCGAAGTTGAGACAATTCCGAAAAATGTTTCTAGCCAATTAAAAATAAAAAAGAAGTTGCATCAAGTATTAAAAACTGATTATACAAAGCAAGAATACCTTGAAGAAGCATCTAAGGCGACTCCAAATTTAACTCCAAGTAGAGTCAAAATGTATTGTGAAAATCCCATTTTGCACTTAAGTAATATTTCAGAAGCAAAGTACCAATCTCAATACCAAAAAATTGGTTCAAATGGTTATTACATGAACTACTCTCGCACTGTAACCACAAAGCAAGACCGAAATCCTAATTCAGGAATGATTTCTATCGAAAATAGTCTCCTAATCAAAGAACATGAAAATAACCCTTTAAAAAAGAATATGCACTATCGTTTATTAACACCACGAGAGACCTATCTTTTAATGGGATTTGAAGAAAAAGATGTCAAAAAAATATTTGAAAATGATTTTATTTCTCAGGCAGTACGATATCGTCAGGCTGGAAATAGTATTGTTGTAAACGTCCTAGTTGCAATTTTTAAAAAAGTTGCAGAATTGGAATATAAGGAGGAAGAATAAAATGGAACCAAAACTAACAAACTTTAATTTTTTAAAAAAATGACACGAAAATGATTTTTTTGAAGAAGTTCTTAAATTCGAGAGCAACTTTTTAAATTATGATGATACAAAATTTAATACTGAGATCGGAAAAGTATTGGAAGAGGCATTGTATTTAACACAAGATAAGTTCGTGTCTTCAATAAGAGAAACAACAATAGCAACTAACTTTTATGCTATTGTTAATTTCATTAAAGACGAAGGAAATCAAGTACCTGGTGGTGTGAAAAGTGCTGTAGAAAAATTTAAATTTAAACGAAATATATCTGTTCATTCTGCAACTAAAGAGGAAAAAGAATACTTAATTATTGAACCGCTAACAATTGATCTAAAACTTTCTGCAATACAGGAGTTGCACTTAATACTTGCTTATTTAAATAATACATTATGATCAAGACAATTTTCTGTTGAGAAAATCAATATAAAGACATCATACTCTAATCAAATTTACTTACCAGAATCTCAAGAAGGTATTGAAGCTAATGAATTTGAAGAAGCTAAAGTAAGCAATCAAGCAGACTACTTACCAGATGATTATTCAATAGGCTTATCAAAAGAATCTATAGGGACATTATTAGTTTCAAATTATGAATTTGTAATTCCACCATATCAAAGAAAATACTCATGAGAAACTGCAAATATTGTAGAACTTCTTTCTAGTATTCATTTTAATGTTGAAAAAACAAATGCCACTTCAGAATATTTTGGCACAATTGCTGTGACTTCAAATGCAAGTGAAAAAAGTGTTAATACAGTTAGATTAATTGACGGTCAACAACGCCTGACTTCTTCATTACTAATAGCAAAAGCTATTTATGATATTTTTAAAGAAGATATTAAAAATTTTAGTGGTGAATTTCCTGATGAATTGGATAAACTATTTAAGCAAAATGTATGAAAAAATAAAATTAAAAATGCTACCAATTTAGAAAAAGAGCATCACGCATTAGCAATAATATTAGATAGCACTCGCACAAGAACTGAAAAAAACTACGAATTAAAAAACTATAAAAAAACAAATGTTAATAATAATTATGTTCAGATTACTACAATCATTAATGGTTACCTTGCCAATAATGAAAATAAGGAAGAATATTTAGTAAAACTATGAAGCGCTTTTGCTAATAACTTTCATTTAGCAGTTATTAATTTTAAAAAAAGTAAAGAAGAAGAAATGAGAATTTTTGAGAACCTTAATTCTAAAGGAATGGAACTTTCAACCTTTGAACTTATTAAAAATAGTATTTTCTTAAAAGTTGAAAGTTCTGAATTTGAAAATTATGAAAATGAAATTTCTAAATACTTTAATAGTAAAATAGATTTCAGCAATAAAGATGTAATTGCTCATTCGCCTAAAATTAAAGATGTTCACAAGTGTGAAGAAAACTTTATTTACAATTTTTTAACTTTTAAAAAGCGTGATGAAAATGAAATTTCTAAAACTAGTAAAAATTTATTATTGGCCTTCAATAATGTATATATGAAAAATTATAAAAATATTAGCTTTGATCAATACAAAAATATTATCGATGAATTATCAGGATATGTAAGCTTATATCTAAGCGTGATTACTGAAGAGTATAAAGGAAGTACAACACATTATTTAAATACATTTGAAAATTACTTAGATATATTTAACTTTAAAGATGCATTAATGCCATTTATGTTTTATTTAATGGAAGTATATGGAAATTGAAATCGTATAACAAATGAATATGAAATAGATAGTAAATACCATAGGTATATAAAAGAAACTATTTTGGAAATTGAAAAATGATCAATATCTTTAAATCAAATTACACAAGGAAAATCCTTAAAAGGGGTAATACTAGGATTAATTAGATATCTTGATTTCATTGAAGCAAATGATAAAAGTGTAAACTTTAAAGAAAACTTAGCTTTAAGAACAAGAAAGTGATTAGCTGGAAAAGAAGATCCAAATGAGTCAAATATCAAAATTGGAGTTAGTTTCAAAACACCAACAAAAGAACAATTTAAAGATCAACTTTCTAATTCAGGCAGATTTTATAAAAAAGATGATGCAATGTTATTATTAAAACGAATTGAGCAAAACATTATTGACCCTAAACTTACTGGAAGTGTTAACTTAATTTTTAAAAATCCTTCTCTTGAGCACATTTTTCCTCAGAATCCTTTAAAAAATTCTAAGTGATACAAAACTATTAAAGAAAGAAAACCAAATACATTTAAAAATGATGAAGATGTTAAAGAATATTTTGAAAATTATATAAACAGAATTGGAAATTATTTATGACTAGATATAAAAAGCAATAGTGCTCTTCAAAATAAAGACTTCGAGATAAAGAAAAATGAATACGTTAATTCAAGAACAGCTAAGGACTTAAAGTTTAAGGATGTTAATAACAAAGAAGTGACCTTATTTAGCGATATTGATTTTTCTATTGAAGAAATTAAAAATCGTTCCGAAGCAATGGCCACAATAATTGTAAATGAGATCTACAAATATGATTAGTTTAAATGAATTTAACCAAGTGATTGCTATCATGAACGCAGCAGAAAGTTTTAGCTTTTGAAATATAAGCACAAATATTAATAACATTTTGAAAATTTTTGATTCGAACTTTAAAAGATATAAAAACATTGTTAACAAGGAAGAACCAATTATTCTTTATACAGAAGAATCTGATGACAACTATCAATTAGTTATTTTAGAAAATGATAAACGATATAACTTAACTCCTAAATCTCAAATAGTTAATGACTTTGTTTCGGTCAAAGACGCTACAATGACACAATATTTAAAGGTCCTAGTAACTTTTTCAGCTATTACAGCCAATAAGTCAATAACAAGTGATTATTCTTATTATGCAACCGGTTATTTATTAAAAGATATCATTATAAATGATAAAGAATGAGAAAAGAAACAAAAAATTCTTTACAATAATTTAATTTACAATGCCCGAGAAAACAAATATTTTGCCAGAGAATTTATTTATGGAACGATTTTAAGCTTCTTAATAGAAAATAGTGACGACTTTGAATTTGTTACTAACATAAAAGCTAAAAAAAATAATAATATATTCAAAACTTTTGATATTAAAGAATTAACCCAAATATTAGAAAACTGTGGTTATCATGAATTTCATGAAGTCATTGGTTCTTTTGATTATTCAGATATTCATTCTATTTTAATCATTCTTAATAAGATCGGACTAGATACTAGTATCTTCATTTTTGACTAATCAATTGGAAATATAATTACAAACAGCTAAACAATTAGCTGTTTTTTATTTATAATTATATGTTAGAAGAGGTGTATTATGTCAATAAAACCAGTCCAAATTATATTAATTGCTGGAGGGTCTGCATCTGGTAAAACAACAGTTGCTAAAAGAATTGCAAATGTAATTTTAAAGGATAAATCAGTAACTTACTTATCAATGGATAACTATTATAAAAACTTTCCGGAGTTAACTTTAGAAGAACGTAAAAAACTAAATTTTGATCACCCAAATATTATGGATATTGATCTGATGGTGAAGCAATTAACTCAACTTAAAAAGCGTCAAACAATTGAAGTACCTAAATATGATTTTACTACTTCGTTAAGAATGGAAGACACAATTCGTATTGAGCCAGCTGATGTAATTATTGTTGATGGTATTTTTGCCTTACATGTTGATAAAGTAAGAAAGTTTGGAGACATAAAGTTGTTTATAAAAACTCCTGATGATGTTCGATTCATTCGTCGTTTAACTAGAGATATAAGTGAACGTGGATTTACAACTGATCAAGTGATTGAACAATATTTAGAAACAGTTAAACCGATGCATGACTTCTTTGTAGCACCAAGTATTGATTTTGCTGATGTCATCATACCTTATCAAGAAGGTAATGAAGTTGCTATTGACTTAGTTGCTACTAAAATATTAAGTTGAGTAGACGAAAGGAATGCAAACAATGAAGCCATTGGTTAAATGAGTAGGTGGGAAAAGAAGATTTATAAAAGATATCGATCCATATTTGAAAAACTATAAAAGATACATTGAACCTTTTGCTGGTTCTGCAGCTGTTTTCTTTCATTTAAATCCTCAAAATGCAATATTGAATGATTTGAATAAAGATTTAGTAAATTTTTATAAGAACGTGCGCGATAATCCTATTCAGTTATTGAAGTCAATAGAAAATCTTTTTGAAGTCAAAACTGACGTCGAGAGTTACTATTTACTTAGAGATGAATACAATAGTTTAAAGGGAAATTCTTTAAGGAAATCAGCAATATTTTTTTACTTAAACAAAGTTGCATTTAACGGAATTTATAGAGTAAATTCAAGGGGAATTTTTAATGTTCCTGTAGGAAAACATAAGACGTATTATATACCAACGGAAAGTGAATTTTTGGAGGCTTCAGAGCTACTGAAAAATACAAAGCTTTATTCTATTAGCTATGAAAGTATAATGGATAAAGTAAATAATAAAGACTTGGTATATTTGGACCCCCCTTACTTTCCTGATGAAACCTCAAAATTTGTGGGATATACAGATCCTGCTTTTGGAAAAGAACAACATTATCACATGCTTACCTTATGTAAAAATGCTTTTGCAAAAGGCGCAACAATTATAATTTCCAATTCGCGTTCTAAAGAATTTGCTATGGCGCTTTACAAAACATTTGATAGCAGTTTTATTACAGCAATACAAATTCAAACAAACAGAAGTATAAATCCAAATGCAAATAATAAAAATAGGTTTGTTGAGATGTTGTACGTAATTAAAAAGGAGCAATAAAATAATGAATAAACAATTTATGAAAACCCCATATAATAGTTTACTTGCTAAAAAAAATGATAACTCTAAAAGTTATTTTATGTTATCTGAATTAATAGATAATTCAATAGGGTCTTGATTTGAAAATAAAATGGACAATGAATTGCAAATAGAAATTTGCATAAACAATGATCTGAAGAAAATAACCGCTGAAGACAATGCCTTTGGAATGAATGAAAACTTGTTGGGTTCTGCTATAAAAATGAATAATGAAACTAGTGGTAATAGTTTAAACATGTATGGCGTAGGTCTTAAAAACTGTGCATTTTGATTTGGGATGGATTTATACATTGAATCAAAGCAAGAAAAAGATTTAGGTTATAAAACTAGTATAGTAATATCTAAAATTGACAATTATAACGATCCAGTGGAATGAGAAGTATTCCCATGCAAAAAAAAGTCTACAGGTACAAAAATTTCTATTGAAAAAATATACGAAGACAAGCTTATTTCAAAAAGAGAGTTTGAGAGAGATATTTTACCTATATTATCTACAAAATACTATAAACATATTTTGGACAATAACATATCAATTAAGCTGATATATATTCAAAATAATGAAAAAAAGGAACATATCTTATCACCCAAAAAAGTAAAGGCTCAAAAAATTGAAAAAGAGTATAAGGAAAAAATCATTGAATTAGCAAATGATAAGCTTACATCAACAAAAATATTAAAAGATTTAAAAGAAAAAGTTATCTATAATGTTCAAAATAATTTGCCTTTAGAATTTGGCTTTCAAGTTAAGTGAAATAAAGAGCATGATATGATGTTTACTTTTGGTATACAAAGTCAAGGAAGTATTGGGAGAGACCAAAATAAACAATTTTTTAATAATTATGGGCTTACAACATATCAAGGTGGAAGAGCAATAAATTTGGCTCCTTTAAATCCATTACCACTTGGAGAATATATTCGTACTAACATTAAAAGGGTATATGGATATGTTGAGCTCGGTGAAATATTTAAACCTGACAATAACAAAAGAGAATTTGTTTTTGGAAAAGAAAAAGAAAGATTTTATGAATTAATTAAAAAAATAGGTGCTGATTTATTAATTTTGGCAGATATAGTTTTTGAGGTAATAGGCAAGAAACCCAAAGTTAATTCTGGTAACACAAATATAGCCGGAAATAAAATTGAAAATACGCTTAATGCCAAAACAAATTTTCATTGAAAAATTAATAAGTCAGGAGCTTTTGTTTCTTATAATGATGGAAGTGCGTTAAACTTTAAAATTTATGAAATATCTACAAATGATCAAAATGCGAATAATTATTTTATTAATGCTTCTCATGTAGAAGGAAATAAGAATGAGATTGAAATTTTTTTCAATATAGATCATCCTATATGAAAGCCTTTGACTTTAGCAAATATGATAGATACAAAGTCGGTACTTTATCCTTTGGTATCAGTAATTGGTTTAGCTGTAATAGATATTAAGACTGAAATTTTGAAAGACTTAATTAATTCAGAAGAAGGTTCCGATTTTCTTTCTATTCTAAATTCCATAGTTAGGTTTACTATTCAATAATGGCAAAAGCAGTTTTTAATATTCGGGATAATATTCTTAAAGATATTGAAAAAATAATTGATTTGAAGCAAAAGCAAAAAATACTTGTTGTTGGACAAGTACAGTCTGGAAAAACAAATTTTATTATGCAATTGTGTGAATGCCTATTGGAAAAAGACTTTGATGCGATAGTTATTTTAGGAGGAACAACAAATAATCTTTTGGACCAGACTAGAGACAGATTTTATAAACATAAGCTTTCAGAAAAATACCAAATAATTGATATTGAAAATACAAGCTACACGAAAATACCTGATAATAAGATAATTATTTCATCTCTCAAAGCAAAAGAGTCAATTACTAAAGTAAATGAAATGATTTACAATTCTTTACCAAAAAAAGTAGCCATTTTTGATGATGAATCAGATTATGCTGGGCAAAATATTCAAAAATATGGTGAAGGTTCTATGCTTTATAAGCTTCTTAAGCAAATGTACGAAAGATTATATAAAGGTGTCTATATAGGAGTTACTGCAACACCATTTGCTGATTTGCTATCAAACGACTCAAGTGACATAGATTATGTACACTTACTCCGCCATAATGCGAATTACACTGGATCACATTTTTTTATTTTAAATAATTTGTACGAAGTAGTTGAAATAACAAGAGAGCAAAGACGTTTGGAAAAAAGCAGCAAAATCTGAATGGAGATCTTAAAATCACATGTTGAAAGAATATATGATTCTAAATTAACAAAAAGTCAATTACTGATTAATAATGACTTAATTACAGATTATCATTCAAAAGCTCGAGACAATATAAACCAAATACTCGATGTTTTTTTAAATTTTGACTTAGAAAGTATTTTTAGTAAAAAATATGAATATGACAAAGTTCGCAAGATTATTTTGGAGCTTAAGGATAATAATTATGTTTTAAATGGAAGCGAAAGCGTGTGAAAAAACGAAACTCATTCAATAATTTCAGGGGGTTATTTAGTTTCTAGAGGATACACTTTTGATAATTTGTTAACATGTGTGATGTTGAATGAGCCAATTGAAAAAAATGCGGCTGATACTCTTCTGCAAAGAGCAAGATGATTTGGGTACAGAAATAATATAGCAAAGTTTATGAAAATATATGTTTCTCAGAAAGTGTATGATTCCTATTTGGAATGTGATGATCTAATTGAAAAAATGGAGCTTCTTATTGATAAAAATTGTGACAATGTTCAAAAAATAAGACATGAAATTAAAAAAATAAAATATGAAAATATAATATTTACGTACAAGGATAAGAGCAGAGGTAAAAATGAATAAAATATATGATTTGAAAGAAATCAAAAAAGTAGACAACTATTTGTTAGTAGAAAATGAAATATCAGATCAAGAAAAGTATTATATAATGAGAATTAACGACAATATAAATGAATTTGATTTGTTAGCAAGTGAATCTATGAACTACTATGGTGATGTTGATTTTTTAGACGCTAAATATGAAGCCGTTTCGTTTAATTCTGATATAGAACTAGAACTTCTTGAAAAAATATTTCTTGTCACAGCTAGTAAAAAGTGAAAACTTAATGAAGCATTGTCAGAGATCTCAAAGCTAATAAAAAGTAAAAAGCGAATTATAACTCTTCAAAATCTAAGATCAGTTTATGCAGAAATTAAAATTATTTTAGAAAAGGGATTAAAAAGTCAAGACTTTGAAAATTCAATTTTTGACTTGTTTGACGCAAAAGAAAACAAATTTGTTGAGGTCAAATCATTTTCTAAAGTAAAAAGGGAAGTTTATTTGTCATATCAACAGTTAACAAATAGCAAAGATGTAGATTTTATTTTTGTAGAAGTTATTGAATCTAATGAAGGAAAAAGTGTATTTGAACTGTATAACTTATTGGGAAGTAGTGACAAACAAAAGTATGAATTTTTGGAAAATTTATATCCAGAAGTATATTCTACAAAATTTAAAATAGGTGAAATTATAAATTATGATGTAAATGATCTTTCAAATGGTTTATCAATGCCCCTAAATGCTATAGATGCAAAATTTAAATTTAAAATATAATTGTGGAAAAGTGGAAAACTTTTTCACAATTTTCTTTTTTACATTTATAATTTATAAATAGACAAAGTTTTAAACTTTGATATTTTGTTATGAAAAGGAGAATACTATGGCAAATACTAAAAATGTCTATGATGAAAGTGCCATTCAGGTTCTTGAAGGTTTAGAAGCAGTTCGTAAACGTCCGGGAATGTATATTGGGTCAACTGATGGACGTGGGTTACATCATTTAGTTTGAGAAATTGTTGATAATTCAATTGATGAGGCTTTAGCAGGTTATGCGACTGAAATTAATGTCGTTTTAGAAAAAAATGGATCAGTGACAGTATCAGATAATGGTCGTGGAGTTCCTATTGGAATGCATGCTACTGGAAAACCAACTCCAGAAGTAATTTTTTCTGTGCTTCATGCTGGAGGTAAATTTGGAGGAAGCGGTTATAAAACATCAGGAGGACTACACGGAGTAGGTTCATCAGTTGTTAATGCTTTATCTAAAAAATTTAAAGTTACGATTCATCGTGATAAACAAATCAACGAAATTGAATTTAAAAACGGAGGGAAGTTATCACAACCTTTAACTCATACAGGAAATACTTATAAAACTGGAACTACAGTTAACTTTTTACCCGATGATGCAATTTTTACAACTACTAAATTTAGCTTCTCAACAATTGCTGAACGTTTGAAAGAATCAGCATTATTAAATTCAGGCTTACAGATTACTTTAAAAGATGAAACTACTGACAAGTATGTTGAATACAATTATGAAAATGGATTACAAGAATTTGTTCGTGAACTAGGAGAAGACTTTAAAAAGATTACTGATCCAGTAACTGTTAAAGGTGATGTTCGTCGAATTGAAGCCGAAATTTGTTTACAATATACTGAAGATTATAATGAAACAGTTTTGGGATTTGCTAACAACGTTAAAACCGGAGATGGGGGAACTCATATTACTGGTTTTAAAGCCGGACTAGCTCGTGCAATTAATGACTATGCTAAAAACACTAAGATTCTTAAAGAAAAAGAAGCGCGTTTGGATTCAAACGATTTACGCGAAGGGTTAATTGCCATTGTAACTGTTAAAATTCCTGAAGATCTAATTGAATATGAAGGACAAACAAAAGGTAAGTTAGGAACACCTGATGCCAAAGCAGCAGTCGAACAAATTACTTATAATTTCTTTAACTTTTGATTAACTGAAAATAAAGTACCAGCAACTAAGATTGTTGAAAAAGCATTATTGGCTCGTCGTGCTCGTGAAGAAGCCCGTAAAGCTCGTCAAGCAATTCGTGATACTAAGGGTAAAAAACAAGGGCGTTCAATGTTAGGAAAATTAACTCCTGCTCAAGGACGTAAAAAGGCAATTAATGAGTTATACCTTGTCGAAGGGGATTCAGCTGGAGGAAGTGCTAAATCAGGACGTGATCGTACTTTCCAAGCAATTCTACCGTTACGTGGAAAAGTAATTAACTCGGAGAAAGCAAAGATTGCTGATTTAATGAAAAATGAAGAAATTAATACAATCATTACCGCGATTGGAGCTGGAATTGGATCTGACTTTGAAATTGCTGATATCAATTACGGAAAAGTTATTATCATGACCGATGCTGATACTGATGGGGCACATATTCAAACATTGCTATTAACATTCTTCTTTAGATATATGAAAGACTTAATTGTTAATAAACATATTTTTATTGCATTACCACCATTATATAAATTGACGTTTTCTGACCGTTCATTTATCTATTTATGAGATGAAGATGAATTAGCAGAATACTCACGTAGTTCTAAAAAGAAATTTGAAATTCAACGTTATAAAGGGTTGGGAGAGATGAATGCTGATCAACTATGAGAAACAACTATGGATCCAGAGAAACGTAAGTTAATCCTTGTAACAATTGAAGATGCCTTGGCAGCTGAAAAAGCCTTTAGAACTTTAATGGGTGAAGATGCTGAAAAACGTAAAGAATGAATTCAAGAAAATGTTAAATTTACATTAGAAGATAAAGTTGCTGATATTATTATTGAACCAGTAGTAACTACAAATATAGAAGAATAGGAGGACACGTAAATGGCTAAAAAAACAATTGACAACAGTAATGTTGAAAATGAAAAAGGAATTGTCGTTTATCCATTAGAAGACTTAATGGGTGATCGGTTTGGACGATACGCAAAATATATTATTCAAGAACGTGCGCTTCCTGATGTTCGTGATGGATTAAAACCAGTGCAACGCCGAATTTTATATGCAATGGGAGATTTAAATTTAACTTCTGAAAAAGCCTATAAAAAATCTGCTCGTATTGTTGGAGAAGTAATCGGGAAGTATCACCCTCACGGAGATACTTCAATTTATGACGCAATGGTGCGAATGAGCCAAACTTGAAAACTAGGAATTCCGTTGATTGATATGCAAGGAAATAATGGATCAATTGATGGTGATAGTGCCGCTGCAATGCGTTATACAGAAACTCGTTTAGCAAAAATATCTAACTTAATGTTAGAAGATTTAGAAAAAAATACGGTAATGTTTGCTCCCAACTTTGATGATTCGGAAAAAGAACCTACAGTCTTGCCAAGTTATTTCCCAAATATCTTAACTAATGGAGCAACAGGAATTGCTGCAGGATATGCTACTAATATGCCACCGCATAACTTAGGAGAAATCATTGATGCAACAATTCGTTTAATTAAAACTCCTAATACCCGTTTAGACTCAATTTTAGAAATTGTTAAGGGTCCTGATTTCCCCACAGGAGGAGTTGTTCAAGGTCGCGAAGGAGTTCGTGATGCTTTTGCAACTGGTAAAGGGAAAGTTATTATTAACTCAAAATGACATGAAGAAAACGGTAATATTATTATTGATGAAATTCCTTATGAAGTTGTCAAACAAGATTTAGTTCGTAAAATTGGAGAAGTTATTGATAATAATCCTGGATTAGGAATTCAGGAAATTCGTGATGAAACTGACCGTACAGGATTGCGTATTGCTATTGACTTAAGTGATAAAGCTAATGTTGAAACTGTTCGTAAGTTCTTATTTAAAAACACCCCATTGTCAGTTTCATTTAACTACAATAATGTGGTAATTGTTGATAAACAACCTCAACAATTGGGAATCATTGACATTATTAAAGCTTATATTGTTCACTATAAAGAGGTCTTTACTCGTCGTACACAATTTGACGTTAATAAAGCTCGTACTCGTTTAGAATTAGTTTTAGGATTAATTAAAGCAATGTCAATTCTAGATCAAATTATTGTCGCAATTCGTGCATCAACTAATCGTAGTGATGCGATTGCTAACTTAGTTAGTCAATTTGAGTTTTCGCAAGCTCAAGCAACAGCAATTGTTGATATGCGTTTACACCGTTTAACTTCAACTGATATTGTTAAATTGCACGAAGAAAAAACTACTTTAGAAGGTTTAATTCAACACTTAGATCAAATTTTAAATAGTGAAGCAGTGTTAGATGCCGAAATTATTGCTCGACTAAAAGAGGTTAAGAAAAACTTCCCAACTCCACGTCGTAGTGAAATGACAGATTTAGTAGAAAGTTTAGAAGTTGAATTCAAAGATACTTTAGTCGAAAAAGAATTTACTTTATGAGTTTCAAAAGACGGTTACTTAAAAGCTGTTGATAATGCCATTGTGGCAAAAAACGATTTAGCGACATTTGGGCGTAAGCCAAATGATTTATGAATTACTTCAACTAAAGTTTCAAACTTAGAGCACTTATTATTAATTTCAAATCAAGGAACTTATTATTCAATTCCATTATATAAATTGCCAATGAGTAAATGAAAAGAAATGGGAGTTCATATTAATACAGTGGCTACCATGGATGGTAATGAAGAAATTGTTTCAGCATTTGTCATTAAAAACTTTGAACAAGCAACTCAACAAATTTTATTAACAACTAAAATGGGAATGATTAAACGTACACCAATTGTTGATTTGGAAACTAAAATCTTTACTCGAGCATTCAAATGCATGAAGTTAACTGATGGTGATCAAATTGTTTCAGCTTCATTAGTGACTTCAAAAACTCGTACTTGTGCAATTATTACTCGTAATGGGTTTGGAGTTCGTTATCATATTGAAGATATTCCTGTTCAAGGAACTAACTCAAAAGGGGTCAAAGCATCAAATCTAAAAGATGATATTATTGTTGCTGGAAAACCATTGGAAACTGATGATGCAATTATGTTTATTACTGATAAAGATAGTATGAAGAAAATTGCTCAAGACGAAGTTCCAATTTATGTTCGCCCAAAACGTGGAGCACGATTATTCCCTGAACGTAAACGTGGAGTGGAATATATTACTTATGGATTTAGTGTCAACGCTAACGACACAATTAAAGTATTAGATCAAAACGATGAGTACAACCAAATTAGTGTCGCCAAAGCTAAATTCTTAGATTTAAGTTCTACAACTGCTGATACAGGAATTCAAGCAATAGTCGCTGCCAATTTAGAAAAAGCTTATCAAGTTACAAATGGTGATTTACCACCCGAATCAGCAAATGGTTCAAATGAAGGTCAAGAATATGTTTCTAAAGCCGAAATTAGAGCCAAACAAGACGCTAATAAAGGTAAAGTAACTGATAAAGTAATTGTTTCAAAAACTGTTAAAGAACAAGGTAAAGAAAAAGCTGCTGAAATTCGGGGAACTGATTTATCAGATTTACTAGGAGATATTTCATCAATTTTAGGAAATGTCACAGCACCTAAAAAAGAAAAATCAAAAAAGCCTAAACAAGACGACTTTGACAAAGTTCAATTGAACTTTGACGATTTATTTGATGAATAAAAAGACTATATTTAAGTTAAAAAGGAAAATATAAAATGCAATATTGTAAATTATGTGGGTTATCAATAAAACCGTATCAAGCAGCAAAAACTTTTTTTGGAGGAGTTGGTATGGGATATCGCTCTAATAACTCAAGCGTAGGTGTTAATTCATTTGGAGGAGTATCTAATTCAGCTCATTTAGGTTGCTATCGAGTATATATTAGCAAAATGAAATTCTACTTAATTTTTTTCTTTATTGGCCTGTTCTTGGGCTTCATGCTTTTAATGCTAGGTATGATGTGATTATTTACTTCAACTAGTTTTGAGTATATTGATGGTGAATTTAAAAACATTGTAAATGAGGCAAAAAGAGCAAAAGGTATTTCTACTATTGTAATCTCAGTTATCCTTATTATTAGTGGATTTATTGCAATGATTTTTGGAGAAATTCGAACTAGAAAGTTTGTGAGAACTGGAAACTTTGCTAATGATTATATTGATAAAGAAGCAAAGTTAATTTATGAAAGTACTCTAAAACAAGCAAAAAAATATTTAGACACTGATGAGTAGTTATAATATATTAAATAGCTAATAAAAGATAGGTTAAAGAAACTTAATTTTTTTAAGTTTCTTTTATTTTGGGTTTGTTTGTTAAAATTAAAGAAAAGCAGGTGTAACATATGGACGATATAAAAACATTAAGAGGTTATATCTTTAAATCATTATATTCAAACGCTGATGGATGAGGAATCGCAATTTTTAGTAGCGAAGAAAACCGTAAGCTACAAATCAAGATTAAGGGAAACATTGGGTTAATGCATACGAAAGTTTTGTATGAGATAAAAGGAAAATTTGAAAGTCACATTAAGTTTGGTAAAACTTTTGCTGTAGAATCTTACAAAGTTGGAGAAACTAATTCATTAGAGCAAACTATTAAATATTTATCTTCAGCATTATTTCCCGGAGTTGGGAAGCGATCAGCTGAAATCATTTGTGACTTTTATAAGATTAATGTTATTCGTAAGATTAAAGAAGACTATGATCAATTATTTCAAATTCCCGGTTTAGATCCAAAACTAGCCTATATTATTCGTCAACAAATGATTGCGATTCAAGATAGTGAACGTCTAACCGAAATCTTTTTTGAAAATGATTTAAAAATTGATATTTTAAATCAAATGAAAAAATATACTGATACTGATGAAGAAATTGAATCAATTTTTAGTAATCATTTTTATGCCTTTGCAATGCGTCGTCGTTTACGTAGCTTTGAAGATATTGACAAAATTGCAGTTTACTTTGGAGCTGACCAATTTGGTCCTGAGCGAGTAGCTTATTGAGCTCAAAAGTTAACAACTGATATTTTAATGCAAACAGGTGATACGTATACTAACAAACAAACTTTATTTAATAAACTTGCGAAAACATTACAGATCGATGATATTGATGTAATCATTCAAGGAATTTTATATGCTAAAGAACACGATTTGCTAGTGTTAACTGAACAACGTATTTATACTTATGAAAGCTATAATGATGAACAAATTATTGCAAATAAAATGCTTGAAATTAATGAACCTCAAAAGTTGGTATCTGATGAACGTTTGGAAATCTTAATTGATGAGGTTGAAAAAAGTATTGCTCGAAGTTCAAAAGATGACAGTTTTAAATATGATGAAGAACAACGCCAAGCGTTACGAATGTTTGCCAATCATAAACTGTTTATTTTAACTGGAGGTCCCGGAACTGGAAAGACTACGGTAATTCGTGGAATGGTTAAATTATTTAATATGCTTTTAAGTGAACCTACGATTGCAATTGCAGCGCCCACTGGACGAGCAGCCTCAAGGATTCGTGAAAGTTCGTGAGAATTACCAGCAACAACCCTTCATCGTTTATTGTGTGCTAATTCCAATGATGACTTTGATATTAATATTAACAATCCTTTGCAACACAATTTATTAATTGTTGATGAGTGTTCAATGATTGAAAACCGTTTATTCTCCCAATTTATTCAATCAATTGGGAATGCTAAAAAAGTTGTTCTTGTCGGAGATGTTAATCAGTTAGCGTCAGTTGGATTTGGAAACATGTTTGAAGATATTATTGATGTTAATCAATTTCCAGTAATGACTTTAAAAAGTATTCACCGTCAAAAGGGTGGTAACGGAATTATTGATTTAGCCTATGCGATTCAAGATGGCAGTTTATCATCATTAGACTTTAACAATTTAACTAATGTTAGCTGTAATTTTACAGATGACGCTGATACTGGTTTAGAAGCTGTTAAAGAGATTTTTAGTTCGCAAAAAGCTGAACTTGAGCAATCAGCTTTGAACTTACAAATCATTGCTCCGGTTTATGCTGGGAAGTTAGGAATTGAGCATTTAAATAATATTATCCAAGGTGAATATAATGAAAATATCTTAGATCAATCAAAAGTTTATGATCGTGGAAGATTTCGCTATACTTTAAAAGATAAGGTTATGTTTTTAAAAAATGATTCCCAATTAGATTTGGCTAATGGAGACATTGGAATTATTGAAACAATTAATTTTAAAGGCGATAAATTTGAAAATGCCTTAGTTGACTTTTCAAGCAATCAAGCAGTTTTAGAAGCAAGTAACTTTAATGATGTTTCGTTATCTTATGCTTGTAGTGTTCATAAAACTCAAGGAAGCGAATATAAGAAAGTTATTTTAACAATTGAAGATGGACGAACATCATTTTTCTTAAATAAGAAAATTCTTTATACTGCCGTGACTCGAGCTAAAGACGAATTATTTATTGTCGGAAGCAAACAGTTATTTTTAAAAGCTGCTAAACGCTTACCGCCTCAAAGAAAAACAACTTTGAAGCAAGTAATCTTACGAAAAGTTAATTAAGGATTATAATTATTAAATAAGATAATATAAGAAGGTAATAAAAATGATTATAAAAAATGCCAAAATAGTTTTAGAAGATAAAGTTATTGAAACTGGTTATCTTGTAATTGAAAATAATAAAATTACGGTAATTCATCAGGGCAATACCGATGAACCTGGAATTGATGTCAAGGGTCAATGAGTTTTACCAGGGTTTATTGATTGTCACGTTCATGGGGGTTATGGAGTTGATTTTGAAACTGGAGATGAACATCGTTTTGAAACTTTTGCGATAAACGTTGCTCAAGAAGGAATCACTAAGTATTTACAAGCATCAGTTACTAACAGTTTGGAAAATAATCAAAAATACTATCAAGAATTTGGGAACTTTATGGCTAACCAAACTCAGATAGGGGCTAAATGTTTAGGCGCTCATATGGAGGGACCATTTATTTCTCCAGAACGTAAAGGGGCTCATGAACCAACACTTTTAATGTCACCAAATATTGCGATTACTCAATCATTAATTGATTTATCAAATAACAATCTTCGAATGGTGACTTATGCGGGAGAGCTTCAAGATGGCAGTTATACTAAGTTTTTGTTGGCAAATCAAATAACCCCTTCAATTGGACATACTAATATGGAAGCCTGAGAATTTGCAAAAGATTATAATTTAGGAGTTCGTCATATTACCCATTTATTTAATGCAATGAGTGGAGTTGATCAACGTCGTCCTGGTTTAGCCGTTGCTGCTTTAAATCATCCTGATGTTCTTGTTGAAGTTATCTCTGATGGAATTCATATTCATCCCGATACTTTGAAACTAATTTACGACCATAAAACTGCAGACCACATTTGCATTATTACCGATGCAATGAACGCCAAAGGTTTACCTGATGGGGAATACAAGCTTGGAGAACTAGAAGTTGTTAAACACCAAATGACAGTTGCTTTAAAAGCAACGGGAGTTTTGGCTGGAGCTGGAGCAACTTATGATCATAATGTGCGAACTTATTATCAAGCTTGTCAAATGCCAATGACAGAATTAATTAAAATGACCTCAATTAACATTGCTAAGCAATTAGGCATTTTTGAAGTAACTGGAAGCTTAGCAACTAATAAACTAGCAGACATTGTTGTTTTAGATCAACAACTAAAGGTCACAATGACAATTGTTGAAGGAAGGATTGTGTATCAAAATCATGAATATTAAAACTTATACCTTTGTAAAGTATCTTGCAACCGTTGCCTCAATATTTTTATTAATTGCCCCATTAACAGTGTTTGTTCAGCTTTGAAAGGGAATCTTTGCTCAACAGTCAACTGCGATAACTATTAGCATTATTTTAGTGGTTTTAGGAGTAATCGCTTTAGGAATTTACATCGGGTTACGTAATTATCTAAAAGATAAGTCAGGATATAGTTATCAACAAAAAGACAAACAAAAATTATGAATATCTTTTGGTAATTATAGTATCAGTGCCTTATTAGCAGTAACTTTAGTAATCATTGAGTTAACAGCTTCTAAACAAGCTGGAATGATTAGTTTCTATGTCATGTATCCATTAATCTTTATATCAATGATTTTGGGAGCAATTTTCGAATCGCTTTCAAGAATTAACGAGCAAATCTTTTTATATCAAAAAGAATATTTAGCAGCTCAAGAAGTTAAACAAGCGAAAGTTAAAAAGCTTATTAATCAACAAAGTGATGCTGAAAAGTTATTAGCAAAATCACCACCTAAAAATCATAAACAAAGTGATCTTGAAGTTAATGAATTTGTTAAACCCAGTGGTTCAGATAAAAATCCTTTTTTAGATGAAGAACTAAATCAAAAACTTAAAGAACAAGAAGACCTTGAGCAATGATTGAATAAAGAGGAAAGATAATTTTCTCTTTATTTTTATTTTCAAAGTGCTGTATTAATTTTATTGCTATAATAATTTTATATTTAAAGAAAAAAGGACAAGTATGGAAAGCAAAGCATTAATCAAGGAATTTAAAACAAGACTCTTATCAACCAATAGAAGAGGAAGCATTTACTATAATAGCTTTATTAAGAGATCAAATACAATTAACCTATTTAAGTTTCAAAAGTTTGAATTGATTCTTAATGGTAAAAGTTTAAAGAATTCTTTAAGAGAAAATTTAATAAATATCGATTTCAGAATTACAAAGGCTGAACCAGATTCAAAAGAATTTATAAAAATAAATAGCTACGCAAAAGAGCTGAAGACAATCATCTCTAAAAATAAATTATTAATATCTGAGCGCAATCAAGATTGTTTTTATATTGGCAAATATTTCATAGAGGGAATGATTTCAAAAAATGATAAAGATTATTTTAGAGCACCATTATTTTTACAAAAAGTAACAATCGAAAAGGACAACTTAAAAGAATTTACTTTTAAAATTGAAAATGATGTTATTTTTAATAATGCTCTAATGAATTTATTAGCTCAAAAGAACTCAATTAAGTGAGATTTTTATGAATACAATTCTGAGGATTTTAAATCAGAAGAATTGACAAGAGATACAATTACAAAATTACTTAATGCTGCAGGAATTAAACTAGTTGATGAGTCTAATTTCATAGCTGATATTTTTAATAACGATTACGAAGATATTAGTTCATCTTCAAAAGTTGATGAAGTTGCAAAGTTCTTAGAATTTAAAAAAGTTGGTTTATATGCTTATCCTGTAAAAGTTGTGGCTATTGGATTATTTGATTTGGCTGCAAGTAATATTTTGGCAGCTTATGAACTAATTGAAAGTGATACTGCTTTTTTTGAGACTCTTGCTGGGGAAGAATACAATTCTTTAATAAAGGCTCAGGAAGCAACAGAGAAAGATATTAAAACTATTTCAGTATTGGATTATTCTCAAAAAAATGCAGTCTTAAATGCTCTGAAAGAGTCTACTTTTATTTTTGGTCCTCCAGGAACTGGTAAGTCACAAACAATTGTTAACTTAATTGCAAATATTATATATAAAGAGAAAAAAAGCCTTTTTATTACAGAAAAAAAAGTTGCTTCCACAGTAGTATACGATAAATTAAATAAACTGAATGAATTTACACTTATGCTTCATAACAATGAAAAAGCAAAAGATGTGCATCAAAAAGTTGCGAATTTATATTATAAAATTCAAAAATTGATACAGGACGATAAACGATTACATGTTAACTTTAATAAATATGATGATGAAATAACTGAAATTTTTAATAAGATTAAAGAATATAAGGTATTAATGAACACTAATGATGGCAATCGATATATGAGCTTCTTAAGAGATGTTTATGAAGTAAAAAGAACTGATGGTATAAGAAAAGAGAATACACTAAGTTTTGAGATAAAATCAGATTTAGATATGATTGTTAAAAATGAATTTTGAATTGATTTAAATAATTTGAAGAATCTTCTTGACCTGGATTATTCTTATAGTAATGTTTGAAAATCTGTTATAAAACAAGAAGCAAGTATGTCAAAGTTTTTATTTAATAAAATTAATTACAATAATATAAGTTCAAATATTTCTTTTTTCAAAAAAAAGAAATATAAAAATTATATTAAGACACAAGAATTTGTAGAGCTTAAGCAAGAAATTGCTGCATTTGCTTATAAATATGAGATAGAGAACGTAATGAAGTTACTATCTTTAATTAAGACTCTCACTCAAAACGAGTTAAGTTTAAGTAGTTTTACAGTTAAAGAAATTTTTATTAATCATTTTGAAAAAATGCATGAGGAAAAGTTGACTTTCATTAATTCTAATTGAAGTTATAAATTGCAGCTATTGTTTAAAAATAAAGCTGAAGCAGATTTAAATGGAATCTATAATCGACATATTAATAATATTGTTAAGATTGTTAAAAATGGTCAATATAATGATGTTGAAACTAATACTGTTAGAAGCGTAGCAACACTATTTAATAGAATGGGAAGAAACATTGAATCAGTTAGAAATCATGTTCGTCTTACTACATGATTTAAAAATTATTATCCAATAATTGAAACTATGTTTCCAATTATTTTAGCATCACCAGAAACAATCGCAAATCACAAGTTGCTGCCGATTGACAAAGGAGAATTCGATTATTGTATATTTGATGAGGCATCTCAAATTTTTACCGAAAAATGCTTACCCGCAATGTATCGAGCAGAAAAATATATAATTTCTGGAGATGATAAACAGTTATCGCCATCTAATTTTTTTCAATCTCGAACTAATATTGAAAACGATGTTGATGATGAAGTTTCCAATTTTGAAGAAGACATTGTAAACTTTTCAAATCAAACGAGTTTAATTGATTTTGCAAAAGGTAAATACCGTAAGTTTATGTTAAGTTTTCATTATAGAAGTAAATTTGAAGAGCTAATTCAGTTCTCTAATCACAAATATTATGAAGGAAATTTAAATGTTATTAGTGATCCAACATTTGAATCAAAACCTATTGAAGTCATTAACGTTGATGGACAAAGAATAAATCGAATAAATTTAGTCGAGGCTGATGAGGTAATCAAGTTACTAAAGAAAATTGTTAAAAAGGATAGCCAAAAAAGTATAGGAATAATTACTTTTAACTCTGAACAACAAAAGCTTATCGAAGATAAAGTTGAATTACTAGCAAGTCAAAACGTAGATATTTATAATATTTATAATTTAAAAGAGCATGGTGAAAGTTTATTTATTAAAAATATAGAAAATGTTCAAGGTGATGAAAGAGATATAATTATTTTTTCAATTGGATTTGCTGAAGACGAAAATGGAAATTTTCGAAATAACTTCGGGCCAATTAATATTGAAGGTGGAGAACGACGATTAAATGTTGCAATAACACGTGCAAAAGAAAAAATGTATGTTGTAAAATCAATTAATTCTGAACGTATGAATCCAAGTCCAAACTCAGTTGGAGCAGTTCATTTTAAGCAATTTTTAGAGTACTGCGAGAAATTGCAGAAGCCAGCAGGATTGTATTCCGATGAAGTTCAAGTTTTGTTAAAAAATCAAACAGAGGTTATAAAAAATACTTTTGATCAAATAGAATTTGATTCACACTTTGAAGAAGAAGTATATGATGCAATAATTAAAATATTGCCTCCGGAATTATCTTTAAAAACACAAGTAGAATGTTCGGGATTTAAGATTGATCAAGCAATATATCATTCTGAACTTAATAAGTACATATTAGCGATTGAGTGTGATGGGTGATCATATCACTCATCGGAATATCAAAGACAACGAGATGTAGAACGTCAAATTTTTTTAGAAAATAGAGGTTGAAGGTTTAAACGCATTTTGTCTACTCAGTGGTGAAATAAGAATTCATTAATAAAAGAAAGTTTCATAGATTCTATAAAAATGGAAATTTCTGAATATTTAAAGACCATAAATTAGAAAGAGGTAAAATATGCAAGGATGATATTGATTATTGATTATAGGAGTTATTATATTTATTCTTTTCATAATTTTTATTGCGGCAATTGGCGATAGCAAAGAAAAAGAATATTTCTATTCCAAAGTAGAAGCAATAATATTGGAAAATGTTATTTTGTTATTAGGAGAAGAACATATTTGAAATGATGAAGAAATTTTGGAATCGCTGAAAGCTGAAATTCAAAACTCAATAAGAGATAATCGCAAAGGAGCTTATTCTATAAGACCTTCAGTAACTAATAGAGGTCCCAGAAAAATGATTGAATTAAAAAAGATGGTGAGTTCAGCGTTGGAAAGAGACCGTGCAAAGAATTTCTCTGTGTCTAATTTTAATAATGATTTCATTTCACCTGAAATTTCAGTTAAGTCTTCAGAAACACCTTTGACTTTCGATAATATTCAAAAAAGTAATAACAATAAGATTATTACATCAAATAATAAAGTATCATCTTCAACGAGTAAAGTATTGCCAACTTATAAAAAAACAAGTGGTAATAAAAGCAGAATTATAAAATAAAAAGTAATATTATTTAAACTTAATGACATTTAATGTTGATATATTTTCTTATAAAAAAAGTGGTACTTTAATATTTATGAACTAGTCGATATTTCCTTGACTTGAATTTTTCAATCAGCTACATTTAAATTATGCTATTCATTATAGGTGATCAGCAATAAGTTTTTATAAAAATGTCAAAGATAAATACACATTATAAGTTTATATTTGGTAAAATATAAATTACAAAAATGCTTTAAAATTGTTAAAAAACATTAAAACAGGAGATTTTGTCCCGAAATGGGACAAACTCTTGTTTTTTTTTTTTTTTGTTAGATTAATAGTTGAGCGTTAGTGCCATAAAGATCAAAAACTGAATATATTAAGAAATTTTTTTCACTATTTAAGACACTTAAATACGCGTTGAAAAGGAGAGAATGATTATGAGAAAATTATTATCAATTTTAGCAGCAATTGGAATTACTACGGGGGCAGCAACAACAGTTATCGCCTGTAAATCCCAAACAAGTGATAACAGTGATATTTTGGCAGCCATTTCTGATCTAACAATTGGTGTAGATCAACAACAAACAATTTTAATTCAAACAACTAGCGGAAATCCTCTTTTAGGCGATTTAACAGTATCATCAAGTGCAAGTGAGATTGTAAGTGTTAAAACTAGTTCGGCAAATAATGCTGAGATCTCTTTAGTGGGACTAGCTGTTGGAAAAGCAACAATTACTGTAGCAACATCAGAACAAAACAAAATTGAGTTTAATGTTGAGGTTTTAAAAGTAGCGATTCCAATTATTCAACCAATCAAAGATCAAAAAATCTTTGCCGATGATAAGGGAAATCAATCAGTGACATTTACTTTAAACATTACTAAACCAGCTAATGATAAAAGTACTTTGGAAATTAAATCTGAACCCCCAAAATATGGGGAAAATGTATATCCTCAAAAAGATGCCGTAACTACTGCTGAGATCAGTGGAGACCAAGTAACTCTCCATTGAAATCAAGCTAGTGGTTTAGGTCAAGATAAAGTAACAGTTAGCTTTGGGCAAGCAAAACCAGTTACTTTTAAAGCAAGTGTACTTAACCGTAATCAACCAATTGCAAATCCTCCTGGCAAAGGAAAAAGTGCTTATTGAGATTGAAAAGAAGCTAATCCTAATCGTGAGAAAAATGATGTTATTCCGCAAGTAGCCAAAAATCCTAATACTTATTTTTCACCTTATATTGATGCTGCCTTATATCAAGGAGATCAAGTTAAAGAAATAATTCAACAAAATAAAAACTTTGATCATTTAACTTTAGCTTTTGCAGCTCAAGATGCTAATCAAAAAGACAAACTAGATATTTCATTTGCTGGAATTGACAAAAGTACCAATGCTGAATGAGAAGCATATTGATGATATCTAAATAGAAAATTAGTTCCCGATATTTTACAACCATTAGTTGATGCTGGATTTTTCAAAAATACCAAAGTTTCATATGGAGGTTACAATGCCTGTATGGAAGCAGAAACTTATTTACCATGAGTTATTGCTAATAAGTTAGCAAAAAATAATGCTCAGGCAGCTCAAAACATGTTAGAAACAGCCTTAATAGGGTTCCAAAAAGAAATTGCCGATTTAGTTAAACAACCAATGACTAAAGCCATTGACTTTGATATTGAAGGACATGCTCAAGGTGATGAGTATAACGAAGATACTCGTTTATTAGCGAGAACACTAGCAGGAATGGTTAAAAAAGATAAAGAATGAGACTTTTCATTAACTGTAGCTGTTTTACCTGAAGGACTAGTTGAAGGACCTGACAAAGGTTATCAAGTAGTAGATGCTTTTATTGAAGAATACAAAAAAGCTGGTGTTGATATTAAAAACTTACCAACAATTAACCCAATGGTAATGGATTATGGAAATCATATTTATCAAGAAGCAATTGATGATGGTTTAACTAATGCTGATTTAGCAATTGCAGCAATGGAATCAACAAAAGTGCAAATGGTTAATTCAATTAAGAAACATTATGGAGTAGAGTTATCAGATAAAGATGCTTACCAAATGATGGGAGTAACTCCAATGAGCGGAGTTAACGATACTGAAGTTGGAGTCTTTACCTTAGAAGATGCTAAAGAAATTTATAATTGAGGACATAAAGTGGGAATTTCTTATATTTCAATGTGATCAATTAATGATGATCGTGGACTTAGTTCTGCAGTTTATATTGACCCAGACAGTTATCCTGAAGGAGTTCTTGGAGGTCAAGCTGGAAACAAATCTCAAACAACTCATGGTCTTTTATACTTAAACGAGTATGACTTTACTAAAGCTTACACTGGAGACTGAGTTGCTTTAAAATAATTGTCACTAAATCACAGAAGGTAAGAAGAGGACTTAATTATGAAAAAATTATTAGCACTTTTAGGAGCAACATCAATGTCAGTGGCAACTAGTTTTGCTCTAATCGCTTGCAGTAAAACTGCCGAAGAAAATAACGAAAAAATAACAATTACTTTAGAAGAAATTCAATCAAATACTCAAATAACAAGTATTAGCGAATTAGCTTCGTTTACTGAAGTTAAAAAAGAATTAAAAAAAGTGCAAATTGATGGGGTTAAAAGTTTAACCTCATCATTGATTAACAGTACTGACGTTTTAGTAACTATTGTTTTAGAAAAAAACTATGAGCTAATTGGTGAAGATACGTTTATTATTTATGGAGCAATTGCAGAAAAAGAACCAACATTACCACCAGAAACTGTCATTATTAAAGCCACTGATATTCAAAATCATCCTGATATTGTGGCGCTTAAGGGTTTAAGAGATTTACCTCACCTTAATAAAACTTTGGCAGAAATCAAAGATAGTATTGAAGGAGTTAGAAGTCTTATAGCGACTTTTAATCCTAATTCAAAAACTGATGTAACGATAACAATTACCTTAAGAAAATATTATGAATTAGACGGACCCAATACTTTTGAAATAATTGATGCCATTAAACTAAAAGATCCTATGGCTAGTCAACAATTTGCTTTAATTGCTAATCAAAAACTAGGGGTATCTCAAGAAAGTACAATCGCGATTGTTTCAGCTGATAATGAACCTTATCAACATGATATTTCAGTTACATCAAGTGATCAAAATATTGTTAGTGCAAGTCTTAGCGAGACTAAGAAAAATCATTTAGTACTTAAAAGTTTAAAAAGTGGAAATGCCACAATCAAGGTAAATTCTTCTCAAGCAAAAGCAATTGAATTTAATGTTACTTCTTCAGTTGTTAACGTTCCAGTCATTCAACCAATTAAAGATCAAAAAATTATTATTGATGATTCAGGAGCTGGAAGTGTTAATGTGGGAGTTAATATTATTAAACCTGCTGACTATTTTGGCAAAATAGAAGTTACTACAGAACCACCATCATATGGTACTAATGTTTATCCTCAAAAAAATGCTGTGACTTCAGCTAAAGTAATTGGAGACATGGTTAGATTAACTTGAGAACCTTCTAATGGATATGGTCAAGATACAGTCACTATCAAATATGATAAAGCTAAACCAGTTACTTTCAAAGTTAGTGTTTACCCTGAAAAAGTTAAGCTTTCAAATCCACCAGGAAAAGGCAAAAGTTATTTTGAGACTTGAGATGAAGCCAATCCTAATCGTTTAAAAAGTAACCAGATAACAAAGGCAAAGGCTAACGAATCAACTTACTTTTCACCTTATATTGATGCTGCCTTATATCAAGGAGATCGAGTTGAAGAAGTTCTTCGTCAAAATCCCGAGTTAAGGCATATGACTTTATCATTTGCAGCTCAAGATGCTAATCAGAAAGATAAGTTAGATATTTCTTTTGCTGGAATCGACAAAAGCTCAACGGCTGAATGAGAGGCTTATTGATGATATTTGAACAAAAAGCTAATTCCTGATATTTTAAAACCATTATCTTCTAGAGGTATTTTTAGAAATACCAAAATTTCTTATGGGGGATATAATGCCTGTATGGAAGCAGATACTTATTTACCATGAGTTGTTGCTAATAGATTAGCTAATGGAGATACTCAAAAAGCTGAACAGCTATTAGCTGATGCTTTAATAAAATTTCAAAAAGAAGTAGCTGACTTAGTTAATGAACGAATGACTAAAGCTATCGACTTTGATATTGAGGGACATGCTCAACAAGACAAATATCTTCCTGATAATCGTTTGTTGGCACGTACTTTAGCAAATATGGTAAAGGTAGATAAAGAATGAGACTTTTCATTAACTGTAGCAGTCTTACCTGATGGGTTAGTTGAAGGTCCTAACAAAGGTTATCAAGTTGTTGATACTTTTATTAGTGAATATCAAAAGGCTGGAGTTGGCATTAGTCAACTTCCTAAAATTAATCCAATGTTAATGGACTATGGTAATGAGATTTATGAAGAAGCAACAGCAGCTGGTTTAACTAATGCTGATTTAGCAATTACCGCTATGGAAAGCACAATGCGCCAAATTCAAAAATCAATTAACCAACATTACAATGCTAATATATCTGATGCTGATGTTTATGCAATGATGGGAGCAACTCCAATGAGTGGAGTTAATGACACTGAAAAAGGTATATTTACTCTTGAAGATGCTAAGGATGTTTATAACTGAGCTCAGGAAACAGGAATTAACTATATTGGAATGTGATCAATTAATGACGATCGTGGTTTAACATATCCAGTTTATATTGATGTAAATAGTTTTCCTGAAGGAGTTATTGGAGGTCAACCTGCTAATAAAGCTCAAACAACACATGGACTGTTATATCTAAATGAATATGACTTCACCAAAGTTTATACTGGAGATTGAGATTTAGTTCAAGCAGGAGAAGTTGATCCCGAAAGTAAAAAACCCCCTACTGGATTTTCTCCAATTGAAAATCTTCCTGGTGATGTTGTTGATAGTTTTGAACAACGCAGTAATCTTTTTTTCACTAAAAGACGATATAACTCTGATGCTGACTATAACAAAAGAGAACATCTTTATGTAATTGACAAAAATGAAGAAATTACAGAAGTAAATCTTAAAGTTGAAAATGATTTATATGAACTTTATGAAATTAGAGACATGTATCAAAATGACGGTGGTTTTTGAATATGAGGATCACAAATTCGTAAGGTTAATGAAAATGTAAATGACTTTAGAAAATTTTTAGCCTATATTGCTATTGGTCCAACAAATAACGTTCATGGCGCTGTTTATGCCGATTTGGAAAAAGTAAGCAATCCTTGAGAAGTAGTTGTCAAGCTTGCTACAAATGGTGATGGAGGTATTGTGACGTTCATTGCTCAAACAGGAAACATTTATCGTTTTGATTATGACAATGCATTAAATGGAGTTACTAGTGACCCTAAACTACTCTCACAAAATATGTTTGAGAATGGTGTCCCAACTATAAGCGACATGCAGGTTTTTGAAAATGACATTATTATTACTACAAGAAGTCCTGGAAAACTTACAAAAGATAATGTTGAAAGCACAATTTTTTATACCAATAATCAAACTTCGGGAGATTATCGATTAGCTGCTTATAGAAACTATACAAATGCGATTGATCAAATAATCGTGCCTCTTTCTTATATGGGCGGTGTATATTTTATACGTCGAGATGGTAATATTGAAACTTTTGGTCGCGAGGGACAAAACTTCAAGCTTGAGCAATTAGAATTGGGAAATTATCCTAATGGAAATCCAAAATGAGTAAAACAAATTGTGTTTAAAAATGATCTTTACTTAGCATCTGATGATGGATATTTTGGAAGAATTGCTAAAGCTGGTAATAGTCAATACTTCCAAAGTATTGACTTGGGAGTTGCAATCAGCAAAGACAATGGTATTACTTCACTAACTGTTGGATCAGAATTTTTATATGTCGGTTTAAAAAATGGTGATGTTGTAAAAGTAGAATCTCTTAGACAACAAGTTTGAATTAGTAAATTTAGTTTAAATATTGGTCCAATTCAATCAATTATTGAACATAATGATAAAGTTTACTTTACTACAAATGAAGGTACAAAAAATACTGTTTGAGTATCCGATGATCTTGGCAATCCGACAGCTGAAAGTCTTACAAAGTTCGTTAGTTTTGACGCTTATCTTGAGTTTAATAAAATTTATAAAGCTCACAATAAAATTTACACAGTATCTCAATCTAAAAAAATTGTTCAATTTTTTGCCTAAAAATCAATAAGCAAGGAGAAAAATTTCTATGAAAAAATTATTAATGTTACTAGGAGCAATTGGCTTAACAACAACGACAACAACTTCAGTTATTGCTTGTGGAAATCAAAATAACGGTTTGGATATTGATATTTTAGACTTTAAAATTAAAGCCGAAATTGAAACAATTGGTAAATACGAAACGATTGAAGAAACAATTGAGCCTATTAAAAATATTACAGAATTACCGATTGGGGTTGAAAGCATACAAGTTTCAATATTTAATTTTGAAAATATTGAAATAAATTTTAGTGTTGAAGAAGGTTATAAAACCCCTGCTTCGTTGATCTTAAAATTCTATGCAAAGGGAACTATTGTTAAAACTGAAATTAAAACTACAGATATTGAAGATATTGTTAAAACTAAAGATATCTATCAACTAAATAATTTAGCTGCTGTTAATGAAAAACTCGCAGAAGTTAAAATTCCAGGAGTGCTCTCTCTAATTGGTCGATTGTCTCTTAATAATTATGTTGATGTCAGTGTTAGAATTTTAATTAACGAGAATACGCATTATTTAACTGGAGCAAACTCTTTTGTTATCGAGAAAGCTATCAAACAAAACTTCCCCAGAAATGCAACAGTTTATGTTGATGCTAGTGGTAAGGAAATCGCTACTCAAGATCAAAATTTGGCAACTCTTAATACCACGACAATTAAGCAAATAGGTTTTTTTAAAAATAAGGCAGGTGAAATTCAAGTGCCAAGAATGCCAACAAGAGTAAAAGAAATGCCTATGGAGTTACCAGAAGAAGTTACAAGTTTAGAAGGCATGTTTATAGCTTGTGGTGATTTTGATCAAGATATTTCAGGTTGAGATGTCTCAAATATAACTAATATGCGTTCTATGTTTTACCAGGCTCGAGTTTTTAATCAAGATCTTTCTAGTTGAGATGTTTCAAACGTAGCTAATATGAATGCTATGTTTAGTAATGCCAAAAAATTTAACCAACCTCTTGACAGTTGGGATGTTTCTAAGGTAACTAGTATGGACGAAATGTTTAACGGTGCCAGCAGTTTTGATCAAAAGCTTTCATCTTGAAATACATCTAATGTAACAAGTATGAACGAAATTTTTGGATACGCCAGTAATTTTAACAGCGACATTTCTAGTTGAGATGTTTCAAACATAACTGACATGAAATTTATGTTTTTTGAAGCAGAAAATTTTAATCAAGATCTTTCAGCTTGAGATGTTTCGAATGTAACTAATATGAATGCAATGTTCTGATACGCTGAATCTTTTAATCAAGATATTGCTAGTTGGAATGTTTCAAATGTTACTAATATGCGTTACATGTTCACAGATGCCAAAAAATTTATTCAAGATATTTCGAGTTGAAATGTAAAAAGTGTTGAATCTTATGATAATTTCGATCAGGATACAAACCCTAATTGAGTTGCTTCAATGAAACCAAATTTCTTAAAAAATGTATAAATTGGATTAGCAATAGTCCCAACAATGTTACTTGTTGTTTGTAGAAACTTTAAATAGTTAGAACCAGTTGATATGACTGGAACTGAAGCTATAATCTGAACAAAATTTAGTTAAAGCGCTAAATACTTTTATTCTTTGTTAAATAGATGCTTGTCCTCAATACAAGATATTAACTATTGACTTAGAAGTTATTTGTATTGTATTGAGGGCAAAAAAAATAAATACTATGAGCAGTATTTAATTGTTGTTAGTTTAAAAAATAACAAAAGGAGAAATATGAAAAAATTATTAACAATATTGGGAGCTGTTACCATGACAACAACAGCAAGTTCAACAATCGTTTCTTGTGGATTTTTAAATAATGATTTGGCCGAAGATCTGGCCAAGGACCCATCAGAAATTATTGAAGGTAATGAAATTAAAGTTGAGTCAATTAAAAATCAAACTGAAATTGGTGAAATCAAAGAACTACAATCAGTTGAAGAAGTTAACAAGTATCTGGAGAATATTACTATTGTGGGAATTAGAAGTTTATCTGCTAAACAATTATCTGATACTGATGTTTTAGTGACAATTAATGTCGAGCCAAATTATAAGTTGGAAGGCGATAGCAGCTTTATTATTTATAATGCAATTGTCTCTAAAGATGAGTCTACTGGACCCACTTTTGAAAATAAGTTTGTAACTTTGGTATCAATCACAACTCATCCAAGTTATAAAAAAATCAACAGACGTAAAAATACTGAGTCAATTAACCAGCTGCTAAGCGAAATTAAAGTTGAAGGAATTAAATCAATTGAAGTTATTGAACGTAAAGTATTTGACGCTCAAACTGCAATTTATCTTGAACATGGTTATCAATTGCTTGAAGGGGAACCTGGAGTAGAACCTCTTTTATATATACCAAATGCTTATACTGAAAACCCTATTGCTGTTGAAGGAGAACAAGCAGTCGAACAAATATATCAAGCTCAAAACTTATTGATGAGTGCGATAAATACTCCTTCATCAGATTGAAAAACAATTAAAACCTATAGTATTGACGCCTATGCTAAGATAGAGGAAGCTTTATATTTGGGAGCCGCTGCTATTTTTCCAAATCATCAGCTTAATGGACTAAACGAAATTTTGCTAATTTTAAGACCTATTAAAAATGGAGAATTGGATAATTCAGGTATGACAATGCAAGCAATTGCAAAAAAAGCCCTTGAGCGAATTTCTGAAGTCTTAAATGAATTAGAAAAACATTACGGAGAACTTTAAAAATATTTGTTAAGTAAGTAAATCTTGCTTAACTTTTTTTTGCAAAAGCATTTTAATATTTCATTTTAAATATAAAATTTTTAAAACCTAAAAAATTCGTTTTTGTATTCAATATCAGATTTTTCATTTTAGGGTTTTTTTAAAATAAAAGATAATAATATAACTGGGGGTTATATTAAGAAATTTGTATAACTTCACAGGGAGATTATATTTATGCCTTTATTTAAAAATGACTCAAACGTTAATGAATTAGAACGTTTATCAAAATTAGATTATTCGGTATTAGATAAGCCAATGGGGATGGCTCAACAAGGAGTTGTTGATGGTTTTGTCGCGGCGATTGACATGTTAAATCAAAAACTTCTTAAACATTTTTTACTAGGTATTGCTGCAGGAATTTTTGTAGCTTTAGCCTATATTGGTTGTTTTTATGCAGCGTACTTAGTACCAAATGCCTCAGTTAGAAGAATTATTTTTGCAGCAATTTTTCCTTCAGCAATTATCTTTATTGTTTTTATTGGAGGAGGATTTTTAACTGCTTACATGTTTTCAACTATTCCAATGTTGAAACGAAATCTTGGTTTTAAACCATACTTAATGGGACTTGGTGGAGTTTACTTAGGAAACTTTATTGGGCAATTTATTTTTATGCTCTTATGATTTTCTGCAGGAGCAATGCGAGACCCAGAATTAACTCAATTTATTTTTGAATTTTCTTTAAACAAGTTAGATGGAACTGGAACTCAGTTATTAGAACTTTTGGGAAAACAAATTGATAAACTGGATTCATCAACTACTTTTAAAACATTTATTTATTGTTTTTTTTCAGCAATTTTGTGTAACTTTTTAGTCCAACAAAGTGTGCCAATATCAAGATCGGTTAAAGATAAATTGGCTTTAATTATTTTATTAAGTGTCATTATTTTTATGTTTGTGATTTCAGGATTACAACACTGTGTGGCTAACTTGTTTTTAATGATCTGACTTTTAGTAGCTAATTGATGAGAAATTGAAGTTACTGTTCTTAACTCATTTCAACAGGCTGAAAGTATTAAAGTTGGCGCTCAACTAGCATGACTATTTTTTGGATTAAATATTATTCCAGCAATTTTAGGAAACTACCTTGGGGGAATTAGTATGGCTGGATTATTGTACTGAATCAATCATGAAAAAGTTAATTTAAAATTAGCCCAATTAAGATTGCAAAACTTACAACAAAAGTCTACAAACTAACTTGTAAAATATTTAAACGATAAAAAGTCAAAGTGTTATAATTAAAAGGAAATTATATTTAAGGAGAGAAAAATATGAAAAAAACATCAAACAAAGTTGTTTTGATTGGAGCCGGAGCTGTTGGAACATCATTTATGTATTCAGCAATTAACCAAGGAATTGCTTCAGATTACGTGTTAATCGACGCTTTTCCTCAAGCAGCACAAGGGAATGCGCTTGATTTAGCAGATACTATGGCAGTTTTACCAGTACCTTTTACTTCAATTAAAGCTGGAGATTATTCAGATTGTGGAGATGCTGATGTAATCGTAATTACAGCTGGTCGTCCTCAAAAAGAAGGAGAAACTCGTTTAGAAATGGTTGCTGGAAATGCAGTAATTATGAAATCAATTGCTGAAGAAGTTAAAAAATCAGGATTCCAAGGAATTACTGTAATTGCTTCAAACCCAGTTGACGTTTTAACATTAGTTTACCAAGAAGTGACTGGATTTGATCAACATAAAGTTATTGGATCAGGAACTACTTTAGATTCTGCTCGTTTAAGAAGATTAGTAGCTGAAAAATTAAATGTTAGTGCCGAAGCAGTTGATACTTTCTTAGCTGGAGAACACGGAGATTCATCAGTTGCTGTTTGATCACATGCTTCAGTTATGGGGCAACCAATTAGCAAATATATTGCTGAAGGAAAAATTACTCAAGCTGAATTAGACCAAATTAGAGATGAAGCTGTTCATATGGCTTACAAAATTATTGAATTAAAACGTGCAACATTCTACGGAATTGGAGTATGTTTAACAAAAATTGTTAAAGCTGTTTTAAGAAATGAACGTACTACTTTAATGGTTGGAGCTAAATTAAACGGAGAATACGGAAATAAAGATTTATATACAGGTGTTCCCGCAATTATTGGTCAAAATGGTTGAGAATCAATTATTGAATGAGATTTAACAACTGCAGAACAAGATTTATTTAACCAATCATGTGCTACTTTATCAACAACAATTGCTAAAGCTAGAGATGCAATTAAATAAGACTTTTGCTTAAAATTTAACAAAAAAAGGTGCTTTTAGCACTTTTTTTATGGGTTTTTGAAAATTGTTATTTTTGAATAGGTTATAATATTTACAAAATACGGAAGAGGTTGTTATGAAAATAAAGATCAGAGAGCATATGGACACTAAAATGCTGAATAAAATTCAAGATTATGTAGTTAATCTTAATTTGGATGCCGATTCGGTAATGTCAATTATGGCTAAGGAGTTTTATCACTTTGATGATGCAACTCTTTTAGAAGCCAAAAAATTTGTAATGTATTTAATATGATTGCACGATAATAATAAAAGTTTAAAAGATGCTTTTGAGAACTTTGTTGAACGTCTGGAAATGTTAGAACGTCAAAAAGAACGTGAAACTGCTCGTGTTCAACGTGGTCGTCCTGATTTTGAAAAACAACGCCTTCAAATTGAAGAACGTCGTCGTGAACAACAACGAATTGATCGCTATGCAGCATTGGCTCGCCAACAACGTGAACGTGAAGAACAACAAGCACGTGAACTTGAAACTACAGAAAAACCTACAGATATTTTGGAATTTGAAGTTACTAAAAGTGAAGAAAAAGACGAAACATTTGTAGTTCAAGCTGATAAGACTGTTGAATATATCAAACTTTCTCCTGAAGAAGTAGATTATGAAAAAACTTTGGATTTTACTGCTCGCAAAGAAATTTATAACCAAGCTGTCAAAAATATTGATAACACTCGACCTTCAATGACTGAATCTAAATTAGAAGCAATTTTAGATGAAATTACCATTAACCATAGCTATGGAATTGACGATGAAGATAATCATTTAACTTTAGATGAAGTCTTAAATTCAACATTTGGAGAAGATTTTGATCAAACTTATGATAACAGTACTCATACTTTAGATGAAGACTTAGTATTTACTGAAAATGAAGATACTCGTACAATGGGTATTGAAGATTTAGATTTAGAATCAATTAATTTTGAAGAAGTCGATGAATTAAAAACTTTTAATCAAAAACATTATACAACTACGACAATTAGTAGCACTGATTATGTCCTATCAAGTAACGAGAATTTAAGTCGTGTGACTCCAGCTGAAATTGCTAAAACAATCAACGATGTTTTTAAAGATGAAGATGATAACATTGAAGAAACTTTAAACGACTATCTTGATAATTACGACAATGAACAAGAACTTACAAGAACTATTATTGAAGCCTTAAATGACGAAGATATCTTAAATACTTTAGTTGCTGATAACGATGATACTTTAATAAAATTTGAAGATATTACTGAAGCAAATACTCAAGAAGCTATTGAATTTTTGGCAAACTTTGAAAATAAATATGGGACAATTGCCTTAGAAGACAACACTATTTTAGAAGATGAAATTGAAGAAGAAACAATGGGGATCTACAATAATCTTTTTGAAGATAATTAAAATCAAGAATTTTAACAGACCTATATTCTAAGAATTAGAAAAAAATATAGATTTCTTGCAAAAAAAATTGCAAATTTACCTCAAATTAAGGTATCATTATAAGGAATTGGAGTTGAATACATATGGCAAGTGTTATCGTACACGAAGGAGAACCAATTGAAAAAGCGTTAAAACGTTTTCAAAAGGTAGCATCAGTTAATAAAGCTGAAGCAAGAAAACGTGAATACCACTTAAGTAAAAAAGAAAAACGAATTTACAAACAAAAGCAAAACCGTAAATTTAAATAATTTTTACTAAGATTCACAATTATTAAACGAACCGATAATAAACGGTTCGTTTTTTTATTTTTTTCTAATACTTATTGGGAGGTGTTATGAAAAATTATATCGTTGGAGCAGTCAAAAATCTTAGAGAAAATCATGTTGATATTGATATTAATTCATATGGTGAAACTTTTATTATTTTAGAAAAAGATCATCTATTCTTAAGTATCAATACTGAAGTTAAATTGTATATTGCAACATATAAAACCGAATTTGAAGAGTTAGATTTTGGCTTTCTAAATTATGAAATCCGTGATTTGTTTAAAAATTTGTTAAAGATAAAAACTGTTGGCTACAAAACAGCATTACTACTTTTAGAATCATATGAATATCTAGAATTTTTAGAGATTATTCAAACAGGCGACATTGATCAAATTTTATTAATTAAAGGAATCGGTAATTTTACAGCAAAGTTAATTATTGAAACCTTACAAAAAGAATACTTTAACTTTAAATTGACTAATAAAAAGGAGAAGTTATTAGTTTCATTACAAAAGTTGGGATTTAGAACAAAAGAAATTTATCATGTTTTGCGACAGTTAGATGATTCTCTAGCGCTTGATAAAATGGTAGAAAAGGCAGTCTTAACTATTGGCCAACAATAACTTTAGACCTCAAACTTGGAACGAATTTTTAGGACAAACGCAAATCATTTCAAATTTAAAAATATATGTTGAATCAGCAAAACAACAAAATAAAGCTTTAGATCATTTGCTAATACACGGATCAAGTGGAATGGGAAAAACATCTCTGGCGTTCCTGATTTCCAAAGTAATGAAGTCAAAACTTCATATTTTAAATGGTCCAAGTATTCAAAAACCCAGTGATCTAATTGCTGTCTTAACTGCTCTGAAACCAAAAGATATTTTATTTATTGATGAAGTTCATGCAATATCTAAAGAAGTTTTAGAAATTTTATATCCTGTTTTAGAAGACAATAAGCTGAATTTAGTTATTGGTAAAGATTACAACTCTAAAATCATTAATGTCGCTTTACCCGAATTTACAATTATTTGTGCCACAACTGAAATCTACAAGTTATCATATCCATTGATCAACCGGTTTCCTATTCACTTTCAAATCATGGATTACTCATTGTCTGAATTGTCTCAAATTATTAAAAACGCTGCTAGGCGCATTGATTTACAGTTGAGTATTGATAGTTGCGAATTCATTGCGACTTATTGTCGAAGTACACCAAGAATTGCCATTAACTTAGTTAATCGTATAAAAGACTACATAGTAACTAAACATATTGATTGTACCGATATTGTCAATTTAAAAGATATCTTTAAGCAAATGGGACTTTTTCCTTATGGCTTAACAAATAAAGATGTTGAATATCTAAAAGCTTTACAGCAACATAAAAGTTTAGGTGTTGAATCCTTAGCACAAGTTTTAGATATTCCGGTGTCTACAATTGTCCAAAATATTGAACCTTTGTTAATTAGAACTCAACTTGTTTTACGGACCTTAAGAGGGCGAGTTATTACTGAGAAAGGTTTAAGTTACATAGATACTATTCTTAATATAAAAAGCTGCTAATTAATTAGCAGCTTTTTCAAGTTCTTCAAATATTTTTTTACACATTGAGACTAAGATTAATAAACTATTAACTGTATTTGTAATTGCAACATATTTTTCAACATCATGTTTAAAATTAGAATCTTTTAATGAGTCTATACCACCACTTAGATCTCCTAAATCACCTAAAAAGTTGGGTTCTTTAAACTCTGTAAAATATTCTTTAATTGTTTCAGCAGCATGCATTTTAGTAGCTCAACTTTTACTTGTTTGTAGTGATGCAAAATTTGGAGAAATTTTTTCAGCATCATTGGGGTTACTTGTCAAAAAAATTCGTAACTGTTCTAAGTCGTCAGCTAAAAGATTGTTTAATAAATAATCAACGTCTTCTAAATCAAGAGTTGCTAAACTTTCATCATCTCCTAATTTAGGAATGATTGATTGAATTTTTTCAATTTGTTGAGCTTGAATTTTAAACTCTGAACCAAATTGAAGTTTTAAGATTGATTTTGTCATTCCGTTAACTCCAGCCCCTTGGCTCATTAGACCAGCTAAGAAATTAGCACCATCAGAAAATAACTTTGATGAATCAACACTATTAGCTTTTAAATAAGCTAATAGTTCATCAGTATTACGAATTACTCCAAGATCACTATTGATTTCTCCCAAGAATAAATCAATATCAGTTTCACTAGGAATAAATGAAGATAACATCGGATTAGTATTTGTTAAAGCCGCATTTGCAAAGTCACGCTTAATTGCTAGACCTTTCTCAAATAACTTCCCAGCAGTTATTTCAATTATTTGCTTATTAATAAACTCTTTAAGATTCATAAAAATTCCTTTTCTAACGGTTTTGACCTACTATACCGTTTGCATTTATATAATTATATTATATCAATTGAATATATTTAAATAAATAAAACCTTATTTTGATACTATATATATAAAGAAAAGTCGGGATGATTAATGAAGTATAAGGCAATTAAAAAACAAGAGGAACGATATTACATAAATGAATATCAATTTTTTTATGTCGATAAAGAAGAAATGAAAGCAAGAATGAGTGAAATTCAGTTTCCAGCAATTGTAATGGATACAGAATTTTTTAATCGTTCTCATGAATCTTATGACTATAATGAAAACAATTTTCCCCGTCTTTATGACGAAGACCAAAAAGACTTAGTATATGTTCTACAATATTCATTTGCTCAAAATTTTAAAGAGATTCATAATCGTCAAAACTCAAAAGCGATTAAGTCAATGACTATTAAACGAAATTTTAAAGACCCTGAGTACAGTTTTGAGGCCCAATATGACTCAACTGTTAAAAGTTTTATTAACATGTGTATCAATAAGAATATCAAAACTTTAGTTTTTGCTGGTAAAGAAAACGACGCTCGAATTTTGAAAGCATGAATTAATAAAAATAAAGTTTTACTAAATAATAAGCGCAGCGATTTATTTATTATGAACCATAAAACCAAAGAATACGATGTCAATGCTTTTGATATTTACAACGTCTTAAGTCAAAATATGTCATTTTCAAATTTTGATAAAGACGGTCAGCAGTTTTACGAACCAAAAAATCTAAAACCTGGGAAAAAGGGTGAAAATACATTGGCCCTGCCAAGTTTGAAAAAGTTTTTTGATTATATGCAAACAATTTATCCGAACAATCAGTTTGAAGAAGATGAAGATATTTATAATTTATGTGTCAGTGCCTTACGATTCTTTTCTTATAAGGATTCAAATTTTAAGGATTATTTAAAATGAAACAAAGACGTTAAAAAAGCTAAGACTCATTGTTATAATGATGTTTTAAAACTTTTATATTTAATCGATTTTTTATATGTGTTTATGTTTTATGATGACTCAGAAAACAAGTATTTAAAAAAGTAGAAACGAAGGAATAATAACTTATGAAAAAATGTATTGGATGTGGAATTGGTTTACAAACAACTATTGCAACTAAACCAGGATTTGCTAACAAATTAGAAAACGATTACTGTTTAAGATGTTTTCGAATTAAAAACTATAATGATTTAATTGAGCAAGATCTTGATCAAGAAACTTTTATTACAAACATCAAAAATATTCTTCATAATGATCCTAAACCAATTTTTTATTACATTTTAGATATCTTTGATTTAGAAGGAACAAGAATGTTAGAAATTGAAAGACTAATTGCTAATAAAGAGGTTGTCATTGTAATTAATAAAATCGACTTAATTCCTAAATCAGTCAAACTATCTAAGATTAGAAAATATGTTACTAAAATTTTTGCTACTTCAAAATTGGCTAATGCTAAAATTATCTTAACTGCAAGTGATAGTCAAAAACTAATCACTCCATTTTTAAATCTAGTTTTAAAATCCCCACAAAATCAATATTTTATTGGAGCATCAAACGTAGGAAAGTCATCATTAATTAATGCCTTAATGAAAGCAAATAATTTAGTTCCTAAGATTTTGGAATCTAAATATTTCAATACTACTTTAGAACTAATTGAAATTAAACTTTCATCAGCTGTTAAAATTATTGACACTCCCGGAATTGCTCGTAATACATCAATTGCGCATATTATGAAGCGAGCAGATTGACAATACTGTTATTTTAAAAAAGAACTTCGTCAATATACTTTTCAGTTAAACTCTCAACAAACAATCTTCTTTTCAGGATTAGCATGATTTACTTTTACCAGTCAAACTGATACTAAGCAAAATTTTCATGTTTATGTAAACAAAGCAATTGCTTTACACCGTACAAAGCAAGAAAATGCTGAGAACTACTATAGAAAAAATCAAGCGTTACTAGTTACACCAATCATGACTGATGAAGGACAAAATTACCATTTTAAATTTAGTAAAAGTGACATTGGCAAAGAATTTGATATTTCTATTTCGGGATTAGGATGAATTAATTTTATTGTTCAATCAGAACAAGAAATTACTTTTACAATTCCATTAAAAAACCAAAATACCTTAATAAGCCTACGAGAACCTATTATTTAATAAGTTCTTTTAGTTTTATTTAAGATAGATAGTAGTTTAAACCTACTAATTATTTTATAATTAAAATAGAAATTTAAACGGAAGAGAGTGTTTATGAGAAAAATTTTAGGAATTGATTTAGGTGGAACAAGTGCCAAAGTTGGAATCGTTAATCAATTTGGAGAACTTGAAACGTCATTTGTTGTTAAAAACGATAAGGATAATTTATTGGAAAATTTAGCTATGAAAACTATCAACAAAGTTGAAGAGTTGGGTTACAACTATGATATTGATATCGAAAGAATTGGTTTTGCTTGTCCGGGATTTATTAATCACGAAAAAGGAATTGTAGTTTTATCAGGAAATTTAAATTTGGAAAATTTTGATATTAAAACCACAATTAAAAAGTTATTTAAAAAACAAGAAGTCCATGTTCTAAATGATGTCAATGCTGCAGCATTAGGAGAATACTGAATTGGAGCTGCATCACGTTATTCATCAGGTCTTTTTTATTGATTGGGAACTGGAATTGGTGGAGCTATTGTTAGTGAAAACAAATTAGTATCAGGAGAACATGGTTTTGCTGGTGAATTCGGTCATGGTGGAAAAATGCAAACCTTGTATAAATGTAATTGTGGTTTGGATTATTGTATTGAAAGAACTTGTTCAGCTGTTTCATTTGGAAAAACATTTATGAAGTTACTAAAAGATAATAACTTAACAAGTATTAGTAAATTATTTGATAAGCCCAATGACATTACAATGGAAGATATTGCAAGAGTTTACAAAGCTAATAATAAACCCCAAGAAATCAGAGCATTAATCGAAGAAATTTATCAGCCATTATTTAATCATATGGCAATTATGATCCAAGCTTTAGACCCAGCACTTATCGTAATTGGTGGTGGTGGTTCTGGAATGGGCACAGATTTATTGGAAATTATTGAAGAGAATGTTAAACCATTAATTGTCAAAATTATTAGAGACGAAATCACTTTTGATTTGGCATCACTTGGAAACAATTCAGGAATTGTTGGAGCAGCTTATTATTCAATTAATAACTGAGATTACTAATGAAAAATAAGATTGAACAATTATCTTTTCAAGAATTGATTTCAGAAATTAACCGTTTAGCTGCAATCAAAAAAACTCGTGACTTGTCAGTTGAAGAACATCAGTTACGTGATTTGCTACGTTCTCGTTATATTGAGCTTTATCGACGAAATTTAGAACATCAACTTCAATCAATTAAAGTTATTAATGAACAGGGTGAAGATATTACTCCCCAAAAAATCAAAAATTTAAAAAAAGGAGAAAATCATGAAAAATAATATTGGAAACGACAATTTGAATGCATTGAGAATATTAGGAGTTGAAGCTGTTAATAAAGCTAATTCTGGACACCCAGGAATTGTTTTGGGAGCAGCCCCAATGGTTTTCACATTATTTACTAAAATTATGAAGCAAAATCCTCAGAATCCAAAATGATTTGATCGTGATCGTTTTGTGCTTTCTGCTGGACATGGAAGTGCTTTATTATATTCAGCTTTACATTTATCTGGATATAACTTGTCAATCGATGATTTGAAACAATTCCGTCAATGAGGAAGTTTAACTCCTGGACATCCCGAATCAACAATTACTTCTGGAGTGGAAGTGACAACTGGACCATTAGGTCAAGGAATTGGAATGGGAGTTGGAATGGCACTTGCTGAAGCCTTTTTAGCTAATAAATTCAATAAACCCGGATACGACATTATTGATCACTTTACCTATGTATTATGTGGTGATGGTGATTTACAAGAAGGGGTTGCTCAAGAAGCAATTTCTTTTGCTGGAAAAAATCAATTAAACAAGTTGATCTTGTTGCATGATTCAAATGATATTCAACTTGATGATGAAGTTGCAAAAGCACAAGCAGAGAATTTAAAGTTACGATTTAAATCAGCAAATTGAAATACTCTTCGTGTAGAAAATGGTGAAGATTTAAAAGCATTAGAAAAAGCAATCAACAAAGCTAAAAGTTCATCAAAACCAACATATATTGAAATTAAAACTGTAATTGGTATTGGTTCATCAAAAGCTGCCACTAGTGCAGTTCACGGAGCACCTTTAGGAAAAGACATTCAAAAAGTTAAAGAGTATTTTAATTGAAATCACAACGAATTTGAAATTCCTGAAAGCGTTTTGGAATTTTGAAAACAAGCTGTTTTAACTCGTGGAATTGAACTTAATAGTTCATGAGATAAACTTTTTGCAAATTATGCGACTGAATATCCTGGTGAATTTGCCGAACTAAATAATGCTTTAAACCGAAATTGAACTTTTGATGAAGCAAAAATAATGCAGCATGTTCCTTCAAAAGCACAAGCAACAAGAATTAGTTCTGGAACAATTTTTAATACGATTGCAACTGATAACTCTACAATGCTTGGAGGAAGTGCTGACTTGGCATCTTCAACAAAAATTAAAGGACCCGATGGTGATTATGAACCTACATTTAAACGAGGTCGTAACATTATGTACGGAGTAAGAGAGTTTGGAATGGGTGTTATCAATAACGGAATGGCAGCTCATGGAGGAATTTTAGCATACGGAAGTGGATTCTTTGTATTTGCTGATTATCTAAAACCAGCGATGCGTTTGGCAGCAATTATGAAACTTCAAGAACTATACATTTTTACTCATGATTCAGTTGCTGTTGGAGAAGATGGACCAACCCACCAACCAATAGAACAATTAGCAATGTTGCGTTCAATTCCGAACCATACTTTAATTCGTCCAGCAGATTATGCTGAAACAGCAGCTGCTTATAAAATTGCTTTAGAAATCAAAGATGGTCCCACAACGTTGGCATTAACTCGTCAAGATTTACGTGAATTACCACATAAAAATGTTTTTGAAAATGTTAAAAAAGGGGCTTACATTATTGCAGATCAAAAAGATGCCTCAGTAACTTTAATTGCTTCTGGTTCTGAAGTTAGTTTGGCAATTGATGTCAAAGAAGCTTTATTAACTCATGGAATTAAGGCGAAAGTAGTATCAATGCCATCAACTTCATTATTTGATAAGCAATCAACAAAATATCAAAACTCTGTAATTGATAAAACAACTTTGAGAGTTTCTATTGAAATGGGAACTACATGAGGATGACATAAATATGTTGGTGATACAGGATTGACTTTTGGAATTGATTCATTTGGTGAATCTGCACCTGGAGAAGTTGTTATTGAAAAATTTGGATTTAAAGTAGATAATATTACTAACCAAATATTAAAACATTTGCAAACAAAATAAGGAGAGAAAATATGAATATATTATTAGCAACTAGCTTTTCAGCTGGTGGATTAGCAGGAATGTTAATCGGTGTAATCTTAGGATCACTATTAGTTGGAGGAATTATTGGATTTTTCATTACACGAATTGTTGTTAAGAAACAATTAAAAGAAAATCCTCCAATTAATGAAAAACAAATTAGAGCTATGTATATGAGCATGGGAAGAAAACCATCTGAAGCAGACATTAAAAAAACTATGAATGCGATGAAACGTGGTAAATAAAATATTTTAAATTAAGAATCATTAGTGATTCTTTTTTATTTATAATAATAGATAAATAGAATAGCAGAGGATCACAAATGAAAATATTAATGGTTTTAACTAATGTTTCACAATACGGGAATAATTCTGAATCTACAGGATTATGATTGGGAGAAGCAACAGAATTTATAAGAGAGTTTCAAGGATCACATTGTGAAATCGAATATGCTAGTCCAAAAGGAGGAGTGGTTCCTTTAGATCGTCGTAGCCTTAAAATGGCTGACAAAGATTCTTTGGATTGATTAAATAAAGATGATGATTTTTCAAAAGCATTGGCAAACTCTAAATCACTTAAAGAAGTCATGACAAATAAATATGATCTAATATACTTTACTGGTGGTCATGGAACTATGTGAGACTTTTACGATAACAGTGATATTGAAAGTCTTGTAATCAATAATTATAATCAAGGCGCATATATTGCCAGTGTTTGTCATGGGATTGCTGCATTATTGACAATTAAACATAATACTAGTGAGTATTTAATTAATAACAAGCGAATCACTGGGTTTACTGATACTGAAGAAATATTAAGTGGTAAAAAGTTTAAAGTCCCATTTTCTAATGAAAGAATTGCTAAATTCAATGGAGCAATTTTTGTAAAAAAACGCTTCTTTAAATCACATGTAGTTGTTGATGGACAATTGATTACCGGACAAAACCCTTATTCAGTTGTTGCTCTTGCAAAAGTCTGTAAAAAAACTCTTGGCCTAAGAAATTAATTTATCTTTATAAAAAAAGTGTAGTGAAAGATCACTACACTTTTTTATTTTGCAGCTCTTTGAACTACTAACTTTTTAATTAACTCAGGTCCCTCAACACTACTGTGATCAAAGAAACTACTCTTATCTAAATTTAAACTAGTAATAGCTAACATATCTTCAGCAACTAATTCAAAGTCCAAAATATTAAGATTTTCTCTAATGCGCTCTTTCTTACTAGACTTAACACAAAACGGAATATCTTGATGATATAATCAACGCAAAATAATTTGGGCAACAGATTTTTGGTGTTTATCAGCAATACTTTTCAAAACTGAATTATCAAAAATATTATTACGTCCTTCGGCAAAAGGCGCTCATGCTTGTGCAATAACACCATATTTATGATTGACACTAATTGCTGTTTGTTGTTGGAAAAACGGATTAATTTCAATTTGATTAACTGCAGGCATAATTTGTTCTTCGTTAAATAAACATAAATCTGCAATTCTATCAGGATAAAAATTTGATACTCCAATTGATTTTATCAATCCTTGTTTTTGTAAAAACACCAAGGCTCTATAGGCTTCATAATAATTAGCAAATGGTTGATGTAAAAGCACTAAATCAAGGTAATCAAGTTGAAGTTTTTTCAAAGATTCCTTCACAGAAGCAATTGTCTTTTCATACCCATAATTATCAACTCAAACTTTAGTAGTAATAAAAAGCTCCTCACGAGGGACTTGTGATTTGGTTATTGCATTTCCAACAGCTTCCTCATTAAAGTATGATTGCGCTGTATCAATTAATCGATACCCAGCTGCCAACGCTTCAAGAACAACTTTTTCACATTGTACAGAATCTGTCATTTGAAAAGTTCCAAATCCAATTAGTGGAATTTTATTACCATCATTTAATTTTATATATTTCATTTTATTTTTTTCCTTTACTTACACTTATATCTTAATTCTTTAAAGTAGGTTGAATGCAAGCAAAAATTTGAAAATAATTAGAAAAACTTTTTTTAAAATATTGCTGTTTTTCTATTTTGATAAGTTTACGACCTTAAAAATTTCAAGCTATTTTTAAAACTTCTTAGTAGTGAAAACAAGTAAAACGATAATAAAAAAATGAACTAAAGCAAAAGCAAACTTAAAATAGTTGTTAAAACAGCTTTTAATTAGCGTCGTTTAGCGAAACAAACTTACTTGATTTTATTAAATTGCGGCTTCATTGAACTGTGTCAGTACTTAGCTGAATTTTCATCAAAATTGTCAAAACGCTGAACATTCTTAACATTTCATTTTGAAAGATTTTGATTAAATAAAGTTGTCCCTCTAAACATTAGTTGCATATTAGTCACATTTGAGACATCTCATTTTGAAAGATCTTGATTAAATACAGTAGCTCCATTAAACATTGAACCCATGTCTGTTACATTAGAAACATTTCATTCTGAAATATTTTTGTCAAATTTAGATGCTCCAAAAAATGTCCCACTCATATCAGTTACATTTTTAACATCTCATGTTGAGAGATCCTGATTAAAATTGCTACAATCCATGAACATACCTTCTAAGCTTGTAATTTGTGATGGTAAAGATGCTGGTACTTTTTCGACACTTTTTGGCATTTTTACTCCACGAATTTCTTTATCTCCAACTTTATAAAATCCTATTTGGACAATTTCTTTAGATTGAATACTTGATAGGTTGGTATCATTTGTTGAAACTTTGTTTCCTTGACTGTTAATATATATTGTTGGCATTTGTGTTACTTTTGTTGGTTCCTTAATTGCATTTTCAAGTTCAAACGAACTATCTCCAATTATATAATGAGTGTTTTCATCAACTTTAACGTTTACAACTACAGTAGTATCTGATCCTGGTTTTAATTCTGCAGTTAATGAAGCAACACCTTCAATTTCATTTGATATTGATTTTAATTTTTCATTAACAGCATCTATAGTATCTAATTCCTCAACAAATTGTTCTTGAACAGTTTTTTGAATTACATGAATGTCAATCTCAGTTAGAATTTTAGCACCTTCTGCTTGAAATCTTAAAGTTAAATTCTCAGGAGTTTCATATCCTTTTAAGGCTTGAAACTTTACTTCAATATTTTTTGAGTTCTCTTTATCAATTGATACTTCAATTTTTCCAATTCCAGTTGGAAGAGTTTTGATTTCTTCGATTGCCTTAACAGCTTCGTCAATTGTTTTATAAGACCCTGTTGCTAGTTTTTTAGCCTCTTCTTTAAACAATGTTATATCCACAGGTTGATTTTTATTTTTTTCTGGATTCCCACATGCAACAACAGTTGCCCCAGCAGTAGCAGTTAACCCAACTGCTCCTAATAATGTTAATAATTTTTTCATATTTACATCCTTTTTTCTTTCTATGGGTATATTTACTCATATTAAAAAAAAAAAAAAAAAGCGGAAAAGATAGAAAAATCTACTTTTCCGCCTTTTTTTTCGCTTATTTTTTAAATGATTCTTCCACTTTTGATTTTTTTTTAAAAATAACTGCTTTTTTTGACATTACAAACATTTAATTAGTTATAATATTTTATTTTTAAGGAGACACTCGCAGTATTTTTTCAGTAAAAAGAGTACCATTGGCACTCTTTTTTGACTTAATAATTAATTGTTGGTAGTTTTAGTTTTTTTAACTTTTGCTTGCTTTTTTTGTTGACGAATAAGTTCACGTTCTAGTTTTAACTTACGTTTTTCTTCATTTGTTAACTTTGGAAAGGTAACAGGTTCAGTTTTATTTTTAAGACGTTTAATATTAGGAAAATGTCTTCACCCTAATATTAAGAAACCAATCAAGATACAAATTTGCATTTCTACAATTGATGAAGCATACTGATGTGGTGTCAAGGTATGCATTCAGTTAAACTCAGTGAAGATATAACCGTTTGCTCAAGCAGCATTAAATTCAGTTCATGAATTTCATTTATATAAATAACTATCAACTCCATAAGTATGGGGAATTCAAATAATCACTCCAATTGTTAATGCAGCAACAATTGATGACATTGATACTTTTTTAAAGATAAAAATCGTTGTTCATCAAATAAATAAAAATAATAACAAGTAGATATAATTAACAACTAATAGTAATCCTAGAAAACAAGAAACTGCTTTTCCACCTTTAAAATTATAGTAGACCGGATAACAATGCCCAATTAAGGCAAAGATACATGGAATGAAATAGCTTGTTTGTGAAAAAAGTGAATTATTGATAAACGATAACCCAACTGCCACAAATGCTACGACAACAACTTTAATTCCATCTAGAAAAACTACCGCAATTCCTCATTTTTTTCCTAGAAGTCTCGCGGTATTCGTAGCCCCAGCATTTCCCGACCCAGTTGTTCTAATATCAACGCCGTGACGTCATCTAACAATAATTACAGAAAAGGAGATTGCTCCAATCAAGTATCCAATAATACATGCAAGTATCGTACCTAAGTAATACATATGTTCTTCCTTTCAAGTTCTTATAAAATTATAAGATAAATAAGATAAAATATAAAGTAAAGGTGGAAACAAAATGACTTATAACATCTCACAAAAAATTGATCTTGAAAAAATTGTTGTCGCTATATTTCAAAGTGAAGCTAAAATCTTAGAAGATTTAATTTTAAAATTAGAAGATCCAAACTTGGATGATATCTATCAACAAGTTAATGTTTTAACTAAAGTCAAATTTGGCGAAGAAATAATTTCTGGATTAACCGCAATTTTTAAAACTTTATCAGATCTAAAAGTTATTGACTTGGCAATTGTTTTTCAACAATTCGTTCAACGATATTTATACTTTGTAGGAACGATTAAAGATTTTAATAACTACTGTGAAACTAATAATTCTGCTTTTAAAGACCTTGAAGATCAACAACTTTTTTCAAATGTTGTAGCGCTTTTTTTTAATGGCCAAATTGACTATTATACTCAACGCTATTTAAATCTGGTTAACACAAGTGAACTAACAGCTTGATCGCCCGAGCTTAGTGCAATTTTAAATCAGTTTTGTAACAACATTATTCAGAATGACGATATCATTCAAAAACTTCATTATCTTGAAGGACTAAGTAATTATCTAAGCGACTTTAATAATTTTCTTGCAAAAATTGATATCGAGCAAAATTCAGAAGCTAAAGAACAGTTTTTAAATAACACTTTAGAAATGAAAGTTGTTACACAATCAATTACTACATTAATCGAAAAAGTTGTTGAACAAATCAACATCACAAAAGGAGAATAACAATGACAAACCCAAGCTTACTAACAACTGAAGAACTAATTAAAAATAATGAAATGTTAACTCAAGAACTTCAAGGATTTAATAAAATCTTAAAAGATTTGGAAAAACAAATTCGTGGAAAATTTTGATTATGATTTTTATTACCAATTTTAGGATGATTTATTTACATTGCAATTATTAATAAACGTCGTACAAGTCCAGAAATTGCCCAAAGTTTGATGGAAATTAAAACTGCACAAACTAAAAATGAGTTACAAATAATGTTAAATAATCGTGAACTAGAAAAACGTCAAGAAACACAAAAACCAGAATAGTTGCAATTTGTGTCCTATTTTGATTGACAATAATTTTGCTTTGAGAGATTATATCCTTGTAAGAACTAAGGAGATTTTTAATTATGTCAAAAAATGCTATTGAAATTCCATTTGCATTTAAAGTTTATTTTATTATTGTTAATGGAATTAAGTATGTAAACAAAAAAAATAGTTTACCTGCCAACATGGATAAAATGTATTTTACTGTTTTGCTATTGATTTTTTTCAAACCAAAAATTAATCAGCGTCAGATTTCTTTAAACTTGGATATCGATAAAACTACAATGAGTCGAATTATTGCTAAGTTAGAAGAGTACGAGTTTATCACTAAAGTTCAAGACCCTACAAACCGTCGTAGTACAAATTTACAGGTTACCAAAAAAGGTCATGCTTGAGCAACTGATTTAAAAGATTATGTATATGAATACCGTAATAAGTTATTAGAAGGCGCTGATCCAGAAAAAATCAAAATTACCCAAGAACTAATTAGTCATGCACTAAGAAATACTGTCAATTTAGATAGTGACGAGTATTTTAAATTTTAAATAATTAAAATTTAAAACGGTCTAATATTTTATGTCTAAAAATATTGATAAAAATTTTGAAAAGCGCAACGAAACAATTAGGGGATGATTTAAAGGTTTAGGTCATGCTATTAAAATTGAAATTGAATCAAGAATCTTAATGTCGTGAAAACGAATCATTAAGTTTATTGGAATTGGGGTAGTTCCAATAATCTATGGAATTACCTGTGTATTAGCCTTTTGAAATCCAATTGAGGGAATTGGACGAGCACCAATTGCTATTATGAACAATGACCATAATATTATTTTGGTAACTTCTTTTGAAGAAGAAGAAACTTCAAGTTTTGCAACATCAAGTAAATACCATTTGAAAATGGGAGCATTAAATTATAGTAATGGTTCTGCTCCAATTGGTTCTCATGGAGAAACAGTTGAAGATTTAAATAAGCTTGTTTACAATCTTCAAAATGGTAAAGACTTTGAAGGAAATTCTACTCCAGCTGGAGTAGAATTGGTTCTAAACAATGGTTTAAAACTAAAAACTAAAGCTAATAAAACAATCAAATACGAAGTCACAAGTAGTTGAGAAATTATTAAATCAAAACTATTGCCAAAAACAGATAAGACAATTAGTGATCAAGACTATCTATTTTCGGCACCTAAAATTGCCGATAAGATGGCATTAACAAATATTCGTTATATTGATAATAACCAAGAGATTACAAATCAATGAAAAGGTACAAAGTACTATGCTCAATTGAAAATTAAAGAAAACTATCTTGCTAATTTAATTGGTTATGCCGGAACATTATTATATCAAGCAGGTGCAACTGATGATGAAATTGCTAATAACTTAAATAAAACTTTAGCTGAATGAGTTGCAGAAATGAAAAATAATCAAATTGATATTTGAACAACTTTTGAACGTAATTTTATTTTTGGATACTATATGAGTACCTTTAATACCTTTGCCGAAGGAATGATTATTAAAGCAATTCCTTCAGTTTTAACTTCGCTAGTGGGAACAAATCTATTAAATACACTTTCAACAAGTGGAGATATTTTAAATTTGGCTCTTGCAGATGCTGGAAATACAAGTGTGGTTAACGAATTTGATAACTATCAAAAGTATGTTGCAATGAATGTTCCTAATCTCCCTGATTTAGGAACAAGCGAGCAACGTCAAAAATTTGAAAAATACACAATTTTTGGAGATGTTGATGAAAATGGAAAATTAAGATCATCTGCTAAAGGTGGAAAGTTAATTAATTCGATTAATGAACTAACTGATATTGGCAAATGACTATTAGAAAATACTAAAGTTCTTGACGCTTTAGGAATTATTTCAGGAAATTCTCAGTTTCCCCAATTTATTAAGACTTTAATTATCAATATTATTGAAGCAGGAATCAAAGAAGATGCTCCCCATATTAATCAAGTTTTGTACAATGCTCTAGTCGGACAAACAGATAAAACTGAAGAAACTATTTTATCATCAGTTATTAAAAAAATCGCTAAGCTATTAGGTTTAGATAATAGTCTTAAAGACATTGAAAAGTTTTTAAACAATCTTGGAACTTTTAACAATACTCTTGTAGACCCAATTATGAATCAACAACAGTTTATCAAAAATGCTGACCAAAGTGTTCTTAAAAACTCTGATGTTTTATTGGGGGCTACTAGTGTTAGCCAATTACCAAATAAGTTAAAAATCTTTTTTAACGATAAACTTTTAGGTGGCTTTACACCTGAAGAAATCGTTCAAGTTGAAATTCAAGGTGAAAACAATGGTTTATACGGAATTGGGTTAGGAATCTTTTTCTTGGTAATCGGACTATGAGTTGGAGTTTTAATGCAAACGTTTATCTTTGATCGTGGAAAACGGGTGGCTAAATCTACAGCTGTACAATGATACTTGTCAAAAACTGTTTTGATGATGTTAACAGTTTTTGTTCAAGCCACTTTAGAAATTTGATTAGCTTATGCTGTTGGATGACATATGCTAGGATTAGTAACAATGTTTTATATTTGACTATGATTTATAGCTTCAGGTTTTTTGTTTGTAATTATTATTCAGGCCTTATGGTTTATTGTTAAAGATGAGTCAATTGGGAAGTTTATGACGGTTATTGTGATGGTATTATCACTTGCCGCTGGTGGAGGAACTTTTCCTGCATTTGCCCAATTTGCTTTCTTTCACTATATTAGTTATCTCGTGCCATTTACATACGTCATTCGAGGATTTACAGCAATAACTTTTGGAACTTCATTAGCAGATCCAACAACGTTAGCAACTCAACTTTATATTCTTAAAAATTTTGCCATCTTTTTCATTTACATTGGAATTTTTGTAAGTTTAGGATTAATCATTGGATCTAAAAATCGTTTAAGAGATATGAACTATGGCGCTCATTCTGCTAAAAAAGTTTTAATTGCAATGACAGCACTAAGTCGAGATACATCAAACTTTGCTAGTTTAAAAACATCAAAATTTGCGCGTAAACCAAAATATAAATATTCTTGAAAAGCGTTACCAAAAACATTTGATCAAGAACTTTATATGAAGTGTCGTGAGCTATTTCCGTTTGAAGGGGAATTCAAATGACACAAAAATAAATCACATGATTTCGTTCAAAAACCAAATTATTCTGATGAAGATCAAATTACTCGAAATGAATAATATTTAGATATATTAAAAAGGAACTTTTAAAAGTTTCTTTTTATTTTATAATTAAGATAATGAATAAGAGGATTATATGAGAAATATTTACTACAGTGAGCTAACAAAAATGCTTTATAACATGGAACCATCAATTGCAATAATTGGAGATTTTGGAAATTGAACAGATAACGAAACTAATTTAATATTAGAAGCAAAACAAAAGTTTCCAAAACATAATTTAAGTATGGTGGTTGATTCTGACAAATATAATATTGCCAATGTTATTTCAAATAATGTTTTAAAAGCTAAATGTGAAGAACAACAACTGGCATATATTGAATACTATAAAACGCCTTTTGATCGTGATTGAAGTAATTTTAAACAAGATCTAAACATTGACAAAGTCATTACATTTGATAATTATGCTGAGTTATCAAGCTTGATAAGTGTTTTTGGTGAAGAAAATGTAATTACTATTAAATGAGAACCAAATCATGATCAAACCTTAAAAACAATATTAACAGCTTTAACAACAGGAGACTTAGATACTTACCAACAATTAACTGGTCATAACTTTACTTTTAAAGGGCATGTTGAGCATGGAAATCATCATGGTCGTGAGCTTGGATTCCCTACTGCTAATCTTTTAACTAATAACTTATTAAAAGCTAAATATGGAGTTTATTTAGTAAAGGTTACTTTACCAAATGAAGATTTTACTCACTGAGGGATTGCCTCTTTCTGAGTTAACAACCAACAAAGTGAAGTTTTTGAAACTCACATTTTAGACTTCGATCAAGATATCTATGGTTGAGGAATTGAAATTGAGTTAGTGAAATACTTACGTGAAAATCAAAAAGTTAATTCAATTGAAGAATTAAAAAACTTAATTAATACTGATAAAGCACAAGCTTTAAAATTAATAGCCTAGGAGGCTTTATGAAAAAATACCCAATTCTTGGTTCACATGTTTCAGCATCGGAAAAAAATAATTACTTGGTAGGGGCAGTAACTGAAAGTGTTAACAACGGAGCAAACACTTTCATGATTTATACTGGTCCACCTCAAAATGCTAATCGAAAACCAATTGAGAATTTTAAAATTGCAGAAATGCATGAATTGTTAGCAAAACATCAAATTGATATTAATGATTTAGTGGTTCATGCCCCATATTTAATTAATATTTCAAATCCTGTAAACGAGACAACTTGAAACTTTGGAATTCAGATGTTAATTCGTGAAATTGAACGTTGTGAAGCAATCGGAATTAATATATTAGTTTTACACCCTGGTGCTTATACTAAAGGTGAACCAGCTCAAGCATTAGAAAAGCTAATTGAAGGACTGAACCTTGTCAGTGAACATCAACATACTGTTAAAATTGCAATTGAAACAATGAGTGGAAAGGGTACTGAAGTAGGAACTGATTTAGAACAAATTGCTTATGTAATCTCTAAGTTAAACAATCCTGAAAAAGTAGGTGTTTGTTTAGATACTTGTCATATGAATGACGCTGGTTATGATTTAAGCAATTGAGCTGCAGTTAAAGAAAAGATTGTCAAAACAGTTGGAGTAGAAAAAATTTTAGTATTTCACTTAAATGATTCTAAAAATCCAATTGGAGCTCATAAAGACCGTCATGAAAATATTGGTTATGGAACAATCGGTTTTGAAATTTTAAATGAAATTTTATGAGATTCTGATTACAAGGAAATTCCCAAAATTTTAGAAACTCCTTATATCGGTGAACTTGCACCATATAAAGCAGAGATTAGCGATTTGAGAAATAAAACTTTCACTGATCCATTTAAAAATTTAAAATCTGAAAATTAAGGTTTTAAACAAAAAGAGAACAAATTTTGTTTGTTCTCTTTTTTCATTTAAATGAAAAAATTAAAATGATTTTTCCAATAATTTCATATTTAGTTTTTTTGTACTATCGAGTTTAATATCTGCTTCTACATTTATTCCAATTGTTTTACAACCTGCTGTCCTAGCGGCTATTATGCCTGTTATTGCATCTTCAATGACAACACAATTTTTTGGATCTATTTCTAATTGTTTTGCAGCTTGTAAAAATATATCTGGAAAAGGTTTACTATTTGCTACCAAACTAGGGTCGACAATTTCATCGAAATATTCAGTAAGAGCAACTTTTTCCAAAATCAATTTTGTATTATGACTTGCACTTCCTATTGCAATAGGAATATTGTTTTGTTTCAATTCTTTTAGAAAATTAGTTATTCCCGGCAAAATAGCTTGCTTATCAATTTTAGATAGAAGATCAATATAATATTTATTTTTATAATCCAAAAGATACAAAAATTTATCATCATTTAATTTAATATTGTGACTACTTAGTATTTTTTCAAGTGATTGAACTCTGCCTACGCCTCTAAGATTATCCAAATAAGAATGATCTAATTTTTTTATACCAACTTTTTCAACAGTCTTTGATCATGCCTTAAAATGAAGTGGGGCAGTATCTGTAATAACCCCATCGAGATCAAATATTACCGCTTTAATATTCATTATTGTATTTTGTAAATTCTTAGCGAGTTCGAAGCTAATACTATTTCATCTTTTTGCTCTAGTTGGTTTGTAATCAATTCAGTCTTTCCTTTTAGATTTGGTTTTGTTAAAATAAGGCTATTTTCAGAGTTATTTAAAAAAATTACGTATCTATTTTGTTCATCAAATTTTGAATATTCAATGTAATGGTCGCTAACAAAATTGAATTTCATTTCACCATAACTTCCCAAAATAGGATGTGTTTTTCTTAAATTGCATAAATTTTTAAAGTGAGCAAATATTTGTTGGTTTCACTCCGATTTATTTCAATTCATACACTTTCTACATCCAGGATCATTATCACCATTCATTCCAATTTCATCTCCATAATAGATACTTGGAGCACCAACACAGGTAAAAAGAAAACTATACGCTAATAAAAATTTCTCGATTCTATCACCACATTGAGTTAATAATCTTGGCGTATCATGACTATCCAAACAATTAAACATTCCAGGTAGTACATTTTTTGGATATATATGAAGAACATTTGTAATTCGGTCCTTAAAAGTTTCTGCTGAAATTGAATTTTGTGCTATAAAATCAGAAATTGCACTTGTTAAAAAATAGTTCATAACTCCATCAAATTGGTCACCTTTTAATCAGGCATTTGCTTCTGTTCAAATTTCTCCCAATATATAAGTTGAATTATTCATTTTAACTTTATTTCTAAAAGATCTTCAAAATTTGTGATCAACTTCATTAGCAACATCTAGTCTTCAAGCATCAACTCCAAATTCTTCAACTCAATATCTACCAACTTCTAATAAATAATCTCTAGCTTCTTTATTAGAAGTGTTAAATTTCGGCATATACCCATTATATGAAAAGGTGTGATAATTCAGTTCCTTGACATTATTTTGATGACTTGTCTCATCCATTGCTTCAACAGGAAATTCCTTAACAAAAAATCAATTTTTGTATTTTGAATTTTCTTGGTTTTTAACGACATCTTGTCATATTGGACTTTTGTAACCAATATGATTAAAAACTCCGTCAATCATAATCTTAATTCCGTAACTATGACATTTATCTACTAGTTCTCGAAATTTATCTTTGTTTCCAAAATTTGGATCAATTTCAAAGTAATCTACAGTGTCATATTTATGATTAGTAGAAGCTTTGAAAATAGGACACAAATAAAGCCCATTAACACCCAAGTCAGCTAAATGATCTAAATTGTTAATAATTCCTTGTAAGTCACCCCCAAAAAAGTTATCTGGAGTCGGTTCAGTGCTTCCTCAATCTAAAGTTTCTGGGGGATTAATTGCTTGATCACCATTCGCAAATCGTTCTGGAAAAATTTGATATCAAATGGTATCTTTAATTCATCTTGGTGCTTCAAAAATGTCCACAGGATTCATTCAAGGAAATGTGAATCCAAACCCGCCTTGGAGAATTTTTGGCAGTATATCAATATCAAAAAAACCTTTTTCTGTAAATAAAATATTATCTTGACATTGTCCATATAGATTAAAGAAATATGTAAGTCTTTTATCCTTTGGTTTAATTTCAATAAATCAATAATCATATTCAGTTGTAGAGCCCGTTTTTTTCATATCAAACGCTTTAAAATTTAGCAAATTTTCTTTTTTAGTCACATCAAAAGGATCTGTACATCAAAGTTCTACTTTCACTAAATCATCTTTTTTTGTTCTTAGTATAATATGAATTTTTTCTTCATCATAAGCATAGGCCATATTGCTTTTTGGAATATGAATAATTGCAGATTTTTCAATTTTGTTCATGTTTATAATTCCTTTCACACATATTTTTATTTTAATTAAAAAACCTTTTGAAATAATTTATTTCTTGCGAATAAACTAAAAAGTTGTCTATACAACTAATTCAATAATTTAAGATTTAAAAATTGTTATATTCCTGCCAAAGTTATTTAATTAAAGTAGGAAGTAAAAAATTACTTTTGTTTAAAATGACTAATTAAAAAAATTGAAAGGGGATATTAATAAAATGAAAAAATTATTAACAGCATTAAGCGCTGTTACATTAACTGCAACAAGCGCGAGTATTATGGTTTCATGTACAAAAACTAATAACGATAATGTCATAATTGTACAAATGAATAAGACTTGAAAGCCAGTTTATGAAAAAGCTATTAAAAAAGTTAATGAAACTTTTAAATCTAGAAAACTTGATTTTACAGTAGTTGCTAAGGAAACTGATATATTTCAAGAATATGATCAAATTTCTAAAAAAGGGGTAAAAGATAATTCTATTGCTGATGTATTTTTATTAGGTTTTGATCGTTACCAAGGTTACGTTGATCAAAATAATATCAAAGATTTATCAAAAGAAATTAAATCAGTATTAATTCAAAGTGAAGAGGATAAAGTTCATTATGGAATTGAAATTAAAAACGATAAAATTGTAGCTAATGATAATCAAGTCGTATGAAATACATCGAAATTGTTAAAAAATAATCAGGACTATTATGGAATGATACCAGCAAGTATTGAAAACAATATTTGATTATTTGACGAAAAAAAATTAGGAATTGTTGATGGTAAAATAGTCGGAAGCGAGTTTGCAAACGCTCAACAATTAGATTCAACGATTACTGATTTACCAACATTAGAAAACTTAATAAAAATTAATAATGCTGTCAAAAAAGCAAAATCTTTTTTTAGAACTGTAGATGGTTTTATTGGAGGAAATGTTTTGAATGCCTATGTAAATAAAAATTCTGAAAGTATAAAAACAAAATCTCTTGATAGTAATTCGCCTTCACTAGTATGACAAAAAGGGGGAACTGCTAATGAGTCAAAAAATCCAAATGACTATGATTCATTGTTTGAAAATCAAGATTTCCAAATTGATTTTAGTCAAGCAACAAAAACTTTGCAAGCTTATGGAAAATCATTTCAAAAAAAATTTGTCAACGCCATGATTAATCAAACAAATGATGACAAAATAAATAATCAAGTAGCCGCATCCTTAAAAGACGGTGAAATATCAATGGAATTAATCGCTCCACATTTATTAAAAGATGATATTAATGCTATGAAACAAGGTAACAAGGACGCTAAATTTGGAATTGCTAGTGTTGGTGATATTAAAGTAGATTCAGAAGGAAAATATTCAATGTCAGGTTTTGCTGGAGGATATGGTTGAGCCGTAAAATCTACTATTAAAGATATTACAAAAACGGATAAAAACAAAAATAAAGTTACCAAAACTGAAGCAGCAATGATGTTCATTAAAGAAGTTTCACAAAAAGAGTATGCAGCTAATTGAGCAGAAGTTGATGGAAAATATTCAGCATATCAAGAAAATATAGAATACGCTGTAAATGAACTAGCACAAGGAAGTGAAGCTCAAAAATTTGTTGGTGAGGCTTTAAAAGCAGTTGCTAAAGGATATTATGGAGAATCAAAGGCCGTTACTTCACGACCAAATACAGCATTATTTGATATTTATTGAGAAACATATGCAATTTCATACAGAATAGCTATGGACAAAACTGATGAAAATGCTTTTGGTAAACATTTCTTGGACCTTTTCAAAAAAAATAAACTAAACTATGTTTTTGGTTAAAAATTCTTATAACCATAATAACTACTATAAATAGATCTTTATAAAGTTAAGTTGAAGGAGAAATATGGAAATAAGAAACTACAATAAATTTAAAGTTAATATTAATAAAAAAGTTTTTTATATCTTATTAGTAATTTCTATAATTTACATTCTATTATTGACAATTCATATGTTGTTTGATTTAAGCAACAATACATTAACTGCTGTTAATCAGGGAATAAGAAAAAATTCAAAAGAGATGGATAAATTTATAAGTACTGCTACAAAAGTTTGACTAATTCAATACATCACTGGTGCTATTTTTTTAATAATGTTTGTATCTTACATAGTTATTGCTCTTAATAAAATAACTGTCGGAAAAGTTTTTGTTATCTTTTGATTAATAATTTGACTGGGATTTGCTTTTGTACCAATTATAGTACTAAAAAGAGTAACAGTTTTTGACATCTTATCAATATTATTATTCATTGGTATTCTAATTTCTTTCTTTTTTATAGTGAAAGACATTTACGATTCAAAGCGTAATTATAGCTATAAGAAAATGAAAAATAGAGAATATAAATTTTAAAAGAAATAGGTGAAAAAATGCAAGATTTGGAAAATTTAAAACGTTTAAGCACTAGGGAAAAAGTTTATAATGAACTTTCAAAATTAAATTTCAAAGAGTTTACTGATCTTTTTAAAGAAATTGATGAAACTTACGATGACGATAACTTCAAAGATACTTCGTATACTTTTTCTAATAAACAAATAGCTAAAATTTTTGAAAAGTTTGGCATAACTGAATTTAAAAATGATTTAAGAGATAAATTTAACAAAAAATTTATAAAATTTTTACAAAAAGATACTAATGGAAAAGTAATATTTAACAAATTTGAAATAGAAAATTATTTTTCTCCAAAAGATGATCAATTTGTAAAAGAAATGTTTGATTTGAAAGCTCGTAAACAATTGGCAAAAATTAGTTATGAGGCAAAGATAAAAGAACTTAAAGATTTTAAAACTAAAATGAATAAGCATTATACAAAATTTGAAATTTATTCAGCTAAGTTTATTTACAGATTAGAAAATCAATGAATCAACATATCTTTTGATATTGCTAAGCGAAAAGTTAAAGAAATGAAAATGCTTATTACTAACAACGGCGATACTTTTTATATGAAAAGTAAGGGACAAAATATTAAAGATTTTAACAACAAAAAAAATGATTTAAAAAAAGAAATAAACCATGATTTAAAAAAAATATCAAGAAAACTACCAGTTACAGATAAACTAAAAATGCAATCTACAATTTTAGATAGAGGTAAGGAAATAAGCTATGATTATGAAGTTAAATCATTAAAAGCCCTTGTTAAACAAAAATTTCTTCTAAAAAAAATTGCTATCAAATCAGAATATGAAAGCCTAATTAAACAAGCAAAAAAAACTGTTGAAAGTTTAAGAAGCAAGAAAACTTATTATAATGAAAAAACCAAAGAAAAGATAATTCATTTTAAAGATGAATTTAAAAATGAGATAACTCTTGCTGTAACTCAAAGTGAAATAAAAAATATTAAACAACAATACAAACAAGAAATAAAAAGCATAAAAAATTCTAATGAATATACAAAGACAAAAACTCAGTTAAAATATTTAAAACATTTATTTAAAAATGAATTGAAAAAAAATTATATAAGTTACAACTCTGAAATAGAAAATATTAATAATAGTTTTCCTGTCGAAGTAAGTAACTACAAAAAGTGAATGGTACCTTTTTTAGCAATAATTCCTGGTGTTGGCCAAATGCTAAATAAACAATACAAAAAAGGTTTTTTAATGTTTCTAACTATTCCAATAATTGCTTTATTTGTGAGTTATGGTTTTGGAATTGGGAACGTCGGAGGTAATGGTATTCTTGGTCTGATTGATTTTGGGGCAAGTAATCCAAATGTTAATGATGGAAGGTTTTTCATGATTGAAGGTATAATTGGATTAATTTTGATAGTTATCTCTTCACTTATTATTACTTTATCTATCGTTGATGCGAAAAATGTCTCTAAACAAATGCATATTGGAGCACGCCCCAATACATGAAGACAAACAAGAGCTTTTTTAAAATCTCAAGGTACACCTTACATTCTTTCTTTACCCGCAATGATTGGAATTATTTTTGTAATACTAGTTCCTATTATAGCTACTCTATTAATTGCTTTTACTAACTACGGTAAGGGTTTTGATCCTGCTCGACCAGGACAATATATTAGTTGAGTTGGTGTTGATAACTTTAAAGCTATCTTTGGCGGAAAATATACAACATCTTTTAAATATGTAATGCTTTGAACTTTTATATGAGTTATTTTTGCGACAGGAGGTTCAGTCGCTGCAGGTACAATTGCTGCGCTACTAGTAAATAATGATAGACTAAAGGGAAAAAGTTTCTTTAGATTATTCTTAATTCTTCCTTGAGCAGTACCGGCATTTATTATGATCATGATGTTTAGTCTGTTATTTGCAAATGAATCTTTCAACGAATTTACTAAAAAAATTTTTGGTGTTGACGGATGAACTAGACAAGAAACTCAAGTTAGAGTAGCATTAATTTTTATTCAAGCTTGATTAGGTCAATCCTATTTATTCTTGTTAATAACTGGTGTAATTCAAGGTATACCAAAAGATCTTTATGATTCAGCAATGATTGATGGTGCAAATAAACGTCGTCAATTAATAAAAATTACGATTCCTATTGTCATCACACAAATTGCCCCTTTATTAGTCGGACAATTTACATTTAACTTTGGAAACTTTGGAATTTTTAGTTTATACGGAGCAAACGGTGTGGCCTTAAATTCTGAAGGTTTCCCTTATCCAGGAAACCCTGGTATCACTGATATCTTAATTTCATTTGTTTATAAACTGTCAACACAGCAGCAATCATATACTTATGGACTAGCCTCTGCATTTGTCATTGTATCTTCAGCATTTGTTGTTGGAGTTTCAGCTATTGGTTTTAAAAATATGAAAGCTTTTAAAAATTAAGGGAGATATTTTTTATGAATGATAAGCATCAAATTAACCATCAAACAAATCTTTTTAACAATCGTAAACAACCTTTAGACTTTGATATTTTATTGAGACCAGTTAAAAAATACTCTAATAACGATTTTAAAAAAAATTATTGATCAATTTTAAAAAAAACCATATTTAAAAATGATTTAATCGCTGTTACCGAAAAAGTTTCTGAGTATAAAATTTTTGTTAAAAACAATTATATGTTTGGTAGTATTGTAGACATTTTTAAAAAAATATCTATTGCTACTGATAACGAGAATTTAAGTCAATCATTTTTGTTATTATTGTTAGCTAATGCATTTTCAAAATTTGATGACAAATTAAATTTTGAAATAAACTCAGCAAACGAAGTGATGAATAAAATTGCCATGTTAAAAATTTATGAAAATAACATCTTAACTGAACAAAAATTTAATTGGTATCAAGAAAATGAGTCTATGAAGGATATTAATTATTTCGGATTTAAAAATTTTGAAAGCTATGAGTTTAAATATCAATGAAAAAGATTAAATGCTATTATTGTGAATTTTTTCGAATTAATTAATAAAAAATCTATCGGTAAAATTATTGCTAAAATATTTTTACTTAGTTATGAAGCACAACGTGAAATTAGTGATTTTACTTCGACAAGCTTAGTAGTCCATGAAAATTTGTCAGAAGATTTTATTTTTAATAATATAAATATTCTTTTAAAAATGCTATTTAATGAATTGAAAACTACTGATGTGAGTGATGATAATATTAAGCAAGTAATTTCACATATTTTGGGAATAGTCACTGAATATCAAATTAAAGAGCATAAAGACAGTTTGCTTAAACGTTTTATTAGAAAAAAAAGATCAAAAGAAAAGTTTAGACTTTATATCTCTAAAGAAATTAACGATAACATTGCCAAAGAATTAAGATATTTGACAAATCGTGATTTACTGAATATCGGTCGAAAAAATATTGTCAAGAAAACTTCAAATTTTAACCATCCTAGTGTCATTAAAATAAATGGCAAAGTAATAAGGATAAATCCAAAAGCATTATCAAATGCCAAGTTTGTTTTTAAAAAGTATGATTTACTCGATTTTTCTACAGCTTTGTCAGAAACATTTTTTAAATCTAAACACTTAACATTTAACAAATATTATAAACATCTTCAAATTATTAAAATGGCAAGTTTAGCTTTTTCTTATGATGATAATAAAAAAAATAATGAAGCAAGATTAAGAAGTGCTCAAATGATCTTTGAAATTTTAATTATGAAATTAGCTTTTGAAATAAACATCAACTTTGGGGAAACTATTAAGAAAATTTTGAATAATTCAAAATTAGATAATATATTTTTTGTAAACAATAAAATAAATAATATCAATAAAAGTCACTTATGAGCAAAATATATTTGTATTGTAAAAGCAGTTTTTAAAGAGCTACAATTGAATGCTGATTTGGCTGAAAAAACTATTATTTTTGAAATTCTTAAAAACGAAATATACACCTATGAGTCAAATAAAAAAGCTCGCACAATAATAAGAACAAATGATGTTTCTCAAAACGCTATTTCAAAATATCAAAACCAATTGATTTTTGAAATCGAAAAGCAAATAAAAGAAGAAAAAATTAACATTCATATAAAGTATATTCGTTTTATGACCGAGACATTTGGAAAGTTATATCTTTCTGATAAACCTCCACTTACAACTGCTGGAAAAATAGGATTAGTCGCAACCTACATAGTTTTAATTTTATGAGTATTGATGATAGCAGTTCCAATTCTTCAAATTATAATTCAAGCATTTAATTGATTTTCTTCCAATGCTTCAAAAGGTATGGATGGAGAAATTGGTAAACAAGGAATTTTTGACTTTGTCAATTTTAAATTTGCTTCTGATAATTTTAAATATCTATTTAACGAAACATTATTTTTGAATTGATTAGTAAATTCATTAGTTATTGCTTCAATTTGTATGATTCTAATGGTTGGTATTACAGCGCTAATTGGATATGCTTTTAGCAGATTTAGATTTAAGGGGAAACGCATTGGTCTAATGAGTGTTATGTTAATTCAAATGATTCCTACAGTATCGAGTTTTGTTGCCTTCTATATTATGCATCAATTATTGCAAAATAGGTTTGGTATTTCAGGCCAAGTCATGTTGATATTGATTTATACGGGTGGAGGAATTCCAGGCAATGTGTTTGTATTAAAAGGTTATATGGACAACATTTCTACTGACATTGATGATGCTGCCAAAATTGATGGCTGTGGGAACTGAACAATTTTTACAAGAATTATGTTGCCATTAGCTAAACCAATGTTATCAGTTATTGCTTTGTGATCATTTATTGGGCCATTTGGAGATGTATTACTACCACTTGTATTACTAAACGATAAATCACAATATACAATGGCTACAGGACTTCAAACGCTAATTAATAGCGGCACAACAGTGGCACAAGGTTCATTTGCTGCTGGTTCGTTAATAGTTGCTTTACCAATTAGTATCTTATTTTTATCATTGCAAAAAAATATTACTGGTGGATTATCTGCTGCCGGAGTGAAAGGATAATTTTATGAAAGTGGAATTAAGAAATATTTCTAAAAAGTATGAAGGAAACTCTTTTTACACATTGGAAAACATTAATTTGGAAATAGAAGATAATGATTTTTGTGTTATTCTTGGTCCTTCCGGTTGCGGAAAAACGACATTGTTAAGAATTATTGCTGGTTTAAATTCAATTACTAAAGGAGACTTACTTTTTGACGAAGTTAAAGTAAATAATTTATTGCCAAAAGATAGAGATATCGCAATGGTTTTTCAAAGCTATGCTTTATATCCTCACTATAATGTGTACAAAAATATGGCTTTTGGACTTGAAATGAAGCACGAGAAAAAAGAGGTCATCAATTATAGAGTTAGAGCTGCAGCAAAATTATTAAGTATTGAAAAGTACTTATTTAAAAAACCAAAAGAACTTTCTGGAGGACAACAGCAGCGTGTTGCATTAGGACGTGCGATTGTTCGTAAACCAAAATTATTCTTAATGGATGAGCCTTTATCAAATTTAGACGCCAAGTTACGTGAAAGTATGCGCACTGAATTAGTATCAATTCATCGTATGCTTGGGACTACTACAGTTTATGTAACTCACGATCAACTTGAGGCAATGACAATGGCTACAAAAATTGTTTTAATGAATAACCAAATCATTCAACAAGTTGGTCAGCCTGAAGATTTCTACAATAAACCAAAAAACTTATTTGTGGCTAAATTTATTGGAACACCGACTATGAATATTTTAGAAGGGACAGTTGAAAATGATACATTTATTTCAAACTTAAATGATTACAAAGTTAAATTAACACAAGAAGAAGTTGACTTAATAAAAGCTGAAAAAATTGAAAAAGTTTATTTAGGTTTTCGTTCTGAAGATGCTCAAATTGTTTCCGCAGCTGATGAAAATGCTAATTTGATCATGCTCGTGATAAATATTGAGTTATTAGGAATGAATAAACAAATTACATGTGAAATGACTCTTGGTCAAAATATTATTATTACAACTGGCAAAGACGATAAAACTAAATTAGACACTAAATGTGGAATCAAAATTAACAAATATCACTTATTTAATGGGGTAACTAACAATAGAATTGGATAAAAAATATGACTAAAATAAATAACTCTAGTTTGTCTGTCAAACCTTCTAACAAAGTTAACAATATTACTACTACATTTAGATTTAAATCAATAGAAAAAATAGACGCAACAAAATGCAAAATTAATTTTGAAAATCGGGTGTCTATTTTCATTGAATCTTTTGATGACATTGTAAGAGCACAAATAGTACTCGATCAAAAAATAATTAATGATAAGATAAGTCATAATTTTATTAAAGAAAAAGTTCAAAGCGTTAATACCAAGCAAATCAAAATTGGTAAAGCAAAAATTAAAATAGATGCTAATAAGATAGCAATTAGTAATAAAAAAAATTATATAACAATTGAAAAAATTTATTTGGAAGATGATCTTTTAACTTGTTCAATTCAATCTTCTGAAACTGATAGATTTTTTGGTTTTGGAGAAAAAACAGGTTTAAACCTTGATAAGAAATTTACTGATACGTCAAATTGAGCAACAGATTTATATAAAGCTCATAGCGATGAAGATCGAGAATTATATGGAGCTGTGAACTTTAATATTATAAATAAAAATATAGATAGTAATATTGGTGTTTTTGTGGATAATCCTACAAGAGTCAAATATAATATGAAATCATCTGATAAGTTTATTATTCAAGTTGATCAAAATGATTTAGACATTTATTTTATTTTGGAAAACTCAATCAAAAATACCATTTCCAAGTATTTTAAACTTACTGGAATGCCATTTTTGCCAACTAAATGGGCATTGGGCCATCATTTATCAAGACATAGTTATGAAAATACAGCGAAGATTCATGAACTCATAAAAATGTCAATGTCTTCAAATATTTATTTAGATGCAGTTTATTTAGACATTTTGTATATGGACAAGATGAAGTCCTTTACAGTCGATCAAAAACGTTTTGAAAACTTAAAAAAATTAGTCATTGATTGTCGGAAAAAAGGGGTAGAAATAGTTCCTATTGTTAATCCCGGTATAAAAGCTGAGGATACGTTTAACTTATACATCAAAGGCAAACAACAAAAAGCTTTTATCAAAGATTCAAATAATAATAGAGAGTATCTCGGAGAAGTTTGGCCAGGACTATGTGCTTTCCCTGACTTTTTTAATCAAAATGGTATCAATTTTTGAAAACAATGCCTACAATTTTATTTAAAAAACCAAATTAAAGGAATTTGATTAGATATGAACGAACCAGCTGTATTTAACGATACACATACAGTAGATGTAAATGCATTACATAATGTTAATGGTGAAACAAGGACACATCATGAAGTTCATAATAATTATGGAACATATCAAGTTAAAGCCACCTATGAAGCAATGTTATCATCTGATATTAGACCCCACATTGTTACAAGATCTTGTGCAGCTGGTGTTCAAAAATATGCAGCAGTATGAACTGGTGATAATTTTTCATATTGATTTCAATTAAGGCAATCTCTACCAATGATATTAAACATGGGATTATCCGGAATTCCAATGGCTGGTCAAGATATTGGAGGATTTGAATATGATGCTTCTGCTGAATTACTTACAAGATGATATCAAGCCAATGTTTTTTTTGGACTATTCAGAAATCATTGTTCTATTGGAAAGCGTTTTCAAGAACCATGATCATTTAATGATAAAACAACTAAGGCAATTGCTAGTGTTGTAAAACTTCGTTATAAATTAATTCCAACGTTGTATACTGAATTTTTTAAAGTTCATACGGAAGGAAAACCATTTGCTGTACCTCTTTTATATAACTTTGAAAATGATTTAGAGTCTTATAATATTGATGATCAATATATGGTTAACAGTATTATGGTCGCTCCAATTTTACAAAAAAATACTTTTAAACGAATTGTTTACTTACCAAAAAATCAAAAAGGATGAATTGACTATGAAACAAAACAATTTCATAAACCTGGAAAATCAATAATAAGAAATATTGATTACCATCAAATGGGAATATTTATTGAAAATCAATCTATGATTTTTACTAATCCCGATAAGAAAAAAACAAATGGTTTTTTCTCCAAAGTTGTTGTAGAAATATTTGATATGTTTAACAATTCCACAATAAAAAGCATCTTTTTTGATGACGACGGATTATCAAAAAATAGTATTGAAAAAAATGAGTATGAGCATATAGAATTTATTTACAAAGCTGAAACTGGCATTGTATATTACAGAGGTTTAAACAAAGATTTTAAGTTGGCGTACATTAAATCTAAATTTGAGTTTATATTGGTTAATGAAAATAAAAAAATATCAATTGAAAGGCACAAATAAATGAAAAAAAATACTGAAGATACTAAAAGAATATTTAAGATTGATCCTTGAATATTAACTGAAGAGAGTCTTGCTGATAATGCATCTGATTTTAAACTAAGTGAGTCTATAACTTCATTAGGAAATGAATACATGGGAATGCGAGGTAACTTTGAAGAAACTTATTCTGGGGACTCACATCAAGGTACATATATTGGCGGACTATGATATCCGGACAAAACAATTGTTGGTTGATGAAAAAATGGATATCCCAAATATTTTGGTAAAGTAATTAACGCTGTAAATTTCTTAGGTATTAATATTAAAGTTGATGGGATTGAATTAGATTTATTTAAAAATAAGCCATCTAAATTTGAGAGAAGCCTAAATATGAAAGAGGGGGTTCTTTATAGAACGTTTACAGTAACTCTAAATAAAAAAGAGATACATGTTAGTACCGAAAGATTTATTTCACTTAACCAAAAAGAATTATGTGCAATTAAATATACTATTACCTGCAATCAAGACACTGACATTGAAGTAACGAGTTACATAAACGGTGACGTCAATAATAAAGATGCTAATTACGGTGAAAAGTTTTGAGAACCTATAAAATCTAACGCAACTAGTGATCAATTATTTGTATCTTCAAAAATGAAAAAAAATAATTTTGATGTGCAAAGATTTGCAATAGGTGTTAAGGGTCAAAATGAGTTCAATATTAAACCATACGTCACAAAATATTCAAGTAAAAACTTGTATGCTGAAGCAAACTATAAATTTTCATTAAAAGCAAATACACCTTTAACAATAGTTAAAAAAATTGTTTTAGTTAATACATTGAATCATTTAGAATCTAATCTTGAAAACTCAGCAGACCTAATATTTAAAAAACTATCTAAAGAAACATACGAAGACTTAAAAAAATCACATGTTAGTTGTTGAGAACAAAGATGACAAACTTGTGACGTGAAAATTTTTGGAAGTGATCTAGATCAACAAGCAATTAGATTTAATTTATTTCAATTGTTTTCCACTTACTATGGAGGCGATGAAAGATTAAATATTGGTCCCAAAGGATTTACAGGCGAAAAATATGGGGGAGCTACTTATTGAGATACAGAAGCTTATTGTATTCCTTTATATTTGAAAGCTGCTTCTCCAAATCTTACAAAGAATCTATTAAAATACCGCTACAATCATTTAGAAAAAGCCAAGGAAAATGCTAAGTCGCTTGGTCTTGAAGGAGCATTGTATCCAATGGTTACTTTTAATGGTGTTGAATGCCACAATGAATGAGAAATTACATTTGAAGAAATTCATCGAAATGCTGCAATTGTTTATGCTATTTATAATTACACAAATTATACAGGTGATTATGATTATATCAAAACTTTTGGAATAGAAATAATGCTAGAGATTTCAAAATTTTGAGCTTCGAGAGTACATTATTCAAAGATTAAGGAGAAATGAATGATACATGGTGTCACAGGACCTAATGAATATGAAAATAATGTCAATAATAATTGATTAACAAATACAATGGCAAAGTGAACAATTGAATATACCTTAAAAATGGTTAAAGAACTGAAGATAAGTTTTGAAAGAATAAACCTTTCTAAAGAAACTCTTGAAAGATGAAAAGATATTGCTCAAAATATGTATCTTCCTGAAGATAAAGATTTAGGTATTTTTGTTCAACACGATACATTTTTAGATAAAGAGTTTAAAGAAAAATCTTTAATTCCTAAATCTGATCTCCCACTAAATAAAAATTGATCTTGAGACAAAATTTTAAGAAGTCCCTATATAAAGCAAGCTGATGTTTTACAAGGTATTTATTATCTATGGGATAACTACACAAAACCTACAATTGCGAAAAATTTTGAATTTTATGAAAAATATACTGTTCATGAATCTAGTCTGAGTCCTTGTGTACACTCCATTATTGCTGCAAAACTAAATTTAATGGAAAAAGCTTATGAGTTTTATAAACGAACTGCTCGTCTTGATTTGGATAATTATAATAATGACAGCGATGAGGGATTGCATATAACAAGTATGGCTGGAAGCTATTTAACAATTGTTGAAGGTTTTGGTGGAATGATAATAAGAGAAGGCCAAATCTATTTAGAGCCTAGACTTCCTAAGCAATGAACTGGATATGAGTTTAGGATAAACTTTAGAAACAGAATTTTAAAAGTTCTGAGAACCAAAACGAATCTTGAATTGGAAATTATTGAGGGAGAACCTCTTTTAATAAATATATTTGGAGAAAATTATTTGATTAAAACAAATCTTAATATTGAGGTATAAAATGAAAAAAAATTGATGAAAAAATACTGTTGTTTATGAACTGTATTTACAGTCCTTTTATGATTCTAATAATGATGGCATTGGAGATATTGAAGGAGCAATAGAAAAATTAGATTACTTAAAGAATTTAGGTGTTGGCGCAATTTGGTTAACCCCCATATATGATTCACCACTAATTGATAATGGTTATGACGTTGCTGATTATCAAAATATTAATCCTATATATGGTGATATTGAAAAATTTAAAGAGTTTATACAAAAAGCTAAAAATATTGACATTAAAATAATTATGGACATGGTAGTTAACCATACAAGCGATCAACATCACTGATTTAAGGAATCTCGAAAATCAAGAAATAATCCCTATAGAAACTATTATATTTGAAGAGATAAACCAGATAATACATCATCAATTTTTGGAGGAAGTGCATGAACATTTGATGACTCTACAAATCAATACTACTTTCATCAGTTTGCTAAGGAGCAACCAGATTTAAATTGAGAAAATCCCATTGTGCGAAAAGAAATTGCTGTCATGATTAAATGATGATGTGAACTGGGCGTAATGGGCTTTAGATTTGACGTCATTGATTTAATAGGTAAAGAAGTTGATAACAAAATATTTGCAAATGGACCAAAGCTTCATCAATACATTAAAGAACTACGCAAAAACAGTTGAGCCTCTGACATTTTTTTGACTGTTGGAGAGTGTTGAGGCGCTACGATTGAAGATGCAATTATGTACTCTTCTCCTAATGCTGAAGAGTTCTCTATGGTGTTTCAATTTGAGCATATTACCCAATTGCAAGATCAAATTAGCAAATACAAACCAAAAGCAGTTGACTTTGTAAAACTTAAAAAAATTTATAAAAAATGGCAACAAGGTTTACATGGAAGAGGCTGAAATTCTCTTTTTTTGGGTAATCATGATTTGCCTAGAATGGTTTCCAAATATGGTAATGATAGCAAATATCGCAAGCAATCATCTAAAACTTTATTTACAACATTATTTTTAATGCAGGGAACACCATATATTTTTCAAGGTGACGAGATTGGAATGACTAATCTTAATTGGAAAAATATTTCTGATTATAAAGATGTGGAAATAAAAAATACTTATACTGATTTAGTTAGCAAACAAAATAAATTGACCCATGATGAATTTATTTTAGGTATTTTACAAAATGGTCGGGACCATGCAAGAACACCTTTTCAATGAAATCAACAAATAAACGGGGGTTTTAGTAAGTCGATTCCTTGAATACCTATCAATAATAATTATTCGACTATCAATGCTGATGAAGATTTAAAAGATCCTAATGGTATTTATAACTTTCTTCAAAAGCTAATCAAATTTCGAAACAATAGCGAGTATAGTGAAATTATTGAAAAAGGAATTTATGTACCATTTTTGGTAGAAGACCCTAACTTATTTATATATGCTCGAGCAAACAAGCATACAGTAATAAAAATCATTGCAAACTGAAGTGAAGAAACTATTGATATTACAGCTTTGAAAGTTAGTGGATTGAAAATATTATTAAATACTGAAACTTCGTTTGAAAATAACAAATTGAGACCATGACAAACAGTTGTACTAAGAGAGGATAGATTTTAATTTATGAATGAGTTAGAAGTTAAAGATCAAACTAAGTGTGAAAAAATAATTTTTTATATTTTGTCGGTTATAAAAAGCGAAAGGTTTGATAAAAGTAGTCCTTTACCAAGCGAAAATTTTTTAATAACAAAATTTAAAGTTAGTAGAGAAACTGTAAGAAGCGCTTTTTTAGATTTGAAGATTAGAGGATTAATAAAATCTAAAAAAGGCAGTGGCTATTTTCTTAATGACGACTTTTCGTTTAATAAAATCGAATCTATTAGAAAACAATTACAGTCAAGCAAGCAGGTTATCTTTATTGAAACTAATTTAAATACTAAATCTTTAATTTCTTTAATTGCCAAATTAAACTTAAGCATTAATGATGTTAATGTTTATGACTTTATTTCTTATATTAAAGTTTTTTATGTAAACGATAAGCCAGTAAGATACACTAAATCTTTTTTAAATAAAAGTCTTTTTAAACTATTAGATTTTGAAAAAATAGAATATTCTTTAATGGAGTATTTATTAGAAAATAGTATTTTGCCATCTAAACTTACTTCTAAACTGGAAGTTCAGAAAAAAAGTGAGGTGGATAATCAATTCTTGATCGATGATGATCAAGAATTGATTATGTCAAGAATTTCAGTTCTTTATTCTAAAGAAAACCAAATTATTGAAATTTCCGAACATAAAATTAACTTAGAAAACTTTTCGACATCCTATATTAAGTATCTTTAAAACTTGTCTTTCCTAAATTTTTGTTATTTAGAAAAAGTTTATTATTAAAAAATAATATCTCGCCAAAATAATTTTCAGGAATCTCTGAGTAACCTAGTATTTTTTTCTTTGGCCATTGAATTACTACTTTCTAAATTAAAATTAAAAAAGAACCAAAAGGTTCTTTTTTTCTGCATTTGCATGCGAGACTTGAATTCAAAGTTAATTTTCTTTGATAATTTAATAATATCATATAAAAATATTTGTGTTATTTTTTATCTAATTATTACAAAATTTATTTTTATCGACCCAAATATATTAAATCCGTCATTAAAATTATTAAATTTTACTATCAGCGTTACTCTTTATTATCATTTTTATATGATCAATTCCATCATCGTCATAAACATCAGAATATTGATTAAAGCCAAAAGACTCATAAAACTTAACAAGTCTATATTGAGCACTTATTTTTATATCATGCTTGGGATATTGAAGTTTAATTCACTCAACTGCATTTTTTAATAATTCTTTTCCAAGACTTAACCCTCTAAATTCCTTTGGTGTTAAAACTCTTCCTAATGTTATTGTGCTTTCATCAATCTCAAAAATTCTTAAATACGCAACTAAATCTTCATTTTCATTTCTTATAATCATGTGAGTTGCCTTCAAATCATTTTTGTCTATATCACATGCTAGTCATTCTTGTTCGACAACAAAAACCTCACTTCTATTTTTAAATATTTCCCAAGCTTCTTTACTTGATAACTTTTCAAAAGTTTTGAATTCTATTTTCATGAGTTGATCTCTTTTCTAATTTTTAAAACTGCTTTTAGGTATTTTTTGGTTGTTGTATTTTATATGAAATATTAAGACCTCTGCAGCAATCAAAATTATTTATTTTTATTTATGCTTTTTAATACCTAAAATAAGATTATAACTAATATATATTTTTTAATTTAAAATAGACTTCTTCACAAAAATACTTAGTAAAAATATTATTTATTTTTTGATTCCTTTAAACTTTTAAGCCTTTTTACCCTATAGTAATTTGATAATCTTTGCTCCAATTGTTAGGAACATAAAATCTTATTAATTTAAAAAATTATTGTATTTTTGGATCACTACTCACCTGCTTTATAATAAAAAGAAAACTAGATATTATAAATTGTAAGAACTTTTTCTTTCCAATGTTATATTTAATTGTTATATTTTTTTAATGAAAGGTAATCATACAAATTTTGGGCAACTTTTATTAATTTTTCAAAACCTATATCTACAAGTGGTTCGTACATGAAACCATTAACATGGATAAATGAAGGAGCCACAACAATAGAAGAGTTATATATCTCTATTTCTTGAGAAGATAATTTATCTTTAGTAATTTTATAAAGTCCTGCTGTTCAATTATTTCCTTCTATTTGCGGGCTATTTTGATTGTTATGAATCTTATAATTTTCTAGCAACATTTTGTCTGTTGCAACTCTTATAAAAATACCCATGATAATTTTTTTCATTAAATCTTTTTCACTTGGTTTACTTCTCATTATATTTAAGGCTTGTTTTTTTAATTTTTCAAAATAAGTATTATCATCATAATCGCTTGATAAACTAACATTCATTTCTTTAAAAACAGCATCCAGTTCTTTTAAATTTATTTCTTCACTTTTATTGTTAAAATGCAAAAAGTTACAAATATCTATATAATTTTTATTCTGAGACCCATCTTTAATTTCATAAATATTTCTAATAAAAGGTAATAACGCTATCAAAGCCTCTGTACTTTTTCTATTTTTTCAATTTTTTATAAAACTAAAATCTATAAATTCTTTGCTTTTAGCATCAATTAATTCTACCTTGTTTGATATTTTGTATGCGAATAATTTACTTTCTAAACCGCTTCCGATGGATAGTATACAAGATCTAAAAAAGTCAAAATTGTGAGTTAGTATAATTAGTTGATTTTGGCTATATCTTGAAATGTCTTTCAAATATTCAAGGGTAGAATATTTATTTTTATAATCGAAAGATTCTACAATATCATCCAGTATTATAACGCAATCTTTTTCTTCTTGCTTTGCTACTTCAATTTCAAATATCAATGAAAGAATATACATAGATTTCTTTTCCCCAGAACTAAATCTTTTTTTAATTTTGTCTGTTATATCTATAGAAGTATTTTTAAGTTTTATTGATATAGAAGGAACAGTTAAATCCAAAATTGCTTCTTTTGCATCTTTTATTTCTAGTTCAAAATTACTATCAAAAAATCTTTGATTATAAATATCAACAACTTCTTTTCATTTTGTATTATCTAGAGAAGCAGATTCAAATATGTCTTCTATTGCTTTTTTTGCTTCAAGCAATTTATTTTTATACTCTTCAAATTCATTTAAAAAGGGAAAACACTTAGTATTTATGAATGTTCTTTTTAAATCGCTTGGATCTGACAACAGAGGAAGTAATCAGTCATTCTCGATTACCAAGTTTAAAAGTTTAGAGTTACTTTTTTTCTCAAGAATTTTTTTTGCTTCATCAAATATTTGTTTAGCTTCATTAGAACCATAAATTAAATGTTCATTAACTTTTATTAAATTTTGAAGTTCTACTTCTGTGTATGTAATGTTACTTATATTAACTGAGTTTTCTGCTTTAAAAAAATTATTATCAACAAGAGATTTATTGATTGAAATTAAATTGTCAAAAGTAAACCCTTTTTTAAAAATATTTTTGTCAACTGGTTGTTTAATTATTTTTTTATAACTTAATGCTTTTTCAATAAAATTTTTGTCTTCAAATATTTTTTCTGTCTTATCATTAAATAAATCCAAAATTTTAATTTTTGAAATATCTTCTTTTATTACTTTGTCACTTATTTTTTCTATAAAAGATAAAATAGAATTTATTTCTGTAGTTTCTTTTTTTTCTTCATCTTCAATTAAGAAACTAACATCTTTTTCCTTATATTTAGAACTTCCAATTACACTATTATATATTAGACGTTTTACAGCATCAATATCACTCTCTATTTTAATAATTTCAGAATTATATTTTTCTTTAAGTTTTTTGGAAACGAGCAATTTAGCTACGCTATCTTTTGAAAAAATTTCATTATCTAACTCATCTCCACTAAAAACTATTGCTTCAATTTTAAATGATTCAGATTTATTATCAAAAATTTTATCGTTACAAATTATTTCAAATTCCGATTCAATTTCATTGAATAAATCATATGGTTTACTATTTACTGATAATTTTTTTATTCCCTCTGCAAAGGATGTCTTCATTACACCATTAGGAGCATAAATAATTGTGTTTCCGACTATTAAATTTGAATTTACTAGTTCATTAATACCATACCAATTCTTGATTTTTTTTATTTCTATCATTTATATTTGTTTCCTTCTTACTATTTAATTTTTATTATACTCGCTGATCTTTAAAAAATAAAATAGTTGAACAATTTGGATAAAAATTTGAATAAATAGTTTTTTTAAATAAAAAATTATTTGAAAAAACGCTTTTGGTTATTTTATGATAAATTTTGTATAGAAAATAATCAATTTTTTAATCTAGTTAAAATAAAACAAGATATAATTTTCTAAAATATAAATTGCATTTTTCCATTTTGTATATAAATAATAAGCAAGTTAGTATACTTTGAACTACTAATTTTTGGCTTTCAAAGAACATAGAGAACGCTTCTGGTGTGCATTGTACACTGTCTTACACAGCTTAAATGTTTCTTAGATATTGCTATTAAAAAATTTGCACGATCGCTTTTGTTGCACTTATATCGTTGTTATGTACTCCCTGGTGATCATGTTAGAAGGAATGATAAATTTGCTGGAGATAAAATAAAGGTTTCTATGAGTGTTGAAAATAAACGTAAAGATAAACTTTCAAAGATAAATAAAAAAAGCAAAAAATATTCTAAGAATGGAGCTGCGCTTACAAAAGCGGCTACGCATACTGTTAGGTTAGAAAATAAAAATTTAAGTAAGAAAAATAAGGAATAACTTCCTTATTTTTTATATACTCTTAATATAAGAGGTGTTCATATGTTTGATTTTCTAAAATATAATGTTATTGGTTTGAAAACTCCAGGAGAAAAGAACTATATAGGTACGATAGAGGAAGCAAAAGAGAATAGAGAAGCTATTGTTAATAGTGTTTTTGAGAGGAAAGTATTATCTGAATTTGTAACTAAAAATTGTCCAATTAATGAAATTTTAAAACCTGATTTGGATACTATTAAAACAAGAATTAGTGCATACTTAGATGCTGGGTGGGATAGAGAAAAAGAATTTAAAAAAATATTAGAAGCTAATATAACTTCTAAACAAAGTATTTATGATGAATATGATAAAAAAATGTATATTCAATGGGCAAAAGAAAACAGTCCAGACTTAGCTCGAATTTTAATATTTCAGGAAAAAGAAAATAAATTATTAAAAGAAAATTAGAAATAAATGAAATAGATTGATTTAAATAAAAATAGAAAAGAGAAAAATATGAATGCAAAAATTATGGAAGACGGTATAGACTTTGAATCTTCAAATATTAAAAAAATAGAATTTAATTATGATAATTTACATTTAAAAGTAACTTATAAGTTTGGGAAAACAACTCCTTATGAATTTTGTATTAAAAATATATTAATTTACGAGGAATTAGAAAATGCAAAATCAAAGGGAACATATATTTCTAGAAAACTTAAAAATAATAAGAATTTTAATATATATACTAGCGGGTGTAATCATTTATAAAAATATATTAGTTAATAAAATTACTTAAAACAAAGAAAATAAAAATCTATTAGAAAAATGTATACTGAATACATAAAATTAAATGGTTCTATATTATAAAATATTTTAAAGAACAGGAAAATAAATTATTAAAGGAACAATTAGGTAGGAAAAAACGAAAGTTATTGGGTTGAGTAAGAATTAATAATAAAAAAGGAAATAGGATAAATATAATGAGTTCTTATAGCAAAAATGATGATATATTTTTTGAGTTTAAAAATAATACAAAGTGAATTTTAGACGATCTAAAAAATACAATATTGGGGTATATGCTACAATGAGACCCTATTATGAAAACAGGAATAAATAACAATATTATTCACCAGTTTTATTCTCAAATATTAAAATATTCAAAACAAGTAGTATATATAGATAAAAATTGAGTTTATAGTGAAAATAATAATGAAACATATCAAATAATAAATGGGATGTTATGAGATTTAATTAAAGATATTACAGTAATTTTAAATAATTTAATAGATTGAAATAACCAAAACTTTAAATTAAATTTAGTTGGAAAACAAAATATTTTTAAATTTGTTAAACCTTTTAGAAATATAATACATCATGAAAAAATAGATCGATTAACTTTCAAAAAAATTAATGTTTTAATAAAAGCCCTTAATAAAGATATTATAGATTGTAATAATGACTTTCTTTATAAAAGATTGATGCAAAAGGGATCAGCAATTTTCTATAATGTGGAAGATAAACGAGATTTCATTTCACTTTGCGAATATGATATTAATTCTCAAGAAATAATAGAAGGAAGACCTAATATAAAGGATCAAGATTTTCAACTAATATTAGATACTAATTCTATACTCTTATCTAAAAAACCTATAAAATATTTTTCAACAAGATTTTTAGTAGAAACATTAGAATACGAGGGAGAAATGAATTCGGCTGATATTTTTATATGTTATGTTCAATTTAATGAAGGAATGGCGATAAGAATCAAAATGTTTTCTTTCTTATATTTATTGTTGGATACTTTAAGTAATAGTTTATTGACGTTAATTTAGTAATAACCTATATAAACATAGATTTTAATTTGTACAAATTAAAATGATGATATAATATAAATAAGCAAGAGGTTATTTAAAGGAAACTTTAGATAGACCTCTTTTCTTTTTTAAAGTTGGTAAGACGTGAAAGCGTCTTTTTTGTTTCCTTTAATAATTAATTGTGAATAAACATTGAAGGAGGTCTAACATGGCAACAACAGAAAAAATTAAATTTGACAAAGGTGCAGGAGCAAAATGAAATCAAACATTTATTTTTGCAAGTAAAGTTATTTCAACTTTTACAAATAAGAATGGCAAAGATCAAGCTGTAATTGCGATTGGAAATAATCGATGACAACAATTCCTCATTATAAGTTGAACCATATGGTTTAAATATAACAGACGAAGATAAACTGTACGCTAAAGTTAAGACTGTCGATTCTAAACAACCATTTGCGAAAGTAGTCTTTCCAGCGGATAAACCGTTAGCATATTCAATTAAAGAATAAGATGAACATATACAAATGCGGAATTAAAACCAAATGAAGTTAAAGAGTTATTCTTTAATATGACTAAGGAAACTAACGATTGAGCTAAGACTGTTAAAGAAAGAAACAATACAAGTAACACTTTAGAAGATAGCTTAAATTCGAATGGAAATTTAAGCATTGATAAATTATTTGATAATGAATAACCAACTATTACTTAATCATTCCCTGATAATGAATACATAGTTTTGAATATTGATTAAAAGGCTTGGCTTCTTTTTTATTTGTTTTACGAATAATTAGCAATTTGGTCTCAAATTTAAAAAGTGCTCCCACTTAAAATCCCTTAGAATAGGGTTTTTTACTCATTTTATATGAGTATGGGGACACCTTTTTTTGCTTGTGGGGACAAAACTAAGCCTATTTCATAGGGTTTTGGCTGTTTTTGTCCCCACTCCTTATCCTGCATTGAATACTTCAATCAAAATAGTATAAAAAAATTATGATAATGTATTAAAATTAAAAAGAAAGCATATTATATGCTTAAGGAATGATAAAAATGAAAATGTACAATAAAAAGAAAGCTAAAGATAGATATAAAACAATAAGTTTTTCAGATAAAAAGCAATCTATAATAGCATTATCTGTTGACGTTAGAAATTCTACTAAAATGAAAAAAGACATTGGTTCTGAAAAGACAGTTGAAATTTTAAAACCTTTTATTGAAGAATGTTTCATCTTAATGAAAAAGAGAAATTGCTTTTATAATTTTATATATGCAGGAGATGGTATTATTGCAATTTGCAATGTAAATAATGATGAAAATAATTTTGCCAATGTTTATCATTGCGCTAAAGATATAAATAGCTTTTTAAAAGATTTTAAAATATGAGTTAAAAATATGTATGGTTTTGGTTTTAACGCTGGAATTGGAATAGCTTGAGATGATAAAACATATATTGAAAGTATAAAAAATTTGCCTACTAAGATGAACAATATTTTATATACAGGAGATTCAATATCTGTTGCTTCAAAATTATCAGGCAAAAGAGATAAGCAATTAGAGAAATATGGAATTGCAATTACTAAAAAGTTTTATAATAAGCTAAGAAAAAAAGACACTGTAGACTTTAAAATTAAAACTGAAGAAATATGTTATACAAATGTTAGTTGAGAGGAATAAAAATGAAGAATATTGAAATAATTGAAAAAGAATTAAAATTCTTAAAAGAAGAGCAAAGATATATGGAAAATAAATTAAATATTTTAGGTACAGTAATTGCTGCTACAAATTCTTTAGTCTTTATCGGAATTAGTAGTTTTCTAAATGTGCACAATGGAATTTATATTGGAGTGATCTTAACATTATTATTTCCTATAGGTTGTTTTTTATTAGGAATCTTTCCTTGAAATACTTTCCCACTAAAAAAATTTAAAAATGGAGAAGAAAATAAATGTAATATTTTTTCAAAAGAAAGAATAGATTGAGATGAAGATAATTTAGTAGAACAATTAAATTATCAGAAAAAAATAACTTTAAAAATTATCAAAAGAAAAAACTTTTGAATATGATCCACAATTATTATAGAATTCATTGGTGTAATATTAATGCTATTATTTCTTTTTGCATTTTAAAATTTAAAGGCAGAATATAAAATGAAAGCACCAAATTTGAGTTTGTGAAGTCGTAAAAGAATCCATCCTTATTTAAATTCAGGAATTAGGATCTGGTAAAAGATATCTAGATATCGCTGATATGTTCACTCGTGCAAATTTGACTAAAATGAGTATATCTAGAATTTATTCTTCAGCTAATATGAAAGTAAAGTCTGAAGAAATTAATTTGAAAGTAAATATTAAAAAGAACTAAATAGTTTATATCAATACTGATGATACTTTTCCAAAAATATTTGATCCGGTTTCTAAAACTTTTAGAGATCAAAAAATAAGAGTTGTAAGTTTTAATTTAGGGTTAAAGAATAATAACTTAAAAAAGAGAAGTTTAATTGCTAAAAGAATATTCTTTGTTCATGAAAAAGATTTAAATAACTCAGAATTAATTGGTAATGAAATTAATAAATGAGGTAACTTATTCTATGAAAACTTTAATGATGCAAATTTAGTGGTTGGTGGAGATGGAGCTGCTTAAATAAAAATGTTGCATCATGAATTGGTGCTAAATATGTATTAGATAATTTTTATGCTCAAAAATACTTGCTGGGTATATTTAATATTAATAAAAGAAATCCTAAAAAAATATTAGAAATTATAATTTGTACAGCTATGCTTATAAATTTTTCTGTGAAGGAAGATATAAAAACTTAATGGCAATAATTAGAGATAATGCAGATCATGATCAATTTACATACTTTAAAAATAATAAAGAAGGAGTATCAAACTTAGGTGAGAAATGAAATATTGGAGTATCTGCAGGTTCAGACGTTTCACGACTAGTAAAATCTTTACTTGGATATGGTTCTAGAACTTATAGTATTAAAACATTTCTAAATATGCTCTGGTATAGAAGTTACAAAATTAATAACTTTGGGACATTTTAAGTCCAATTTAATAAAATATTATTAATCACTTTTTATTAGGAGTGAATTTTTTTTGCGCTTTTAATAAATTTTGCTATTTTATATTGATAAAAACTCAATAAGTATTAAAATATAAAGAACAATAAAGCTTTTGCTTTACCTACATTCCTGTTATTCACCCCGTTTAAAATATTGATTGCTATTATAACTTAGAAATGAGATAATAAATTAGTTGAAAAGGAGAGTTTAAAATGGAAGATTTAAAAATTAGTGTAACTGCTAGAAGAAAACTTTTAGTTCAAATGTACTATCGTTATTTACTAGCAAGTTCTTCTTTAGAATATATTAAACAAGATATTTTAGACGAAACTCAAGCACAACTAGATGAAGCAACTGCAACAATTGCCAATGATATTAATGAAAAACTAGAAGAGTTAATTACAAATGTTGAAGAACATTTATCAAATGACTGAAAATGAGAAAGACTGCCCGCTTTAATTGGAGCAATTTTTGTTGTTGGAACTTATGAAATTAAATATACTGATACTCCAAAACCAGTGACAATCAATGAAATGGTTAAATTTACAAAAGAATTAGAACCAGATTTTGATTATAAATTTGTAAATGCTGTCTTAGATAAAATTAGAAAAATCTAGCTTATGAAAGTCAGATTAGACCAATATTTAGTTGACAATGGTTTAGCTGAAAATCGCAGCAAGGCTAAATTATATATTTCCGGACAAAAACAAGTTTATGTTAATAATAAACTTATCAATAAGGCCGGTTTTTCTGTTTCAGAAAGTGACATTGTTAAAGTTACTGACGTTGAAAAAGAGTTTGTCTCACGTGCAGGTTTAAAACTTCATAAAGCAATAAAGGAATGAACCATAGATTTGAATAATAAAGTTTGTTTGGATATTGGAGCTTCGACTGGTGGCTTTACCCAATGCTGTTTAGAAAATCACGCTCAGAAAGTTTTTGCAGTTGATGTCGGAACAGATCAACTACATTGAAGTTTAAAAGCCAACTCACGTGTTGTGAACATTGAGAAGTATAACTTTAGAAATGCTCAAAAAGCCGACTTTAACGAGGCAATTGATTTCTTTTGTTGCGATGTAAGCTTTATTTCTGTTGCTAAAATCTTAGCACCTTTAACACTTATTGTTGAAGACAACGCTCAAGGAGTAATTCTTATTAAACCACAATTTGAATCAGAACTTTTTGAAGTTAAAAATGGTAAAGTAAATTCTAAAGTAGTGCATCTAAAGGCCATTACAAAAGTGATTAATTATGCCAATAGTTGTGGGTTTGATATAACTGCTTTAGATTACTCACCAATAACTGGAAATAAGAAGCAGAATATTGAGTATTTAGCTTTTTTAACTAAAACTACTAGTCCTAAAACAAAATGGACAAACAATCAAATTGAAACTATCGTTAATTGCGCTTGAAAGGCCCTATTTTAAGGAGGAACTCAATTATGAGCATCAATAATCATAAAGTTATTTTTCATCTTGATATGGATGCTTTTTTTGCTAATTGTATGCAATCTCGCTATCCTGAATTAAATGGGAAACCTGTTGTGATTTCTCGTGATGATCGTCGAAGTATTATTACAGCCGCTTCTTATGAAGCACGTAAATATGGTGTTAAAAGTGCTATGCCAATTTTTGAAGCTAAAAAACTTTGTTCTAATTTAATAATTATGGAGCCTGACTATGCTTTATTCTCAGAAATTTCTCGAAAAATATGAGAGCTAATTGATAAACATTTTACTTCAAAATTGGAAATTGCTTCAATTGATGAATGTTACATTGATGTCACTGAGAGTTGACAAAAATTTGGTTCACCTAAAAAAATGGCGGAAAAAATTCAAGAAGTCATTTATAAAGAACTTCGACTTACTTGTTCGATTGGAATTAGTTTTACAAAGTTTTTGGCTAAAATGGGGTCTGATATGAATAAGCCTAACGGTATCACAATTTTAAGTCCTCAACTTTTCAATCAAAAGGTATGACGATTGCCAATTGCTCAAATGTATGGAGTCGGAAAGCGAACAGCTGATTTAATGACTGCTAATGGAATTTTACTAATTCATGATTTAGCAAAAGCTTCTGATACATTTTTAATTGAAAATTTTGGAGATTACGCTCTTAAATTAAAACTAAATGCCTTAGGAAAAGGAAGTGATTTAGTTAAAGTTGATAATAATGTTTTAAAATCAATTTCAAATGAAATCACTTTGGATATTTTTACAAATGATATTAATGAACTAGAAGACAAAATTTTTCATATTGCAGCTAACGTTTCATCTCGAGCTATTAAACGTCGAATGAAAGCAAGAACAGTTTCAATTATCATTCGCTACGAAGAAAATCGTAAAGGCCAAACATTTGATAAACTTGAGCATATCAAAACAAAACGTCGTCAGGAATCAATTCCTGAGTATAGTAATGATCTTGAAATAATTTATTCCACAGCAAAATTTTTATTTAATGAAATGTATGATTCGACAAAGCGAATTTCTTTAATTGGAGTTGGAATTAGTAATCTAGTTTTGGAAAATACAATTCCTCAGCAATTGAATCTTTGAAGTCAAGCTAATGAAGCAAAATCATCACAAAATTTGTCGGAGTTAGTTAATCAAATTAATGAAAAAATGGGAGCCAACTATTTAAGTTCGGGAAAAGAATTTGAAAAGACAAATCAATCTCAAATTGACAATGGAAAGTTTTTAAAAAATTATGATTCTCATATTCTTAATAGTGACTTAAGAAAAATCAAAAAAGGCAAATAGACAAAAAAATAGTTCACTTATTGGTGAACTATTTTTTCTATTATTTGATCAATCTTTTGAAATGTTTCTCGTGATTTACGATTTTTGATTTTAAAATTATACGCAAAGTTTTTAATTTTTTGTTGCTTTAATATTTTAACTGTCTGGAATCAACCTTTTTTGTCTCTTGAGTAAACCCTTAAACAATTAATTAGTGGATTCCCCACAGTGATTTTAATATATACATCAATTTCCGAAATATTTAACAACGGTAGAATTGCTCCATCAATGATAATATTGTTATTATCATATGACGCAACTTTTTCAATAATAACTTCGCGTAATCGTGGTCAAATAATTTCATTAATTAATTTAGCATTACTTGCTGATCGTGCTAATTCCTGTCTAAGTTTAGCTCGATTTAAAACGTTATTATCAAAACATTGTGGAAAGACTTCTTGTAACCTTTGTTTGATGTTCTCTTCTTCTACTATTTCTTTAGCCAACGCATCAGCTTCAATAAGATCAAAATCGTACTTATTACGAATATACTTTGCAATAGTAGTTTTACCTGATCCGATTTTTCCGTATATTCCTATAATCATTTTAAATTCCCCTACTCATTATACTTAACTGCTTTTCAGCTGAAATTTTTGTTGCAGTAATGATTAAATTACTTCGACGATCAATAATAAAATAAATTTGGGTATTAGAAGCCGATATATAAATTTCATTACCGGCTTCAAAGCTTCTTGTTGAATTTTGAATATGTTTAATAACAGCTTCTTTAACTTCATAATCTGGTGCCGATTTAAGATTTAATCGTTCACGACATCTTTGTAATCCATGATCAGAAAAAACATAATTATGTTTGTAATAAAAGCTCATTTTTAACACCCTTCATCATTTGTATATATGATAATTATATTATACAAATGACTTAAACTAACGACTTACTAAAAATTTCTTTAAGTTCAATAACAATCTTACTTAATATTGTTTGCAGCTTATTTCGGGAAATCTCATACTTTTGACATATGTCTTTCTTGGTCATTCCATTGACATAATCATTAAAGATTTTGCGATACAGTTTGTTAGGATATTTTGTAAAATATCTATCTAGTATATCTTGATATCCTAAATCAACAGATCAATCATTTTGATAAAAACTTTGATGATCCTCATCAGTTTGTTCATGAATGGAATATGCTTGATTAATAACCCTAAATTTATTATTAGAATACTTAATGCAAACATCCATCGTCTTCCAATATACAGCATCAATAATGTATGATATAAACTTCTTCCGTTTACTTTTTAATTTAAAATCTCTAATTGATAATTCAAAGACTTCCCAAGCTGTGCTTTGCAAATCTTCTTTTTCAATTGGTAAACAACTAAACTTTTTAAAGGCTTTATCAATTGCGTAGGTTATTGGTTTTTGCAAAATGTTAAAAAGCTCAAGTTTTTCTTTCTCCGATAACTTGGTTAAACCTTTGTGACAATAATATTCAATAGCTTGCGCATAATTAGAATTTTCCATAAAAATTCTCCTTTCAAAAAGTATTAGAAATTTTTTGAAATTTTGTTCCTATGGTTTTTTATTTTGTTTCTAATTCTTTAACTCATCCAAAAGTTCTTGTAACAGCAGCTGTTCAACCTTGAATTAAGTGTTTAGCCTCTTCTTTTTCAATTTGAGGTTTTCAACTCATATCTACAGCATAATTTTGTTTGATTTCTTCAACATCTTTTCAATACTTAACAGCTAATCCAGCCATATAAGCTGCTCCCATAGCAGTAGTTTCGATATTAGTTGGTTTAATTACTTCACCTTGTGAAATATTTGCTTGGAACTGCATTAAGAATTTATTTCGACAAGCTCCTCCATCAACTTTTATATGCAAGAATGGTTGTTTGATATCTTTTGCCATGGCGTTAATTACATCATTTGCTTGATAAGCAATTGCTTCTAAAGTTGCACGGACAATATGTTCACGTTTAGTTCCACGATCTAAACCAAAGATTGCTCCACGTGAGTATGAATCTCAATATGGTGATCCTAATCCAGTGAATGATGGAACTACATAAACACGACGGTCATCAGAAACTTGACCAGCGTATCACTCAGTTTCAGTAGCATTATACACTAAACGAAGATTATCTCTTAATCATTGAATTGCAGCCCCTGCGATCATTACAGAACCTTCTAAGGCATAAGTTATTTCTCCATTATAAGCAGCCGCAATTGTTGTTAACAACCCATGTTCTGAAAAGATCTTACTTGTTCCTGTGTTCATTAAAATAAATGCACCAGTTCCATAAGTAATTTTAGCTTCTCCTTGAGTTGTACATAATTGTCCAAATAAAGCTGATTGTTGATCTCCAATTGAAGAAGCAATTTTAATGCGTGTGTTATCTGCTTTTGATATTAGTCCAGCAAATGTTTCTCCATAAACTTCACTACATGATTTAATTTCAGGAAGAATACTTCTTGGAATATTGAATAGCCCCAATAATTCATCATCTCAATTATTTGTGTGAATGTTATATAACAACGTACGTTGAGCATTAGTATGATCAGTGACAAATTTTTCTCCCCCAGTTAAACGGTAAATTAATCATGTATTAATTGTTCCAAAACATAGTTTACCTTCTGCTGCTAATTCTCTTGCTCCTTGAACATTATCTAGAATTCACTGAACTTTAGTTGCAGAAAAATACGGATTAATAATTAATCCTGTTTTATTACGCACCATATCAACTTGTTCTTGAGTCATGTTGGCACAAAGATCAGCTGTTCGTTGATCTTGTCATACAATTGCATTATAAATTGGTAATCCTGTTTCACTGTTTCATAAAACTACAGTTTCACGCTGATTGGTAATTCCAATTGCTTCAATTTGAGTTCCTTTAATTTTTGACTTGTTTAAAACAGATACTAGTGTACTACGTTGAGTATTTCAAATTTCAACAGCATCATGTTCTACTCACCCTTCTTTTGGGAAGTATTGAGTAAATTCACTTTGCTCAACAGCAATAATTTCTCCTTGCTTATTTGTAATTAAACTTCTGGCACTGGTTGTCCCCTCATCAAGGGTTAAAATATATTTTTCCATAAAATCTCCTTTATATTTTAGTTTTCAATTCGATCTCAGTTTAGTTTATTAGTTAGTTTAATTTTTGTTTTAATCATATCTATAACATAATCAGCGATTGCTGGAGCTGCTGAAATTCCCGGACTTTTAATTCCGGCAACATTAATAACGTGATCATTTTGACTAGCAAAATCAATATAAAAATCATCGCCTTCTTGTCAAATAGCTCTTGATCCTGAAAAATGATAACAAGTATATTCCATTTTTAATCCTGGAACAATACGAGTTCCAATATCTCCAATTTCATTATATTTGCTAGTTGTAATTAATCTTGTTTCATCTCGAGAAATTCCTTCTTCGGCAGTGGGACCAACTAGTGTACGCCCGTCTAACATTGGGGCTACTAGTACTCCTTTTCCATAAACAGTTGGAACCATAAATAAAACTGAATTTATTTGTGGTTGAGTATTACGTTCTAGAACACGATATTCTCCTCTACGGCGTTTTAATGTAAAATCTGTAGTTCCAGTAAGTTTAGCAATTTCATCTCCTCAATGACCAGCACAGTTAATAATCATTTTTGTTTTAATGACATCGCCATTATCATTAATGACTTCCATAACATCATCAGTTTGAGAAGTAATATTTGCTACTTTTCAATTTAATTTTAGTTCAACACCATTTTTAATAGCATTGTTAAGTAATTTTTTAGATAACATTACTGGATCTATCAGTACTGAAGAATTACAGCAAAGTGCTCCAACAACATTCGGACTAATATTGGGTTCTCTTTTTAAAATTTCTTCAAAATTTAAAATTTCCATTTCTTCGGCTTTTAATCCGTTTGCTAAACCTCGTTTATATAAAACATCAAGTTCATTTTTTTCAAATTCATTAAAAGCTAATACTAAAGAATCAACTCGTTTGTAAGGAAAATTTAGTTCCTTGAATCAGTCTTCATAGCGAACTTTTCCAAGAACATTTAATTTCGCATTTATTGTTCCTGTTTTAGCATCAAAGCCCCCATGAATTAACCCTGAATTACCTGTTGTAGTTTCGTCAGCAACAACGGGGTTTTTTTCTAAGACAACTGCTTTTATATCATATTGCCCTAATTCTCGAGCAATTGATGCCCCCATTATTCCTGCTCCGATAATACAAATATCATAAATTGTTTCTTTTTTTATCATAAAATCTCTTTCTTTTTTTTACATTGCTAGTCAAATTAATCCAGCTGCTGCGCCTCCTACAAGTGGTGCTGCTACAGGAATTCATGCATATTCTCAGTCGCTTTGACCTTTATTTTTAATTGGCATTAATGCATGAACAATTCTTGGTCCTAAATCACGTGCTGGGTTAATTGCGTATCCTGTGGTTCCTCCAAGTGATAAACCAATAGAGATTACGACAATTCCAACAATTACTGGTCCAAGTCCTCCGATTATATCTTTATTTAAAGCACTAAATTTTGGAAGTGCTAAAATTGCGAATATCAAAATAAATGTTCCCACAAACTCCATTGCAAAGTTTGCTACTATAGATTTTGTTGTTGCTCCAGTTGCGTGCATTCCTAAAACGTTTCCTTTTGCAACAGTAAAATCTTCTTTTCCTTTAAGTGTCAATTCGATGTGTTTGTAATATAGTAAATCAATAATAATTTGTCCAACAGCAGCTCCAATAAGTTGAATTATTAAAACTCCAATAAATAATCCAACTTGAGCTCCTGCTGAATCAACCATTCCTCAAGTTCCTTTTCAATCAGCAATTGATGCTCCTACCATTACAGCAGGATTTAGTCATCCCTTACCGCCAATAAATGCAGATGAAATTAATGCAGCAACGGTTACTGCAAACCCTCATCCAAATGTAATTGATAATCATCCGGCATTATTGCCTTTTGTGCCTTTTAAGACAACATTGGCAACAATTCCGTTACCTAAAATGATTAACAAGGCTGTTCCAAAAAATTCGGTTAATAATAAAACAGATCATTGTGTCATAATTTACTCCTTCTATCTTTCGACACCTTCATTATACTCTTTAATCTTTTGAAAATAGATTACAAAAATGTTTTACGAACTTATTTGTTTTGAAAACAAAAAAAACAGTCCTAAGACTGTTAATTAAAATTGTTCTTCTTCTTTATCAAACAATGTTGGATCCATTTCATATTTTTGACCTTGCATTGCTGCCATTACAGCTTTTTGATATTCGTTGTTAGCACGCATAATTTTTTCACGATCAACTCTAGGATTGATAATTAATAATGCAACTCCAAATGTAACTGTCATCACAATCACTACTAGTGCCACAATTGCCATCGCACTAACTGTTGAGAATTTTGAACCATTTAACTCAACTAGTTTTGCTCAAAATAGTTTGAAAGTTTCAATTGTAACTGGATTTGATAATTTTTCTGTTTCCTTGTCATAGTTCATATACATATTTTTAAAGAAGCTTCATCATAATGATTCAAAGTTTCCTACAGATACAAAACGGTAAATTGAAAAAATTGAAAACCCATAAGCAATTATTAAAAAGACAACTGTAAATGTTCCTACACGGTATTTAATTTTTGCTGGTTGTACTGTTTTACCATTAACACGCATTTTCTTATTAATATCTAGTCATAAGTACAGCGGTGGCAAAATATAAAAGAAATACGAAATTCAATTTACAGGTTGATTAGCAACACTTAGTGGCAAGTTACCAATTCCCACAAGTTGATAGGTCGATGTCCCTGGTAAATGGTAATATAATTTTCCTGGTGTAGTTAAATTTTTAAAAATATTATTAATCTCAGTATCACCAATTTCAGCTTTAAATGAAACTACTAATGACATTGTAATAATTAATAATACTGCAGCAATTGATGAAACAACCGCCAAAATTATCTTCATTATTGGCATATACTTATTTTTACGATCAAATGCATAAAAATAAGGATTTTGCATTGGGTGAATTGGTAAGCCACCAACTGGACCACCAAAATTATTTTGATTAAATCCTTGTTGGTTAAAACCTTGATTGAATCCTTGATTTGGATTTGCTCCAATGCCTCCACCAAAAGCAATATTTTCTGGATTAACCTTTTCAACTTCAGGTTGTTCTTGTGCTTGCTTTGTCTTTTCAGCTTCTTCAAAGCTTTCTAGTTTTTCTTTGGATAACTTTGCATTTGCAAGGACAGTTTCTTGAGAAATTGCTACCATTTGATCTAAAAGTTCTTTATGTTCAACTTCATAAGTTTTTCCAACATAAGAAATAAATTCAGAATATTGAGCATAAATTAAATCAATATCCGCATTCTCAATTTTTTCTAAACGAATTTTTTCAGCAGTTAATTTAACAATTGCTTTTCCAAAAACAGTTGATCATTTAACTTCTTGATATTCTTGTTCAAAATCTTTTTCCAATGTTAATAACGCATTTACTTGTTTTAAAAAGTTACTTCTAAATTCGCTATTTTTAATTAAAAAGTATCGTAGCTTTTCATTTTTAATAATATTACTTAATAAGAAAATAATACTTTCATATACTTTATTAGATTTCATAAATCCTATACCTCTTGTTTCATATTTTTTACAAATTCATATTCTGGTAAAATCGTAACTTCAAATTTTCCATTAAGAATACTTTTGTGGATTTTATATAACATTTCTATTTTATCATTTAATTGCCCAATATTACTACTATTATTTGATATCGCCAATTTTACTCTATAAGGATGCGCATTTAAAATTGTGGCAACTTCTTCATTAGTTTTATGAGCTGATTTTAAAATTTTCACATCTCGAATAAAACTAACATTAGCGGCAATCAACCCAATCAATCCAAACAAATCATCATTTAGTAATAAGTATTGTTTATAAAGTTTTAAAAAGTTATTGATATCGTTTTTAATAAAGCAGTTAGAAATCTCAAAAATATCATTCTCTAAATAACGAGTTAACGTATTTTTAATAATTTCGACTGTTAAAGGTTGAGATATATTTACTAATTTATTAAGTTCATTATTAATAACTTGCATATCATTTGGTAATGCTTGACAAATATATGTAGCAAGATTTTGATCTAAATTAACATTAGCTTTAGCAAAAAAAGTTTTAATGTATTTTATTATCGTTTCATCACTCATTAATTCTAGCTTTTCAACTTTCATTAACTGATTAACCAATTTAGCAATTTTTAGTTTTTTAGAAAACTTATCACTATTTAGGGTAAATATTAAAATAGTCTCGGGATTAGCATTCTTTAGCATTGTCTCAAACTTTTCAAGATTAAAACTTTTATGTAACGCAACTTTTTCTTCATTAACAAACCAGCAATCCTTAATAACAATAATTTTCTTAGTTTCGAACAAAGAAAAAGTATTAATGTTATCTCAAATTTGATTAAAATCATCTTCAATTAAAGAAAATTTTAAAATCTCATAGTCATTATTTTGATTAACAGCTTTTATTAATTTATTAGTTGCCTTTGTTAACAAAAAGTAATCAAGCGAGTATAAAAAGTTCATTTGCCATCCTCACCTTCTTATATATAATTTTACTACTAATATTTTATTTTTATTATAGGCAAAAGTTTATTTTTTAACTATCATAATAATTGTTTTTTTGCTATACTTTATATTGTATTGACAAGTTATAAATAAAGGAGTTGAAAATATGGCAAACATCAAATCACAAAAAAAACGTGTGTTAACTAACGAAAAATCTCGTTCAGCAAACAAAGCATTTAAATCAGAAATTAAAACTGCAATTAAAAAAGTTTCTGCTGCGAAAGCTGAAAATGCAGATAACGTAAATGAGTTAATTACTCACGCAGTTAGTTTAATTGATAAAGGGGTTAAAAAAGGAATCCTAAAAATGAATAAAGCTGCAAGAGAAAAATCTCGTTTAATGAGTGCTTAATTTCAATTAATCAATTATTAAAATAATCTTAAAACACCATTTGGTGTTTTTTTTATTTTTATAAAGTTTGAATGTATCCTGAATTTAATGCTATCCGAATATTATTTACTCCAGCAGTAACATAGTAAGAAATTCTTAAAAAATTTAACGTTGATATTGTTTGTTGATCAGGAAACCTTAAACGTTGGTAAACCATTCCACTAATTAAGGCAATCTTGGGGTTTACTAACTTGATAAATTCATATGATGACGAAGTTTTTGAACCATGATGAGGAATCTGCAAAATGTCAACAGGTCGTTGTTTAAGATAATTTACAAAGTTTAGATTTTCTATGAAATAAGTTTCACTTGCCTTTTCAATATCACCAGTAAATAATAGTCGAACCTTATTTACATCTACAAAAATAGTTAAAGATTTATTATTCTCACTTTTAGCAACTGGATTGCTAAAAACTCGAATTGTTACATTTTTAAAAGTTAACTCTTCAATGGTAGTATCCCGATAGTAAATTGCTTTAATTTGAAAATTGCGTTGCAAATTTTCAAGAGCGTTAAAATGATCTTGATGATTGTGTGATATAAAAATAGCATCAACTTTATTAACTCCTAAATACCTTAGATACTGAGTAGGAATTTGGGTACTAAATCCTTTACCGACTCCACAATCAAACAAAATGGTAAGGTTTTTATATTTATTAAAATAAACGAACGAGTTACCATTTCCAACATTGAGCATTTCTAAATGATGTTGAGGTTTGAGCAATCAGTTAAGCAAATAGATGCTTATAACCAATGCTAGTCAAAAGAAGTGATGTTTTCATTTTCAATGATAACTAAATCATATTAACAAAACTAAATAAATTAAAATAACTCCGTATAAATTTTGATAGCCTAAGTTAAATGAATAACTTAATCATTTTACTATTTTAAATAAATGAACTAATCAAATTGATAGGTAGTTTAATCATTGTTGATTATTCCCACAAATAACTATAACGGTAGTCAATAAATTTGTAGTTAATAAAATGGGTACCAGAATAAAGTCCCAAATTGGAGCGGTTAGATTAATTTGATAGTCATAGTAAATTTTTAAAGGTATTAAGAAAACTCCTATAAGCATAAGTTTTGATGATTGTTGGTTAAATAATTTAATAAACAAATAGCATATTACAAAATATAAAAATCCCCTACTTCCAACATAACTGGGAAATATTAAACAAGGCACTCAAAAACTAGCAAAGTTGCTTCAGGATTTAAGTTTTGGTTGATTTTTCAAAGTTGCCTTAATTAAAAATCGCATTAAAAGTCATGAACAATTTAAAAAATATCATCAAATTCAAAATAAACCGAACATTAAGTTTAATGCTTTTTTGTGCTTGCTAATAAAGCCAATCTTGCTAAATAAGGTTCAAAGACCTCAAATGCTTAAACTATTAAAGTTGAGTAAATAACCAACGTTTAAGTGCTCAAGTTGCTTTTGAAAAGTCTGACTTTTATCTCTAATGTTAAATAGAAATACCTGCACAAGCTCATGATTAGCAAAGTTGAAAACTTTTTCATAAAAGTAATACCGCAAATAATGTCAACTTTGATTTGTCAACTGCACATCCTTTAACTGCTTAAATACTCTTTGGTCATTAAGATAGTTATCAAAAGGAAAAACAAAATAGTGGCTTTTGGTAAGTGCTTCAACTTTAGCATTAATAATAACTCGCTGATCTAAAAGCAGTTTAAGTTGAAAGTTCGAAAGATAGTATTTTTGATGGTTAATTTTAATAATTGCATAACTTGGTTTAGCTTCAATTACGGTTCCTTGTTGATTAGCAATTGTTGTTAGATTTGTATTTCGATTGAGCATAACTCAGGCAATTAAAAAGCCAACAACTATAAAATTAAGACTAAGAGTTCGTATTCACTTTTGTGGGTTAACATAAATGCTTCCACTAATACAAACAATTAACAGCCCTCCAATTCAGTAGTTTTGAGTTTTAACCATCATATTCATTAAAACAAGAGTTGTTAAAACTAAGTAACTCTCCAAATTAGGAACTACCAAGCGGTACTCATAAGTATTTTTAAGTGTAAACGCGATTTTGATTATTTTCACCCCTAAAGGATTAGCATAAAAAAAGCAAAGTTAGTAACTTTGCTTATTGAAGTGTATTTAGTTTATCTACAATTGCTGCTAATTGCTCTTTATAAGTCGCATACTTAGCTTTTTCAGCTTCAATCTTATCTTGACTTGCTCTACTAATGAAATTCTCATTTCCTAACATTTTTTCAGAGCGAGAAATTTCATTTAGCAACATTGTTTGACGATCAATTAACTCTTGAATCAACTCTTCTTTATTAATAAAACTATCATTAGCAATCTCTAAGAAATATTCTTCAACCGCAATCGCAGTTAAGTCATCACTCGCAATTTCATTAACAATTTCAGCATTAACAAATGCTTTAACAAATTCATTAATCTCATTAATAAAGGTATTAAATAATTCTTGATTTGAAGAGTTCAAGTTATTTAATTTAAACTGTAATGGTAAAGAATTTTTAAGATTATTTTTGCTTCTAAATTCTCGTACAACAGTGATAATATTGACAACTTGATTAATATATTCTGTACTAAATTTAAAGCTGTCAATGTCTCAATTTTCTTCCATAATTGATGACCTTAAATTTAGGTTCAAATAAATTTCTTCAGTCATAAATGGTGCAAATGGATGCAACATAATTAAAATGTTTTTCAAAACATAAAATAATGTTTGTTGAGTTGAATCACGAACCTCAGTTTCACTTGAATTCAAATTAACTTTAGCAAATTCAATATATCATGAACAATACTTGGTTCAAACAAACTCATAAATTAATTTTCCTGCAATTGCAAATTCGTATTTTTCAATTAGGATTTGAACTTGTTGTTCTACTTGACTTAACTCATTTAAAATTCACTTATCTGTGATTGAAAGATGTTTAGTAAAATCTTTGTTTGGTACAAAGTTATCATCTAAATTCATTAACACATAACGCGAAGCATTTCATAATTTATTCATGAAGTTTCATGCGCTACGAACTTTTTCAGTTGAGTATTTGATATCTTGACCTGGGGTTGAATTTGTTAATAAGAAAAATCTTAAACTATCAACTCCGTATTCAGCAATAACATCCATTGGATCAATTCCATTACCTAATGATTTTGACATTTTACGACCTTGTTCATCACGAACAAGTCCGTGAATTAACACATCATTAAACGGTTTTGAATCAGTAAATTCTTGAGTTTGAAAAATCATTCGTGCTACTCAAAAGAAAATAATATCATATCCAGTTACTAATACATTAACTGGGAAATATGTTTTATAGTAGTCCGATTCAAAACTTTCTCCACGCATTAATGTTGCAAATGGTCATAACCCTGATGAAAATCATGTATCCAAAACATCTTCATCTTGAATTCAATTTTCTAAATCACTTGGAGCACTTTCTCCAACATACAATTCATTTGTATCTTTATGATATCAAGCCGGAATTCTATGTCCTCATCATAGTTGACGTGAGATACATCAATCGTGAGCATTTTGCATTCATTTTTCTAAAACATCAGCAAAACGTTCAGGAAAAAACTTAATTGCTTCAGGGCTATTTTGTAATTCCAAAATCATAGCTGAAAATTTTTCCATTTTAACAAACCATTGATCTGATAAATAAGGTTCTACCACCGCATTTGAGCGTTCAGAAAATCCTACTTGATGAGTAATTTCTTCTGCTTTAATAAAAGTATTTGCTTGAGTTGTTAATTCAATAATTTTTTGACGGGCAACGAATCGGTCCAATCCTTGGTAGTCTTTGCCCCCTAGTTCATTAATTGTTCCATCTTCATTCATACACAATGGTTTTGCCAATTTGTGACGTTCTCCAATTTCAAAGTCATTAGGATCATGAGCAGGAGTACACTTCATAACCCCAGTTCCAAAATCAACTTCTACATAATCATCGGCAATTACGGGAATTACTTGACCATTAACTGGATTGATAACATTCTTACCAATATATTGTAAATAGCGTTCGTCTGTCGGATTAACCACAACACATTGATCAGCAAACATTGTTTCGGGACGAGTTGTTGCTACTTCCAAATAATGGGCAGAATCAACAAGTTGATATTTAAAATGATACATTGATCCAACAACTTCAGAATAAATTACTTCAACATTAGAAATTGCTGTTTTTTGTTGTGGGTCTCAGTTAACAATTCTTTTTCCACGATAAATTAGTCCTTTATTATAAAAGTTAATAAAGATTTGTTTAACTAGTTGATTTACATCATCATCTAAAGTGAATTTTTCAACACTATAATCTAAAGCTAATCCTAATTTCGCTCATTGTTGACGAATTACTGCAGCATACTCTGCTTTTCATTTTCAAGCTTCTTCTAAAAATCGTTCACGCCCTAAATCAAAGCGACTAATTCCTTGTTCACGAAGTTTGGCTTCAACCTTAACTTGAGTACTAATTCCTGAATGATCCATTCCCGGAACAAATAACACATCAAATCCAGTTAGCTTTTTAAATCTAATAACTGCGTCTTGTAAACTTCCATCTCAAGCATGACCAATGTGTAATTTACCAGTAACATTCGGAGGTGGCAGAATAATTGAAAATTTAGACTTAGCAGAGTTGGGATTAGCTTTAAAGCGATTATCATTAACTCATTGCTGATACTTACCTTCTTCTACTTCTCCAGGATTATATTTTGGTGCTAATTCCTTATTAATTTTCATACTGTCTCCTTATATTCAATAATATAATTTTACAATAGATTTCTGTTGTACGATAGACTTTTCCTAAATATGTCTATTAAAAAGTAGTGGTCAGTTATTGCTAATGTTTAAAAAGTTTTCTTGGAGTAAGTATTATTAATCATTAGTCATTTATCTGTGCTGAAAAATACCAGAGTTGCTAAGCCTATTAGTACATAAGCAAAATTTATTAAATAGACCCATCAATACGTTATCCCAAATAAACTTAAGTGCTGCGGAATTGCAAAAAATAAGTTGAATCCGGGAATTAAAACCAGTCCATAACAAATTGCTTGCAACTCAGAAAAACTACTATATAAATACAATCAAATCCAAAATAGCAAAATACAAGAGATCAAAAGGTAATGTTGAAGTGATGGGTTTTTGCCAACTCTAAAACTAAAGTAAAATCCGAAAGCAAAAATTCATAGTGAAATAATTGGTACTCCAAAGAAGTAAATTCCGATGAATATTGTCTTCACATACAAGGTCTCGTTTAAAAGAGATCCCTCAGTTTTTCAGACTACTACTGCAATAAGAAACGAAATAAATGATGAAATCAAAATTGCTATTGAGTAGAATAAAAAAGTTCCCAAAAAGTAGTTTTGTTTAGAAAAGTTATTAACAAAAAAGTTCTTTATAAATCCTTGTTTCAAATCCTTATGCATTTTTTTGGATATAACAATTGCCAAAAGTGCTATTGCCGATACTTTTATAAGAATTCCGTAGTTCACAAATATTGTGTTTGATATATTACCCCCACTAAATATAAAACCAATAGGACCAAGTGTAATTAGAGGTATCACTATTCCAAAAGTTATAAGAAAAGCTAAACTCCTTGCCACCGAGTTAAAAGAAACTTTAAAAGTTCTAATAATTATTAGTCCAGTTTGTCTCATTACAACTTCTCCTCTTCTAATGCTTCATCTAAGAACTTAACTTTTTCCAGCAAGGTTTGTCTTTTGTAATCGACTGTTCCATTCAATTTAAAGTCAGCTTTTATTTTTCCATTCTCTAAAAAGATCACTCTACTACAGAAATTGGTGATATCTTCAATATCATGAGAGATAATGAAAACAGTTTTTCCAAGTTCGACTATTTTAGCAATTACTTTTCGAATTTTTCTTCTTCATAGTAAATCAATTCCGGTCATAACTTCATCCAGTATTAAAATAGAAAACGGTTTGACTAATGTGACAACGAATCTAAATCGTTGCTTTTGTCCAAAACTTAATTCATTAAAACGTTTGCTTTTAAATTCAAACAAACCAAACTCCAGTAAAAGTTCATCAATATCAACATCACTATTATTGGCACTTTTAAAAAAGTTCAAGGTTTCTTTAATTGTTATCTCATCAAAATGACTATCTTGAAAAATTGCAGATATTTTAAAATCATTTTCCTTATTAACAAAATTTAAGGTTCCTTGTTGAGGTCTGAGATTGCCAACTAAAATATCAATTAAAGTTGTCTTACCACTACCATTTTCTCCGATTAAGGCAATAACTTCTCCTTGTTCAACTTCCAAATGAGAAATGTTTAGTTCAAACTTGCTGGGTGCTTTACCAACAATATAGAAAATATTTTTTAGTGTAATCATAGACATTTGATATTAGCTCCGTTTCTTTTAAATTATAGTTCGCGATTTTTAAAAAATCTTTAATCTTAAAACCTATTTCTGGTTTCGGAACTATAAATATTTAAATAAAAAGCACTAACATTTAATAGTGCTTAAAACTATTAAATTCTCATTTCTACTAAAGAAATCTTAACCAGCATTGCTTGGTTGTTGCTTTAGTTTAAACTGTTCATCAAGTTCATTATTATTTGGATTTTGCTTAGTAGTTAATAGCATATAGACAAAATTATCAATTAAGATTTTTGGAAGCGCATCAATTGTTTTCTCTATACCATCATGGAGCACAACAACTTTTCATTTTCAAGGAATCCGATTAATAAAAAGTTCATAGTCTTTTATGTACCTTAAAAAAATTTTATATTGTTGATATGAAGAAAAGTTTTGCTGATAGCTTTTCTTGATCTTTTTATAATAGCGTTTTTGATTAAACTGCATTGGGTGATTATGAACTGATATTTTATCATTTTGGCGTATTCTAAATTGTTGATATTTTTCAACTTTACTTTTCTTTAAAAGAACGTTATCAAAAAAATTAGTTGCTTCTTGTGGAGTAAAAAACTTTTCTTTATTAACTTTACGAGAAAAGTTGTATCAATCATAACTTAGCACTAAAAGCGCTAGCACTAGACTTATAATCATCATTAAAAAATATGTTTTGTAATAATAATCCTCACTATAAAAAATTGCCGTGAACATTATAAAAACGACAATATCCAAGAAAACAGCTTCATAATAAAATAGGTATATCCTATATCTTTCGTCTTTTAGTAAAATAGGCAAAGTGTCACTTTCAAATTCCTTGCCAAAAGTTTCAATAAGATTATCAACCTTAATCGAAAAAAATCAGTAAGATATTTTATAAATCAATAAGTGTCCCACAGCAGCAGAAAATACAAATATACCAATTAGTCATCAATATACTTCACTATTCAAAATTTTACCTCCTTGGATTTTGCCACATCTCTTACATTTTAAGAACTGTCTTTTACAGATAACTTATCAAATATGAAGAGTCATTCTAATAGCACTTATCATATTAAAAGTGTTCCTTTCCTTACTAATATAACATTATTAAAAGTAACACCAAAAACTAAAAAAGATTATGAAACCTTTTTGTATAACTTCTGGGTTATTTATCTATTGCTTATAACTTTAATAAAAAAACAAGCCTTTAAGGCTTGTTATGATTTGACAAGTAGTTTTAAAATAACTACTTTTTATTTTGTTTATTTCTTTTAGCCTGAGCTATTTCTTCTTTACGATCTGCTTCTAACATTTTTGAAACTAACTCACGATTTGTTTGTCATGATTTAGGAGCTAAATGATAAGAATAAAAGACAATTGCATCAGTCAATAAAATTCCTAGTGGAGCAATCAATGCCATTCCAAAGGCAGCAAAGATTACTCATATATTTTGAAGATTTCATCCTTGTAGTTCATGGCCATTAATTTCTTTAGTGCCATAATGAACTAAACCAAAAATATTGTCATTAATTCCCGGAACAAAAGTTACAATAATTCCCAAACCTAAAGCAATTAGTGAAGCATATACTAAAGGTAACGATACTGATCAATTAACTTTACGATTTGCTTGTCAATTTGATAACTTAATTAAATGAGCAAATAGCAATGGCGATGACACAGTAGTGATAAACATAGCTGTTCGACCAAATGAAATGAACTGAGTTTTATCTAATAATGATAAATTTGTTCATTCTTGACCTGTTGCAAATTTATATCATGAGATTCCTTCAATATCAGTTCATTGTGAAACATCAACTGCTTGCATTCCTACAAAGAAAGCTAGAATTGAAGCAGCTCCTGAAAATAGTCCAATTTTAAGAATTGGCAACAGTGAACCTTTTAACAATCCGTTCTTTCCAAATTTTGGTGGTAGCAGCATTAAAGTATCATCTAATGGCCCCATTCCAATTGCAATTGCTAAACATGATTCAACAATTAAGTTAATGAATAAAATATTGGTTGCTTCTAATGGTGATACATGGAACATCATTGAGATAACAAAGATTGAAATAACGTTAGCCAAGTTAAATCCCATTAATAAAACAATCGCACGTTTAATTTTTTGATAAACGTTACGTCCTTCATTAACACCTTTCATAATTGTGGCAAAGTTATCATCAGTTAGAATAACATCCGCTGCTTGTTTAGCCACATCCGTTCCGGTAATTCCCATCGCAACTCCAATATCGGCTTTGCTTAAACTTGGTGCGTCGTTAACACCATCTCCAGTCATTGAGACAATGTTTCCTTTTTGTTGTAAGGCATTAACGATACGAACTTTATGGTCAGGGTTAACACGAGCAAAAACTTTAATATTATCAATTACACGAAGTAGTTCTTCTTCACTATAACGTTCTAGTACTTCTGAAGACATAACTTCATGTGGTGTATATGCTAGATCTAAATCACGAGCAATTGCTAAAGCAGTAATGGCATGGTCTCCTGTAATCATTACAACACGGATTCCAGCAGCATGCGCTTCTTCAATTGCTTGAACAGCTTCAACTCTAACAGGGTCAATCATTGCGACTGCTCCAACAAAAATTAAGTCAGCTTCATAGTTAGCTTTAATTTGATTAATATCATCACTATAAGCAAAAGCTAAAACTCTTAAAGCATCATCACTTAAAGTTGTTGATGCTTTAAAAATTTCATGACGGTGTTCGTCTGTTAATTCGATAATTTGATCATTTAACACAATGCGAGAACACACTTTTAGCAATTGATCAATTGCTCCTTTAGTAAAGGTAACTTGGTGATTATCAATTTGATTAACAGTCGTCATTAATTTACGTTCACTATCAAATGGTATTTCATCAGTTCGGATTCATAGCTCACGTGATTTTTGTTCGTCAATCCCCATTAACTCAGCATAGTCAACTAAAGCTAACTCTGTTGGATCTCCAATTCGCTCAGTTCCTTCAGTCACTGAATCGTTTGGTAAAACTAAACTTTTTAAAAATAAATCTTTTTGTAATGAACTTGGCAATTTAATATATGCCTTTTGTGAAATAATTTTGTTATTAACAATAATTTTTTGAACTGTCATTTTGTTTTGTGTTAATGTTCCAGTTTTATCTGTACAAATTACATTAACTGAACCTAAAGTTTCAACTGAAGCCAATTTTTTAACAATCACATTTTCCTTAGCCATACGTTTTGTTGAAAATGACAAAGTAATTGATACAACTGCTGCCAATGATTCAGGAATAACTCCGATTGCTAAAGTAATCGCTACCATTAAGTAGTTGGCTCAAGATCCACGATCACCTGTAAATAACATCGCAGTGAAAATTGTTACTCCAACAAATGCTGCAGCACATGAAATTCAATAACTAAATGATGTTAATTTTTTTTCTAATGGTGTATGTTCTTCTTCATTACTATTAACAGCTGCAGCAATTTTTCCAATTTCACTATTAATTGCTGTTGCGATAACAACTCCAACTCCTCTTCCGGCAGTTGTAAATGTTGACATAAAGGCAATATTAGTTTTCTCTGCTAGGATAACTGTTGGATTAATCTTATTAGCATGTTTATCAACTGGAACTGATTCTCCAGTTAAAATTGATTCATCAATCATAAAGTCTGATGCTTTGATGATTCTTAATTCAGCTGGAACATATTTTCCTGCTTCTAAAACCACAATATCTCCTACAACCAATTCAGCTGCATCAACTTCTTTTTGTTGACCATCACGAATCACAACAGCACGAGGTTTTGATAATGCCTTCAAGGCATCTACTGATTTTCGTGCTTTAACTGTTTGGACGGTTTCTAAAATTGCATCAATAATAACAATTGCGATAATAACAGTAAAGTCAATAAAATCATGAAAACTCATATGTCCTGTATTATTTGCTACTAAAGGAGCCACAACAGAAATAATCGCTGCAATAATTAAGATAATTTGTAGCGGTTCAATAAATGCTAACAAAAATGTTTTATATCATGGAGTAACTTTTCCAGCTGGTAACTCATTTCTACCTTCAATTAAAAGTTTTTGCTCTACTTGCTCTTGGGTTAATCCCTTTTTAAAATCAGTTTGCAGGTCTTTTTCAATCTCTGCTAACTTCTTCGATTCATAATTTTCCATTTAAATATTTCCTTTATAATTTAATTTTCTATAATTTTAACAAATTCTACTCAAGCATCTTGGATATTTGTCTTATTTAAGTTCGAAACTTTTAAAAAAGCATCTTGCTCATAAAAATTTAAAGTTTCCTTTATTAGTTTTTCATTTTTACTAATTTCATTTCGCTTAAGTTTATCTAGTTTAGTTCCAATCATTAATACCGGAATTTCACATTGTTTTAAGAAATCATACATTGCTTTATCATCGCCAGTTGGTTTATGGCGAAGATCAACTAACATACATACACCCTTAAGATTGTCACGATTCATTAAGTAATCTTCCATCATTTCTCCAAACTTAATTTTCATTTTAATATTAATTTTGGCATAACCATAACCAGGCGCATCCACAATGCGGAAATAACCTTTATTGATGTCAAAAAAATTTAGCAATCGAGTTTTACCTGGTGTATTAGCAACTTTTGCTATTTTGTTTTGATTCGCAATTGAATTAATGAAACTTGATTTTCCAACATTGCTTCGACCGACAAAACAAATTTCCGGAATGTCATCTTCAATTCAACCACTTCGATCGGCTGCTGATTTTATAAATACTGCTTGTTTAATCATAATATTCCCCTATTCAAACGCTGTGCTGATTTCTAATGCTTTAAAAAAGTCTTTTAATTCTCAATGATAACGAAGTTTCATTTGTAAAACAAGACCTTCATTTTCATCATCATAATAATTGATAAAAATTTTGCGACGCTTTAAGTCATTAGTAACAGACAAAATTGCTGTATAGTTAATTACTTCATTTAAAAACGCTAACTTATGATTTTTGACAACCACAATTGCTGATTCAGCAGCTTTCAAAATTCAAACATCAAAAATAAAAGCACTAATTACATAAACTAAAAATAATCCAATTCCTATACCATAAATAACTCCTCGAGTTTCAGTTGTTACAACAAAGAATAATGCGAATGTAATCATTGCCAAGGCAAATATTAATGGCATAATCAAATAAATTCACAAATTGATTATTAACAACAAGCGCTTGTTTTCATAAATCAAAACTTCCTGAGTTTTAAACTTATTTAATTGTCTCAATTTTTTAATGACTTCGATAATTAAATATACGTTTAGCAAAAAAATAATAATTGATAAAGTTGCCAGAGTCGGCAAGAATATAAGTGATTTAGTTGTCAACATTGATACCTCCTTGTGAATGCAGTGTCTTTTTAATTTGATTAATAATTAGTGTTACTTGAGGGTTATCAGAAATAACCTTATACAAAGCCTTTTGAGTATGAATAATATATCCTGGATAGTAACGACCATTATTATAAATTACAGCAATATAGGCTTTAACAATGTCTGAAACGACAATTTGCTCATATACTCCATTTTGATCAAAGATTATTCGTTTATTAGTAACATACATTATTTTTTGTTCTGCTTGTGCAGTTTTTTTTCTAAATCCAAAAAGTTTATAATCTGATTTAAAACTCATAAATTCAGCATCATCATAATAACTTTCAATTTGATCGTATTTTCCAAAACCATATTTATTAAGTTCTTTTAAATCTCGATGTTTTTGATCGGTAACATAACTTAGATTTTCCTCAACAAAGTAAAGTTCTTCGCCTGCAGGTAATTCAAACTTTGATGATATTGGTGTGAGTAGTGATAAGTTTAATCAATTCAGTTTTTCAGTTTTTCAGTAATTGTGATATTCCTGAGCAGCTTGACGATATGGTTGATGACTCTTTTGATATTTTAAAGCCAATAACCCTGAAATTAATAACCCCACAAAGTATAAACAACCACAAACAATTAAAGCTACATATTTAGTTTCCATTGTAAATCCTAACAACTACTCTTCGTCTTCAAAACTATCTTGTTCTCAAAAAGTAATAACTGTAAATAACCCTTCTAAATTATTTAAACGCTTTCACATTGTTAAGTAACTAGAATTATTTGAAACCGGATTTGCCAAGGCAAATAATTCCATTAATACTCCATTACCTTCTTTAAGATCATCAAAATCTTGTTCCTTAGAAAGAATGTTCAAAACTTTTTTAAACTCTTCTTGATATTGAATTGTTGATAAATCATTCAATATCTCTTGATACTCGTGATTTGCAAATTGCGTTAGCAATGTTTTATATTCAGCAACTAAATTTTCTTCATTATTTTCAAAAATTCCATCCTCCAATTTTGTTTCAATTGTTCCGGCAATTTGCATTAACAATGCTGTTTCTTTTAGGTTAGTAGCAATACTATTTGCTAAATATAAATATGATAATAATTTTGCTTGATCAGCATCAACAATTTTAAAAATTGTTTGTTCTAATACCGGAGTTAAATTAACCAATTCAGCTACTACTTTTTCAAATTCTTCAATTGCTTCTAGTTCATTGAATTGATCAAGAATTTTAGTTAGTTCTTTAACTGGCTGTTGTTCTTGTTGTAACTCATCTTCTAAAAATTCTAAATTCGTAATAATTAATCCTAATGCTGGTTCAAAAAAACCTAATTCCAATTCTTGATTTGCTTGCTTTTCTTTGCTCATAATAACACCTCTATTTAATATAAATTATACCTTATATACATTAATAGTTTATTTTTTATATAATCAAATAGTTGAAAGGAGTCTATATGATTGAAATATATAAATTAAAGGAATTAAATACTTTAGATCTTAAACAACTAACCTATGTGACTCCATGGTGAGAAAAAACTGTCAATCGAAGTTTAAAAAAGAATAAGCAATGAATTGAAAAGTTTAATTTAAACCCAAATGATTTTATTCCTTTTGATAAGATTGGCGAAACCAATTATTCAAAATTGTTTGCAGCTAGCAATAATTATTTGAACTTTTTTAAACCTAAGTTAAAACAATTCGTTAGTGATGAACGCTTATTTAAAAAGTTTGATCAAATGATTACTGACTACATGACTTTAAATGGTTTTTGTTGAGGGATTCAAACTATTATTGATTACTATCTTTTTTTAGAAAATAACGACATTGAAAGTAAACGCTTATGTGCCATTAAACTTGGTAATCAAGTTATCAATAAAAAATATCAACGCTTTAAAAATGAAGTCTACAAAGTTATTAAAGAACATGACATTTTAGATGAAATTTTTTCAAATGAAGTGCACTTAGACACCCAGTTATTTGAGTCAAAAATAATTATTTTAACTCTAGCCAAATTTAGTACTAAACTGTTAAAGGCTAAAAAAATAGCTAAAGAAACTCATCTTCAGCTAACTTATCTTTGTTATCTACAATTGGGGTTTAATCAAGCTTACAATTGAATTTATTCTGGCTTAATAAATCAACTATATTAAAAAAAATCCTCGTTTGAGGATTTTTTTAAAAGTTTTTAACCTTTTTTAGTAAATGTTAATTCTAAGTTAGCTAATGCTTCATAACCTTGTTCAACTACGAAAGAAATGATAATTTTGTTAGCATCTTTAGTATCTTTTTCAACTTTTATAGAAGTTACTCCTGTTGGCAATTTAACCGCTTTGATTTTAACAATTGCTTCATCGATTGTAGCTTCTTCACCTTTAGCAATTTTTTCTACTGCTGTTTTAAATTCTTTTAAGTCTACTTGTTTAATATCAGGTGACTCATTGAAAGCTTTCATTGCTCCAACAATTTTAACATAAGCATCTGGTGCTTCTTCTTCTTTAGTAACTTTTTTTACTTCTTCAATTGCTTTTGTTAAAGCAGCAAAAGCTTCTTTAGATTTTTTACCTTGTTGCATTTTTTCTGCTTTTGCAATTTGAGTTTTTAATGCTTGTAAGTTAGGTGTCTTACATACATCTTTTCCTTTACAAGCTACAACAGCTGAACCAGCTGTTGCAGTTAAACCTACTGCTCCTAAAACTGTAAGTAATTTTTTCATAATAGTTTTCTCCTTTTATTATATTTGTTGTATATAACACTTATATAATTACATTTTGAAAGACTCTATAAAATAAATTAACTTGCTATTGGTTCATGAAAGCAATAAAAAAATTGGTTTCCTAATTCTAAAAAGAATTTTTGACCAATTGATTATTTTGTTATTTTATCTATACTATTTTATACAGTTTTAATAAAAAGTTCTTTTAACTGTTTTTCTTCAACAAAGTCTGGAGCGTTATTCATTGGATCAACTCCTGATGAATTTTTAGGAAAGGCAATCACATCACGAATTGACTCCGCGTTTGACATGATCATCGCTCAACGATCAATTCCTAAACCCATTCCAGCATGATACGGCGCTCCATATTTATAAGCGTTCATGAATCATCCAAAGTTACGTTCAACAGTTTCAGCAGTTAGTTCAACTGCATCAAACATACGTTGTTGAATTACCGGATCAGTAATTCTTTGTGATCCAGAACCAATTTCGTATCCATTAATTACTAAGTCATAAGCATAAGCAATTGCTTCGGCTTTATTAGTATCAAAATCTGCCAGTGAACAATCTTTTGGCATTGTAAATGGATGGTGTGCTGCTTCAAAACGCTGTTCTTCTTCGCTTCACTCAAACAATGGAAAATCCGTAACCCATAATGGTTTGCAATCATTTGGGTCCGCTAAATTAAACATTTTTGCAAGTTGAATTCTCAAAGCTCCCATTGCTTGAGAAACTACATTATACGGCGCTGTTTGAACCAACAATGTTCCTTGAGACTTAATCGCAAATTTATCTAATAACATTGCTTTTTCTTTTTCATTTAGTTGACTTGCAATTGAACCTGATCAAGTTCCATTTTCAACTTTTGCAAATCCAAAACCATTAATCCCATTTTGTTTTGCAGTTTCAACTAATTCTTCTAACTGTTTCTTACCAACTAATTGGTCAATCATAATTCCTCGAATTGACATTGTTGAACCAGCTAACATTTTGACTTCCGTATTTGCAAAAACTTCTTCTAAGTCGTGAATTTTTAAATCATATCTTAAATCTGGTTTATCGATACCATAATTTTTGATAGCTTCCTTATATGGCATTCTTAATAACGGTTCGGTTATTTTAATACCTTTAAATTCAACCAAAGAATTTTTTACTAATTCTTCAACAAGCAACATCACATCTTCTCCAGTTGCAAAACTCATTTCTAAATCTAGTTGAGTAAATTCTGGTTGACGGTCAATTCGTAAATCTTCATCTCTAAAACATCTAGCAATTTGATAATAACGATCAATTCCCGATATCATTAATAATTGTTTATACAATTGTGGTGATTGTGGTAAGGCATAAAATTTATTTTTATTTAAACGTGATGGTACTAAAAAATCTCGAGCCCCTTCAGGTGTTGATTTTCCAAAATAAGGAGTTTCAACTTCTAAGAAATTATGATTTTCCAAAGTTGTTCTAAAAATTGAATTTAACTTTGCTCGAGTTTTAAGATGGTGTTGCATTGACGAACGTCTCAAATCTAAATAGCGGTATGTTAAACGAGTATCTTCCAGTGCTTCACTATGATCTTCAATTTGAAACGGCACTAAGTCAGCTTTATTAATAATTTGAATGGCTGTCACTTTAATTTCAATTTCTCCAGTTGGTAAATCTAAATTTTTTGACTTACGTTCAACTACAATTCCGCTAACTTCAATAACGTACTCTGTTTTGATAGTTTGCATCAGGTCACCATGACTCTCATCAATAATTAATTGTGTTACTCCGTAAAAGTCACGTAAATCTATAAAGTTCATAGCTCCCATTTTACGAATTTTCTTAACTCATCCTTGTAAAAGAACTGTTTGTCCAACATTGCTAAGATTTAGTTGACCACAGTGGTGTGTTCGTTTCATTTTTATTCTCCTTTTAATTTATCTATTAATTCTGCAATTGATAATGTCACTGTTTGTTTTGTTAATTGATCTTTTACTTGAACTGTACGTGATTCAAACTCTTGGTCTCCAATGACAATGACATTTCTTGCCTTAAATTTATCAGCTTGCTTAAATGCTGATTTAAAGCTACGGTTCATTAAGTCTGTATCTGCTTTAATTCCAGCATCACGTAGTTTAAATAATAATTCTTGATTAAAACCCATTCCCTTTTCTGAAACAGCAATTGTATAAACATCCAATTCATTGTCAGTTGTTAAAGAAATATTTTCTGCTGCCAACATAATTAGTAAACGTTCCAGACCCATTCCAAATCCAGCACTTGGAACCGTTGGTCCACCAAGCTCAGAAACTAAGTTGTTATAACGTCCCCCAGCAATAATTGTCTGTTGACCACCTAGTTTTTCTGATAAACATTTTAACTCAAAAATAAATCCTGTATAGTAATCTAATCCACGAACTAGTTTAGGATTAACAGTGGTTTTAATTCCTAAAGTATTTAATCCTGTTATTAACTTTGTAAATTGGTCTTGATCTTCAGGCGATAAAAACTTATTCATGTCGGGAACATTTGTAAATTTATCTCCATCAATTTTACAATCCAAAATACGTAATGGATTTTGTACCATACGGATTTGACAATCTTCACATAAAACAAATGTTTGTAAATATTGCTTTAATTCTGCGATATAGGCAACTCTATGTTCACCTGTCACTAAAAAATTAATTTCAATTTCTAAATTATTATCCAAGTTTAATTCTTTAACAATTTGATTTGCAATAATAATTATTTCCATATCTTGGTTGAAATTATTTGCCCCAAAAGCTTCAATTCCTAGTTGGTGAAATTGACGATTACGACCTACTTGGGGACGTTCATAACGAAACATTGGCCCTAAGTAAAATGCTTTAAATGGTAAGTGTTCTGGAGCATATAATTTGTTTTCAATTAAACTACGAACAATTGGAGCAGTTCCTTCAGGCCGCAATACAAATTCACGACCCTTTTTATCAATTAGTTCATACATCTCTTTTGAAACAACGTCACTTGTTTCTCCGACGCTTCTTACAAATAATTCCTTAGCCTCAAAAATTGGTGTTCGAATTTCGTTGTAATTAAACTTTGCTAAAATGGTTTTTAATTTAGCTTCAAGTGCTGATCATTGTTTTGCTTCTTGACCAAAGCTATCTTGAGTTCCTCGAGGTTTTTGAATCATTTGCTTTCACTTCCTTTATATCTTATTAATTATATAACAACCATAGATTATTTAGATATTAAGATAATTAAAAAAATAACGCAAAAGCGTTATTTTTTAAGATTATTTAATTTTTGTCACTCATTATATCCACCAGCTATATTAATAATCTGTTCTTGGTTAAAACCTTGCTCAAGTAAGTTATTAATTAAAGCTTGACTTCGTCTTGATGTTTGACAATAAAACAAATAGTTACCCTGCTTATCAAGCACAGAAAAATCTAAAACTAAATCTGACATTGGCAAAAATTGGCAGTTATTTATAACTCCTAGATTTGTTTCATATTGTTCACGAATATCAACTAAAATAAAGTCCTTTGCTAAGTACTCTTCAAGTTGGTCTCATGTAATTGTCTTAACCATTAGCGTTGTTTATATCCACGTTCCACTTCATTAATTGAAGGAATTGATTTAATCGCTGAAATAATTTGATTTAGTTGATCAGAATTTTTAATTTTAATTGTTAAAACTCCTGAAGAAGTTAATAGCTTCTCATCGCTTGATAGATTGGCACTAACAATTGAGGCTTTTAAACTTGTTAGAACTTTTGATATATCATAAAGCAAATTAGGGCGATCAATTCCATAGTAACGAATTTTTGTTGTGTAGAAATGGCTTTCAGCCACTGCTGAATTTCATTGAACGGCAATTAAGCGTTTTTGATCTTCAGAATTTGAAATATTAAAACATTCATCTAAATGAACTTTAATTCCGCTACCCTTTGAAACATAACCAACAACATTTTCATAAGGAATTGGCATACAACAACTTGCCAAAGCAGTTTTAATATTAGTGATTCCATCAATAACAATATCATTTTTTAAATCTAAATTATTAACAACTTTTGATTTGATATTTTCTAACGCCTCATCATCTTTAGAATAATTTTTATCAATATAAACTAAATCAGTTGCTTCAGCAATTGTATATTCTCCTTTAGCTTGCGCTAACAAGAAATCTTCTAAAGATGCAAATCCTAGTTTTTTAACGCTTTCTAAAATTTCCTCGTTAGATTTACGTTTTCAACGTCAGTCTTTTTGATTAATATAAGCATTAATTGTTGCTTCAACTTTTTTGGCGATCAAACGGTTTTCTTCTTTTTTATCTTTAATATTTTCATCAGTCATTTTGGCACTTAAATATTTTTTAATACGATTTCTTGCCGCTGCTGTTACCACAATTTTTAATCATTCATGAGTTGGTTCTTGTTTTGATGAAGTTTTAATTTCAACAACTTCTCCTGATTTTAAAACCGTATTAATTGGAGAAAAGACTCCGTTAATTTTAGCTCCAATCGTTTTTTCTCCAACTTCAGTATGAATTCGATAAGCAAAATCTAAAACTGTTGATCCATAAGGTAAAGTTTTTACTGCTCCACCAGGTGTTAGTACATAAATTGACGCAGTAAACAAATCCTCTTTTAAAGTATTTTCAATGCTATCTTTAATCGAAGCATTATCGTCAAATGAACTTTGACGATCTAAGTCTAAAATACGATTAAAGACATCTATTTGTTCATCAATCTCTTTTTGTTTTTTGGCAATATCAACGACTTCACCTTCTTTATATCTTCAGTGAGAAGCAGCTCCAGTTTCCGCAATTTCATCCATCGCTTCTGTTCTAATTTGGACTTCAAAAATATTTCCCGAATTATCAGCTAAGGTTGTATGCAATGATTGATACACGTTATTTTTGGGAGTTGCAATGTAATCTTTAAAACGTTTTGCTAACGGAGTATATTTTTGGTGAATAAATCCTAAAATCTTATAGCAATCATCAACTGATTTTGTAATGATGCGAATTGCTAAAACATCATTAATTTCTTCAAACTGTTTTCCAACCATATTCATTTTACGATACACTGAATAAACTGTTTTTGCTCTTCCAAAAATATCAAGTAATTTGATATGTTTTTCTTTACGTAAATATTGATCAATATCTGCAATGATTGCATTAATACTTTGAGTTCGTTTTTCACTATCACTATCCATTAAAGCTTTTGTTTTTTGATAGTCTACTGGATTTAAGACTTCAAATGATAAATCTTCTAAAAACGACTTGGCATTTTTCATTCCAATACGGTGTGCAATTGCTGAATAAATATCTAATGTTTCTCGAGCAATAACAATTTGTTTAGCTTCAGGTAAATTACGGATGGTTAACATATTATGTAAACGGTCTGCAATTTTAATAATGATTACCCTAATATCTTTTGCCATTGATAAGTACAATTTACGTAAATATTCTGATTTTAATTGCTCACGATTTTCTTTGGCAAAATAGCTAACCTTAGTAACTGATTCTACTAAATTAGCTACCTCTTCTCCAAACTTTGTTTCTAAATCCTCAACAGTATAAGGAGTGTCTTCTAAAATATCATGAAGCAACCCTGCAATTATTGTTTTAGGTCCCATTTTAAGCTGTGCTAAATAATATGCTGTTGATAATGGATGATAAATATAGGGATCTCCGTTACGACGTAACTGACCATCATGTTTTTCATAGGCATACTGATATGCCATTTCAATTTCTCGTAACTCTTTTTTATTAAAGATATACTTTTTTAATTCCGTTTCTAATTGCTTATATTCTCGAATTTCAATAATATCTAAAATATTATTATATGTTTTTTTTATATGTTTTTTTTGTACAAATCCTGCCATAAAATACCCCTTTGTTTATCAATTATATAATTATATCTAATTAAAAATAAAGACTTTCGTCTTTATTTTTAATACTTTATTAATTTTTGAACATTATACTCTGAAAGCAATTTCTCATCATGTAAATAAGTCAAGTCTGCTAAAAATGAAATTCCTTTAACTTCAGCACCTTCACTTGAGATCAATTTGATAATTGCTTCAATTGTTCCCCCAGTTGCAAGAACGTCATCAATAATAACAACTTGATCTCCAGGTTTAATGTCACCTTTATGAATTTGTTGATGATTAGTCCCATATTCTAAAGAATATTCAATATCAATTACTTCTCGAGGTAATTTTCCTGGTTTTCTTACTAGAACAAATCTTGTTTTAGTATTAAAGGCAACTGCTGATGCCAATAAAAATCCTCTTGCTTCAGGAGCAACTACAACATTAGCTCCACATTCTTTAACAAATTTTGAAATTTCTTCAATCATGAAATGAAATGCTTCAGCATCATTTAATAGCGGAGTGATATCTTTAAAATTAACTCCTGGTTTTGGAAAATCTTGAACATCCAAAATATATTTTTTTAAATCCATATTTATCCTTTTTAATCGTTAATATCTTTAATTGTTTGTTCTTCACTTGAAACAACAATTTTTCTAATGAATTTTTTATATCCATATTTAGCATTAATACGTTTTCTTTCCAATCAAATTCACACAGGTACTGAAATTGTAATAAATACAATTGAAGCTATAACAACACCAATTGCTAAAGTCATACCCATTCCTGAAATAACTGGTAAGGTAATTGCTGCAATAATTCCCACAGCAATGTAAATAGTTCCTACAGCAATAAGTCGGAATACACCAAATTTAATAATATCTAAAAAGATTTGTTTTAAGAAATTATTTTTTCTTGACTCAATTGTAACTTGTTTTTTAGTCTCACCTTTGAAAATAGCAAAGTTTTTAAGAATAAGTTTGCGGTCTTTTTTAAACTGAACTTTAAGAGCTTTTTGATCAGCCTTAGCTTGTTTTTTAATAGTTCGACGTTGATCTTTAACTTTTGTTTCTGATAAGTTTTTTGCTAATGCTTTTTTCAGTTGCTTACGAGATTTTTTAAAAGTAGCTTTTAACTTATCAAGTTCTTTACTTCGAGTATTTTTTGCCTCATTGATTAATACATGTAATTCAATTTCTTTTGCAAACTGTTTATTAATTGTACGCTCATCTTTTGAAGCTAAAATGGTTTTCCCTTTACCCATAATCAAAATTGCTGTTACTAAACTGAACATTACTACTCCTAAAATGGCGGTAATAATTTCGATTGATACTGGAATTCGGAATAACACAATTAAGGCAACCGTAATTGAGATTGTCATAATTAGTCCTAAAGCTAAAGCGACATAGTATGTTCATTTGAATCTAATTACCATATAAACAATCAAGGCTAGTAATAAAATTCCAAACATAACTGCAATTTGACGAATTTGATCATATGCAGTATATGGTGTTTCTTCAAGACCTAAAATTCCACGACTTGGATTGTTGTAGTTAGGTGGTAAGTTTCCTAAACCCGCAAGCGCAGCTTGAGTTCTTTTCATTTGTCTTAAACTTACTTTTTTTGAAGTAGTAATTGAAACTCAACCTGTAGTTTCACGAATATTTGAATCTTCATTAATAATTGCAAAGTTATTACCATAAGAAACTTGTGATTTTCTTAATGATGTTTTTTCCATTCTTGAGTTGAATGAAGATAAATAATTATTTGACAACAAGAATTCATATGATTGAGCGACAGTTTGTGCCATTCAATAATTTTGTTGTTCACTTGTAGCTTTATCTATTGAATCTACTGCATATAGTTTAGCAAAATATTCATCATTTTTCTTTTTAAGATTTTGTAAACCATCATAAATTCTATCGCGGTTTTTATCATTTTCATTTGGCAATAAAGTTTCTTTTGGTGCTTCAAGGTTACTATATGTTTCTGCAACAGCATCCCCATATAAAAGAAAGTTTTGTCCTTTTCCTAAATTAGAAGATAAATTTGCTCCAAAGAATCCACCAATAATAGCTCCAAATATAATGATCACAACTCAGAAAATTGAAATAATTTTTCCTAAAGATGCAACCTTTTTCTCAATTTGAATTGCTTGAATATTTTGAGCTTGTTTTTTATCAGTAAAGTTAGTTTCACTTTGACTAACTATCATTTGTTGATAACTTACTAATTCTGCTTGTTTATTATTTGCTTTAACACTTTGAGTAGGTTTATTTTCATACTTAGCTTTTAAAGCTTCAATTTTATCAATTTGAATTTGAACTTTATCAATTTCTTTTTGACTTCTTAAAGCTTTTTTAGCTAAACGATCAGCAATCATTTCCTTTTGAATTTTGTATAAACGATTTAATTGATCTTGATTTGCTTTTGTTTTAATTAAGTCTCTTGATGAAACCTCACGCTTTTTAGCATTATTTGCAATTTTAACTTCTAGGTGACGAATTCTTAAATCAGTAAAGAAAGAACCCTTGATTTCTTTAGAAGTATCAATTGGTAATAAATTCGCATTGTCATGTAATAACCTTGATTTTACAAGGAAATAACAAATAATACGCATCACAACAACGCCAAATAATATTACAAATAATGCTCCAATTGCTGTAATTGTGGCAAAGTTTTTCATAGCTCCAGTTCCGATTCAGAATAAAATCACATTTGGAATTAAAACGACAATTGCTGAATCAATTACTAATCATAAACTTTCTCGACCACTAATTTTAAATGAAGATTCAATCGAATGTTTATCTTCATAAATACTACGCTTAATCGATTCAAAGTACAAAATGTTAATATCGATAGTTAATCCTATGATTATAAAGATAATGCTAAAGATTTCTGGCCCTATCGCAAATCCAAATCAAAATGGAACTAAGAATGTCAACGCTCCAATAATTGCCGCAATAATAATTGTGAATAACCCTAATAAACGATATGCAAAAACTACATAAATCATTAACATAATTGCTAAAATTATTAATGCTACTATTGAAACGATAAATAGTGTTCGCGAAATTAACGCATTAAATTCTGAAATTGCAAAAACTTTAAATGAAAGTCCTGAAGTTGTTTGCAAGATTGTTGCAACAGCTTTTTTAGCCTTTGTATATGATGATGTTTTAATAGAAAGTTTATTATCTTGAATATATGCTGGTGTTGAAGAAGAAACTTGTGTATTTGCTTCTGGAATAACCTCTATTTGTCCTCTTTGAATAATATTGTCAGAAAAAATTGATTTTTCTAAAGCAATGTTTACCAAACTATCGTCTTTAACATTTTTAAACAATGATTCTTTAAACAATACGCTAGTTAATTTTGAAAAAACTTCTTGAATGCTTCCTAAGTCGTTTTTATCTGCTTCAGAAACTAGTTTTTTACCATAAAGTCCATTTTCATTAAATTCTTTAGCCTCAGCGTTTTGATCATAAATATATTTATTTAAATCAGCATTTACGAAACTAAACTTGTAATTGTTATATGGTTCATCAGCATTTGAATCTCCAAATAAAATTCTTCTCAAATGTGCTATAGTTGTAATTTCACCTTCAAATCCTGCATTATCTTGGTTGAAATAACCTAGTAACGAAGCAGTTCTATTTTCTCAGCCATTAGCCCCTAATCTTTGATAATTAACTAAGAAAAAGTCATCTAAAACACGTTTTCCTAATTCATCTTTAATTGAACTATCATTTTTATAACTTCTTAAAGGCTTAATAATTCCTTCTAAATAAGCTTCCAAGAACTTATCAGTATCTTTTGCTTGTGAATATAATGAATAATACTCACGCATATTTGATAAAATTGTTTCCACAGAAGTAAACATGTTTAATGATGGAGCGTCTCCACCTGTGTTTTCTCCTTCTGCTGATGGAGCAACAATTTTAGATAAATAATCTTGAGTTAATGAAAATTGAATATAAGGTTCATTGGTAATTGCTTGATTACTTTTAATTGAAACCGCTTCTGGTTCTCCTAGTAATTGTGACACTCCCACTTTTTCTTTAACAACTTTTTTGTCATTTTGAGTTTCATAGATCGGTTTACCAGCTTTTGTCATCAATGTTTCATTAAATAAAACATCTTCATAGTTACTGTTTGTTACTAAAATACCACCATTCATTTCAATTGCATTTTGCAGAATTTTAGTATTGTTTGCATAAGCATCACGTGATACTTTAACTGATACTCTACTTGCTCCAACTTGAGTTACTTCAATTGTATTATCTGAAAATGGTGATAGCTTACTTTCTAAAGCTTTGGCTCCTTGAGCAGCATCTCCATTTGGTAGAAACTCATTATTGGTTTCTGATGATTGTTTACTATTATCATAAACCCCAACTAAAGCTTCATATCCACCTTTATATTTGGGTCCTAAAACGTTATTAGAAATGCCACTTAAACTTGAAAAAATAATTCCTACAATTAGAGAAAGTACAATAAGTCCCATGACTGAAATATGAATTACTTTTTTAAAACTCTTTTTAGGATTTTTCATATTCTCTCTCCTTTTTTACTTTTTCTTAAAATAAGAAAAGCCAATATACATTGTGTAATGTTAGCAGTTAAAATTGTCTATCAGTTTGAAAATCTGTTAGACCATAAATACATTATATAATATTTTAATCAGTTTTTTGAATGGCTTTCTCATTTTTTAAATCATTTTTAATTCTTGCATTGGCAATAAAAATTGCATCGTGTTCAATTTTTTTCATTCACTTAACATTTGTAACAACTCGTTCATGAATAATTCGTAAACGGCGTTCATTATCAAGCTCATATCTAAATGGTCCTTTAACTCTTTGAGTTTTAACGACATTAATATTCATATGTTGATCAATGTTGATTAATCCAGCTTCTAATTTATTTCAGTTAATAACCGTAACTGTTGCCATCAATACTTTTTTGTTAGTAACTCCAACACCTTTTTTTGATGTTTCTGCCTCTCAAATAAATACATTGTTACGGTATCCAGCCTCAAATAAATATTGTTGAACTTCATCAGATTTAATAGTTGTAATCATAATTGTTTGAATCTTATTTTTTGGATATAAGAAATCAACTACTAATGCTTGAGCAATTACCATTGTGAATGAAGCAAATAAACTTGGTCCAAAAATAAATTTAAATCTCATTAAGTTCATCATTCCTGTTGAATAACTTTTAAAGTTGACATCTGAAGCTGCTTTACGTAATGCTTCCCCTAAATTTGAATCAGTAATGATTGGGTTACCATTATTAGTAAACAAATCTTTAATTGCTATTGCGCATAAATCATTTTTTTCAACTGCTTGATTGAAAAAAGTAGCATTAGAATAATGACTATTTAAAATTGAATATTTAATTGATTCATTAAATTCTTCAGACTTTAGCATTAAGGTATTTAAAATGATCACGCTTGTCAAAATAATAAAGTTAATTTTCATATTAATTTTACCGATGTTTTTATTACGTTGTTGAGCAAAATAAACTGTCGCAAAATCTGTTCCCCCAGTTGAAGAAGATGCCTTATAAATCACAGCATACGACCAACCTAAAATAATTCCTCCAAAAACAGCAAACACAAATAATCAAATTGTGCTATTTCAAACCTGAGGAATTCCCCCAATAAGTTCATAATCAATAATCAAATGTCACTCTGAAGGATTGATCACTGGTATCAAACGAATGACCTGGTCAAAACAAATACTTAATAAAATATAAATTACTGTTGTCAGTGTAAATTTATTACCTAATTTCCAAAATCCAAAACAAATAAACGGAATATTAAAAGCAAAATAAAATACGAAATATAAACTAGCTTGTTTTTCTTGTTCAGAAACTACAATTACGGAAATAAAACGCGTAATTCCTCCTAAACCACCAGGAAATAATCCCATTTTTCCAGTTGCCGAAACAAAATAATCAAATGCAACTGTTGTTCCCAAAGCAGCAATTGATATTAATAATAAATCTTTTCAAAAACCTTGTTTAAAATAAATTTGGCGCTCTAATTTTTTCTCAGCTTTAGCTACTAAATCAGCATGAGCTTTTTCATATTTTGGACTCTCTTTAATTTCTTTTAACTGCGCAGCCGATAACTCTAAAACTTCTTGACCATCAGATGATCTAATTTTAATTTTTCTCATGGTCAACCCTCTTCTTTTTTTTAAATATTACAATAATAATACAATAAAAAAAGAGAAAAGCAATTGCTAATCTCCAAATAATTCTTCACGCCTTTTTTTGTATTTTTCTTTTTTAATTTTTGAGATATTTTGCTTAATATGTTCACGACGACGTTTCTTTTTAATTTCTTCTAATTCACGCTTACGTTTTTGTTTATATCCCGGTTTAACAATTTGTTTTTTATACTTAGAAATAACTTTTTGTGATTCAACATCTAAATTTTGTTGATTCTTTTTTGGAGTTCGTTGTCGCGTTTTTTTAATATTAACTAGTTCCCCATCTAAAAGCTTTTGAACTTCAAATTCGATTCCTTTGTTTTTTAGTTCTTCAATTTTTTCTTGGTTTTTAGCATTAAACAATACATAACTGATTCCTGTCATTTTTGAACGCCCAGTTCTCCCTGAACGATGGATGTAGTAACTTAAATCACGTGGTAAATCAATTGACACTACATGGCTAACTCCAGTAATATCAACACCTCGAGCGGCAACATCTGTTGCAACAACAAATTTGAATTCGTTATTCTTTATTTTCTTGAGCATGTTCATACGTGTTCTTGGCTGTAAATCACCATGAAGTTCTCCCAAGGATGTTACTCCTGCATTTCGTAAAATTTTAATCATTTTAGAAACGTCTTCTTTTTGATTAACAAAAATTAAACACAAGTATGGATTGATTGACGAAGCAATTTTAGTCAATACTTCTTCTACTTCTCGATTTTTAGTATCAATTAAGATATGCTGAATATTTTTATTTGATGGCATTGATTCAGAATCATCAACAAAAATTGAATCATTTAAATACTTTTTAACAAATGGACGTAATGTTTCATGAATTGTTGCTGAAAATAATGAAATTACAGCATTTTGTTTAGCCTTTGAAATCATAAAGTCAACATCTTCGATAAACCCTAAGTCAAAAATCATGTCACATTCATCAACAACAATATAATCAGCAGTCGTAATTCGTAAATGATTTCCTTCATACAGTTCCCTAATTCGTGTTGGAGTCCCAACAACAATCATCGGTTGAGTTTTTTCTAACTGATCAATTGTTTTGGTAATATCTTCTCCTCCAATAAACAAACCGGTCGTAATTTTTGGCTCATTTTTTTGAAAGGGCTTAATGTTATCATAAATTTGTTTAGCCAATTCTCTAGTTGGAGCAATTATCAATGCTTGAACGTGTCGTTTTTCAAACGAAACACTTAAGTTCAAATTATTAATAATTGGTAGTAGGAAACTATGAGTTTTTCCAGTTCCAGTATGTGCTAATGCAACCACGTTGCGATGTTTTTTAATTAATGGAATAACTTTTTCCTGAACTGATGTAGGAGTTACAAAATCAATTTCTTGTAAAGTATCATTAATAAATTTTTTAAATCCAAAACTTGAAAATTCCATATCGTATTCCTTTTCTATATTTGCTTAAACAAATTGGTAGTATCAAACTTAATTATTTTTAAAGTTTGATCTAATGCTGATAATTTTTCACTGATGTCATCTACAAAATAATTTTCCATATAATGACCCACTCCAATTAAGTTTATCTTATTATCATTGGCATAGGCTCATTCATTTCATTTAACTTCACCAGTTATAAAAGTTTTATTAACTAAAGCTTGTGCTACCATTGAACTTGCCCCTGAACCTGTTGTTATATAAAATTCTTGAAGTTTACTTTTTAATTCTAAATCTTTTGCACAATCAACTTTTTCAATTGGTAATAAAGTTCGTAATTTTTCAACTAGCTCTGCATGATTAATTTCTTTTCTAAGTACCACTTTAAGGCATTCTTTTTCTGGGCCCAAACGAGTAGTTTTTTTGACATCAAATCTTTTAGCTAAAATTTTTGCTAATCCTTGATTAACTGAAGCGTCATAATTTGAATGAATTGAGTATACTAAAATGTTTGCCTTTTTTAATTTTTTAAACATTTCATTTTTAGCAGGATTATTACGCTCATCGGCCAATTCATTAAACACAAATGGGTGACGGGTAATAATTAAGTCAACTTGATCCTTTATTGCCACTTCAACTCCCTGAACCGTTAAGTCAAGACAAACCATTACTTTATTAATTTCGCTATCAAGAGAAATTTGATTTTTAGTAAAAATTTGGAAGCCTGGATGGTCTCATTTCCCTGCTAATTTGTAAGAAAATTTTTTTTCCAAGTATTTAATTAGTTTATTTAATTTCATTAAGAAAACCCTCAATATCTTTTTGTTGTTTCTTTAGTTGGCTAATTCTTGAAGTATCATTTTTAATCTTTGCAAGAATTTTATCAATTTTATTAATTTCAGACTTTAAATATTTTTTGTATAAATCATTATTTAAAAAATACTTTTTCTCTCCAAACATAATTTCTTGTTCAGTTAATTGAGTATCATTAAAAACTTTGCTGATTTTAATTAGTCAATAATTGACAGCATAATCTTCAAAAAAATCTTCAAACATAATTTGATACTGAGAATTATTTATTCATTGTCTCAATAATCTAATATCAGTATTAGAGCAAATAATATAATTTTTTATATTATTGTTATCGTCTTTTAGAATTGTCAAAATTGTCTGAGTCCCAAGTCCAGAAATTGTAACATAATCAATTAGTGCATCAAATTCATGATTCATAAATTCTAAACCATTACTTAAAATCGTAAAAATTTGGTTTTCGTAACCAAATTTTTTAATATTAGCTTCAGCACTTAATAACGGTTTTTTATTTACATCAACTGCATAAACAAGTTCAGCTTTTTGAGCTTCAACAATTGCTATTGGTAAATATGCATGATCGGTTCCAATATCGGCGACTGTTTTTGTTTTAGGAATTAAGTCTAAAACTCTTTTTAATCTTGTCGTTAAAATCATTTTATCCCTTATAAAATTCTTTTAGTGTTTTACCCAGTTTATTACTATTTGAAGGTGTTTTTAATTTTCTAATTGTTTTAGCTTCAATTTGACGAATACGTTCACGAGTTACATTTAATTCTTTTCCAACTTCTTCTAAAGTTTTTGGTGAATCATATTTAGTTAAATGTGCTTTGATAACATCATTTTCATAAATTCTAACTTTTTCAATTGGTGTATCAAAATGCAAGTCCAATTCTTTAATGGCATTTTTTAAATCTTCAGCAGTTTCATCACCACACTCAGAAGCTAATCTTAGTATTGTTCGTAATTTTGTTGGAATAATTCCATATCGCATACGAATAACTTTCTCTTCTCTTGCTGGCATTTCAGAAAATACTTTGTCAATTTCTTCTCTTAAAACTTCTTTTTCAGCAAAATCATTTGGAGAAATCATATCTTTATCTTCAACAAAATCTCCAAAGTGAGTATCATCTTCATCACCAAAAGGTTTTTCTAATGAAACTGGTTCAACTGATAGTTTTTTAATTTCAATTACTTTAGCAGGAGTTAATCCTGTACCAACTTTATCAGCAATTTCTTCAGCTGAAGGTTCTCTACCTAGTTCTTGAGTTAATTGACGCTCAACTCTTGCTAACTTATTAATTGTTTCAACCATGTGAACTGGAATACGGATTGTTCTTGCTTGATCAGCAATTGCACGTGTAATTGCTTGACGAATTCATCAGGTTGCATATGTTGAAAATTTAAATCCCTTAGTATAGTCAAATTTATCAACAGCTTTCATTAATCCAATGTTTCCCTCTTCAATTAAATCAGGGAAATCTAGACCACGATTTAAATGTTTTCTGGCAACTGATATAACTAGTTTTAAGTTTGACTCAATTAATTTATGACGTCCTTCTTGAACTTCTTCAGGATCAGGAGAAGTTAACATTTTGGCATACTCAATTTCTTCGTCTTTTGTTAAAATTTTACCTGATCCAATTTTATGGAAGTATGTTTTAATAATATCTTGAATTTTTGTTTCATTTGAAATTCCCCCAACGCGATATTTCATCTGAGTTGTGTCTTTTGCCTCTTTACGCCCTTTAGCTGCAGACTTTTTAGCACTTGCCATTTCATCAGCAAAATCATCATCAATATCAACTTCATCAAATTCTTCAGCTAGTGATACTAAATCTACATCTAAATCAGTAAATTTTGCTCCTAGTTTTTCTAAGTCATTTAATAAATTTTCATAAACATTATCATCGGCATTTGGAAAAATTGCTGTAAATCCTTCTTGAACTTCCTCAGTTGAAATTTCATTATCATTTTCTTTTAAATAATGCCCAACATACTGCTTAAACTCATCTACACTTTTAATGTTTTTAATACTTTTTTTATCGTTAAATTTTTTCATTTTTTACCTCTTCATTTTGTTTGCCATTTTTCTCAAAATATCCAAACGCTGCATAATTAATATTTTCTCTTCAGCAGTAGTTGCTTCTTTTAGTTCGATTTCTGCTCGATGAATTGCTAACTTTGATTGATACTGATTTAACATTATAAATGCATCATCAATTTCCTTTTCAGAAGCATCAATCATAATAATTTTATTAGCTAAAATTAGTTCGATTTGATTTCGATAATTAATTATTCTCTCTTCAATTAGTTTTAATGCTCGTTTTGGGTCGCCCCCATGATAATTTCCACAGCGATACTCAGCAATAATTCCACGCATCGCACTTCGAATATTATTATTGATTATTAACTCAATGTTTTGAGCAATCTTATCAAGGTATTGATCAGATTTTAATAAGGAAACAAAAACCTTTTGTTCTGCTATTTCATAGGCTCTTTTGTTAACTGGATCGAGTTCCTTTGCGGGTGGTTTACTTACTCGAACAGCTGTTTGTGGTTTTTGGATTTCTTCTATTTTTGGTGCTGGTACGACTGTAGTTTTATGTGGAGCTACTGTTCGTCTTATTTTAAGCATCTGCTCAACTGTGATTTGATTTAAACCAGTTAACTTCATTAATAATGAAACTGTCTTATCAATAATAACTGGATCTTGAATTCCATCAATGAATTCTCCAATTTTAGTTAAGTATTGCGATATCGAATCTGGGTTATTTTGATCAACTCCCAGTCATAATTTCTTAATAACAAAGTTAACAGGATGCGTTGAATTTTCAATTTTAGAAATAACCAATGTTTCTTTACCAGACTGAATCAATTCATCTGGATCTTGATTTGTATCATTATCAATAATCGTTGTTTTAACATTTCCACGCATTAAAGCTTTTGCTGCCTTAACTGTCGCATTAATTCCTGCTAAATCACCATCTAAAAATAACTTAACTGTCATTTTATGAGTTTTAAATAACTTAATATGAAAATCACTTAACGCGGTTCCCATAATAGCAATAGCATTTTTAACTCCAATCGATTCAAGACTTATAACATCCATAAATCCTTCCAAAACAATTACTTGATTGTTTTCCATGTGCATACGTAAAACATTTTGAATGTTATATGCTAATTGAGATTTTTTAAAAACAAGATTTTCTCGACTGTTAATATATTTTGGTTTTTCATCGTTTAAAGCTCTCGCAGAAAAACCAATGATATGATCGTCTTCATTTTTAATTGGAAAGATAATTCGATTAACAAAGTAATCCTTAAGTTCTAAATCATAAATCGTTCCCAAACCTGCATCAGCAATTTGTTGTTTAGTATAACCTTTTTCCAACAAACGTTCACACAAACTTGCTTGTCTCGCTGAATAACCAATTTCAAAATTACTAATTTGCTCATTAGAAATATTTCTTTTAAGCAAATAGTCATGAGCGCTTTTACCCAATTGGGAAAACAATAAAGTTTTGTAGAAATTATTTGCCTCTTCATTTAATTTAAAAATTAACTTTTCCGCTTCAGAATACTTTTCTTTAGTTGCATAATTTTTCAGTTCATTAATTTCAACACCAGCAATCTCTGCAACTTTCTTTAATGCTGAAGGAAAGTTAATTTTTTCAAATCTTTTAACAAATTCAATTACAGTTCCTCCAACGTGACAAGAAAAACAACTAAAGATTTTCTTTTCAGGAGAAACAGACATTGATGGGTTTCCATCTTGATGAAACGGACAAACCCCTCAATAGTTGCGTCCTTTTTTTTGAAGATTTAAATACGACGAGATGATTGTAACAATATCAGCTTTTTCAATTACTTCGGCAATTTTAGTTTCTGAAATAACAGCCATATCATGAATCCTCCTGACCTTTATAAGTTAAAATTTTTGTTTTAAATATTCTTCAATTTTTGAGATTTCAATACGCTCTTGAAGCATTGAATCACGTTCTCTAATTGTAACCTTATGATCTTCTAAAGAATCAAAATCATAAGTAATCACAAATGGCGTTCCGATTGCGTCTTGACGACGGTAACGTTTCCCGACGTTTCCTGTTTCATCATATGTGGCATCAAAAGTTTCCAATAACTTTTCAAATAACTGTTTAGCCGGTTCGTTTAACTGCTTTTGAAGGGGCATAACAGCAACATGATATGGTACCAATGTATATGGCAATTTCATAACAATTCTAGAGTTATCACCTTCTAATTGCTCAACTGTATAAGCTTGTCACATAATTGCCAGCATCATACGTTCTACTCCAACTGATGGTTCAATTACATGCGGTAAAACTTTTTGATTTGTTTGGGGGTCAAGATATGTTAGTTCTTCTCCCGATGCAGCTTGGTGAGCATTTAAATCAAAGTTACCACGATCAGCAATTCCTCAAAGTTCTCCTCATCCAAAAGGAAACTTGAATTCAATATCACTAGTTTGTGTTGAATAATGTGCTAACTCATCAGCTTCGTGTTTACGAATACGGTAGTATTCTTTATTCATATAAAGTTTATGAGTTAAAAAAGTTTCAACTTTATCTATTCAATATTCAAACCAATTTTCACCATCATTTGGATTATAGAAAAATTCTAATTCCATTTGTTCAAATTCACGGGTTCTAAAAATAAAGTTTCCTGGAGTAATTTCGTTTCTGAATGACTTTCCAATTTGTCCAATTCCAAACGGTAACTTTTTACGTAAAGCTCTTTGAGAATTTTTAAAGTTAATAAAAATTCCTTGAGCTGTTTCTGGTCTTAAAAAAACTGTTGATGATTCATCTTCTAATACACCTTGATTTGTTTTGAACATTAAAGCAAATTTACGAATGTTAGTAAAGTTTGACTCTCCACATTTTGCACATTTAATTTGATGTTCTTTAATATAAGCCTCCATTTCCAAATCTGTCATTGCTCCCGCAATAACCGTTTCATCGAATTCTTCAATTAATTTATCTGCTCTCCAACGAGAACCACATTTTTTACAATCAATCAAAGGGTCATTAAAGCCATCAATATGTCCTGATGCTTTTCAAACTTTCGGATTAAGAATGATTGAACTGTCTAAACCAATATTCATTGGATTTTTCTTAACAAAATAGTTTCATCATTCGGCTTTAAGTTTTGCCTTCACCTCAGCTCCTAATGGCCCATAGTCTCAACTGTTTGCTAATCCACCATAAATTTCTGATCCTTGAAACACAAATCCTTGTGCCTTTAAATGATTAATCATTTCTTCCATATTTTTGGTCATATATTACCCCCATTTTTAATAACAAAAGTCAGCCTGTCGCTGACCTATAAAATTTCTGTTCATCTCAAATTATTATCTCAAATATTCATTTCTTGTCAAGACACTATGAGTGTAGTTTTCAAAGGTATCTTCGGCAAAAATTTTCTTAGAATTTAAAACTTTCATTGCACTAGTATAGATTCCTAAGTTATGCGAATAATGTTCAACTAATACTTTGCATAAAATTAAAATATACGCCGTTTCAAATTGATGATTAAACACTGTTGAAAAAGTTTCCGAATCAATTGTTTTTAAAAAGTTAATAAATCTAACATCTTGAGGTTGCTCATTAGCCCTAATGCAATTAGGACATACAAAACCACATTCTTTAAAATCAAATAGACGATAAACTTTATTGGGTTTATTACAACGATAACAACGATTTAATAAAAATTTTCCTCCTAAAGGTTTCAATAAGTAAAATAGGAAAAAAACCATCGTTGAAAACGGATCGTTATTCTGATTAATATTATTAAGTGCTTTTTCCAAACTAACAAATGTTTGATAACTCTTGCTGTTAAAATCATCACTTTCCAAAATTATCGAAATGATGACACTTGCAAATAAATAATTATCATAGTTTCTTGTTATATTAAAATTATTTTGAATTAATTCTCCAGTTTTAAGTTTTGATAATGAGTTAGCTTTACGAGATTTAAAAATTTGATATTTTGAAACTGAAAAGTTTTGCACTGAATATCGGTTTTTGCTTTCGGGTTTATTAATTCCTTTAGCAATGAAACTTAATTTACCATATTTATCAGAATACACAGTAACAATTTTATCAAACTCTTCATAATCAAACGAACTAATTACGATTCCCTTTAATGATATTTCTGCCATAACTAATACTTATTTTTGTCGTATCCCATTTTTTTAATTAAACTTGGAGAGTTACGTCAATTTTCTTGAACCTTAACAAATAATTCTAAATGAATATCTTTTTCAAATAATTCTTTAATTTGTTTTTTTGATTTATATTTAATATCAGAAATTTTAGATCCTTGTTTTCCAATAATAATACCCTTTTGAGATTTTCGCTCAACAATTATTGAAGCTGTTATTTCCATAGCCTCTTCATTTTCTTCAAGCTCATCAATCATAATCGCTACACTATGAGGAATTTCTTGTCCCGCTTTCATCAAAATATTTTCTCGAATTATTTCTCTAATTGCAAAACGATTTGGTTGATCAGTTACCATATCATCATCATAAAATTGATAATCATTTTCTGTTAAATTTTTAACAATTAAATTAACTAATGTATCAACGTTAACATTATCAACTGAAGAAGTAATAATTGTGTCAATAAATTTATCCGATAGTTCTTTTCATTCTAAAACTTTAGCAAAAAGCTTATCTTTTGTTACAGAATCTGCTTTAGTGATAACTAAAATTTTATCAATTTCACTTTTCTCTAATTCTCTTAAAATAAACATATCGTTTTTACCAATTGCTTCATCAGCTGGAACTAGAAACAGCGCTAAATCAACATCTTTCATACTTCGCAAAGCTGAAGCATTCATAAAACGATCTAACTCTTTTTTTGAAGTATGAATTCCGGGAGTATCTACAAAGACAACTTGGTATTCATCTTTTTTTGTCAAAATTCCACGAATGTTATTTCGAGTAGTCTGAGCTTTACTAGTAACAATAGAAACTTTTGCTCCAATAATTTTATTTAATAACGTCGATTTACCTACATTGGGTCTTCCAACAATTGTGACAAATCCAGATTTAAATTCTTGTTTCATTACTCTATTCTCCTATGTAATCTTCTTCAACAAACTTTATTTCATACTCTATTTGGCTCATCTTCAAAATTTCTTCTTGATATTTAAACATTTCTGCTTCATCTTCTAAACTCGTTTCATGATCATAACCTAGTAAATGCAAGAACCCATGAACAAATAAGAACCCCATCTCTTGTTCAATTGTATGGTCATATTTGATGGTTTTACGATGAGCTTCTTCCAAACATAAAAACATATCTCCAATTTCTCTTACCCCTAATGCAGCAATTTCTTGAGCTGACATTTCGACAGGAAAAGATGTTACATCAGCAATGTAAGATTTGTCGCGATATTGTTGATTGATTTCTTGTGCTTTTTGAGAATCAACAAATGTAACTGATAGCTCAATTTTATCTTTTATATTTAAAACCTTATAAGCATTATTAAAAATAGTTTTCCCAAACTTTTCTCATTTTTCCATATTTATTGGTGTTTCATTAATAAAATTTATTTCGATCATTATTTACCCTCGTTTGTTTAATTATACCTTACCCTCATTAAGTTAGTATAAGTCGTTAAAAACAATTAGCAAATTAGGACTAAATTTTGTAGCTAACTGAAGAAGTTTTAAACAATCTTGTTGCTTTATCAACTGAAAATTCTGATCAATAATGTAAACTGCCTTTGAAGTAAACAAACATCTAAGTAAAATAATAACTTCCTTTTGAAATTCAGTTATAATTTCCGGGTTAATTAAACTTTGGAGCTTAAGATTATAATTATCAAGAAAATCTAAAAAGCAACTTTCCTTTAATATAGCTGCAGTATTGTTTTTTAAATTATTATCTACTAAGTTGCTTAATAAGGTGCCGTATCAAATATCTAAATGTTGACTATTGGCATAATATACTTGTTGCCTTATAGCTAAAGAATTTAAATTTAAATGTCTTTCATCATTAATGAAAACTTCAAGAAAACTATTTTTGGAAGCTTTGTTAATAACCTTTAGAAATCCGAGTTCTTTTTTAACAACATTGACTCCAGGTTTAAAAATTAGCGGCTGTTTTTCAAACTCAACAATTTTAATATTTTTAATCGTCGCACAATCGCCGGTGGGTTTTGGTTTATTGAAGAGTTTATTAATTTTAATTGTATAGCTTAAATATTTTTTACGCTGTCTAACAAATGCTAAAATAATTTTTAAGTTTCCTTGATTTAAGTTATTTAAAATTAAGATCATAATTAGACTTTCAAAACTCGCTACTTGATTTTTTAAATCAAACCACAAAAATCAATAAATTAAAAAGATTAAGACTTTGTCCAAAATTAGTTCTAGAGTTTTTAACAATTGACTATTTGAAAATGATTGAGTGTTAGTTTGCTGTTGCTCTAAAATCTTTTCAATAACTTGTGTTTCCTTGCCAGAATTTTGATAGATTTCTTTGTTGGTAAGATACTTTATGACTTCAAGATTGGTTACTGGCATTTGTAACGGCGTTTTAACTACAATTGTAATTCCTATTACTATGAGATTATGAATAAAAATTAAACTAGCAACGCCAAAATTAATTCGTGCAATAATTACTAAGCAAAGAATATTAGCAATTGTTGTTGGTATCATTGGAATTACTACGTTGGTAAGAAACTCAATTATAAATTTGCTTTCTTCAAAAATCTTGTAATAATCAATTTGATTATTATAATCAATGCAAAAATGCAAAAACTTTTTAAGCATAATTAATTGTTGCTTACTTTTCAATTTTTCTAAAACAAAATTATTTAGTTCTCTAAAACCTAAGTTTAGAAGAAAAAGACCCAAAAAATATCCGTACAAATATAGATTCGGATAATCATTACTAATGTCTTGTCCGTACTTTTTAATAAACTGGCTTTCAGCAATAAAAACTATTGTAGTTACAAAAGTAATTATTGAATAAGTCAAAATAAACAAAGCGTAGTTTTTAAAATTAAGCGTTTTTCAAAAACTTCGACTAGTTTTATAAAGTTTAGAATTGGCTGTAAAAATAATAATATTGCCAGTAAAAATCTTTTTGAACTCGTTTCAAAATAGCGATGATGCTTTATTTTGACTAGGATCATTAATAATAACCTTAGTATTTGTTATTTGGCTGACAACAACAAAATGTAAAATTCCTTGAGAATCAGTAATTTGAGCCAAAAATGGTTTTTGATGCTTAAGTTCTTCTAAACTGGATACCTCCTGAAAAGCTTCACCATTTAAATAATAACTTTTACCAATCATTATTAAATCAAAAAAATTTAAGTTATTTAAACCTAAATTTTGTTCATACTTAATTTGATCGATATCAATAGAAGTCTTGTGAAAATATTCAATCAGCATTGCTAAACAAGCAACACCACAATCCTGATATCTTGTTTGCTTGATGTGTCTAATTTTCTCACCCTAAAGAATTAGAGAAAATAGTTAATTAATGACTAGAGCATCGGCAACTTTTTTGCTTGTTTGTTCATCTTTTAAATATTGAACTATTGTTAGGGCAAATTTAATAGCTGTTCCAGCTGACTGCCCAGTTAAAATATTATCAGCAACTGAATAAGCAGTATTACTTAATCTTGCTTTATCTAAAAAAGCAGTACACCCTGGATATCCGGAAATTTCTTTATTGGCAGCAATTCCTGCTTTTCCTAATAATTGAGGCGCTGCACATATTGCTGCAACCATTTTTTTAGCATTATTAAATTCTTTGATTGTTGATAATAAAAAAACATTTTCAAATAAATCATTAACCCCTGGACCACCAGGAATAATGATACCTTGATAGTTGTCACTTTTAAAATTGTGGTAATTATCATTAGCCATAACTTCAATTTGATGTGATCCAACTACTGATAAACTATCATTCAATGATATCAATTCAACTTCAATTTCAGCTCGGCGTAAAATATCAATTATTGAAATTGCTTCAATTTCTTCAAATCCTGTATGCATAAAAATTGCGACTTTAGAATTCATCATCATTTTATCATCCTCTTTTCTTATAGTATTATTTTACTCTATTCAAATAAAACTATCACTTAGTTAATATTTTTTTGAATAATCCTATAAAATTGAAATACATTAATAATATAATTTTAGAAATTGTAGTAAAAAGGAAAAACGTAAATAAATGAGTTCAATGTACAAAAAAGTTGAAAATTTGAGTCGAGATAATCGTAAAACAGCATTTAAATTGGTAGCTGAACAAATTGTCAAAGATTTTTCTAAAGGGTTATTTAAAACCCAAGAACAATTGGCTAGCGAATGCTACGTTTCAAAATCAACAATCACCCAATTTGCAAAAAATCTTGGCTGTACTGGTTTTCGAGAATTGCAAACAAGATTAAAAGTTGACTATGAGAACAACTTTGTTGAGCAAGACAGTAACTATTCTAGTCATCTAACTGTTAAAGATTACTATCTTTCTTTTGAAAAGTGAATATCGGAAAATTATGTTTTCTTAACTGATTTGCTAAAAGGTATTAAAAGCAAAGAGGAAGTTTTTTTGTTTCCAAGTTTTCAAACTCAATACGCAGGAAAATTTTTTGTTGATGTCTTAGAAAAGCATAACTTAGTTGCTAATATTTTCAATCTTGAAAAGGACTTCAACAAATTGAAAAAGATTAATTGAGAAAATAAACTTATTTTAATTATTTTTACTGGTCGAGATAATGCAAGTTTAAAAATAATTTATGATTACCTAGTTAGCATTGATTTGACTGTTTATGTAATTTGTTCTAACAATTGAAATTTTGCAAAAGATAAAAATACTAAAGCTATGTATATCGACAACAATTTAAGTCAAAGAAATTATGTTGATCGAAATTTTTGACTAATAAATTTGTTCAAGTTTTTAGAAGAACTACTTTTTGCCCAAGAAAAACTAAACTAGTTTCGGAAAAATAAACTAGTTTAGTTTTCTTTTTATTTGCTCTTTTTTTATTTTAATTAAGTTTAAATGTAGGTAGGAGGACTTATGAAATTTAAAAAAGAACACGTAATATTTCTTTTAGAAAATATTGGCGGAATTGATAACATTGACTCAACTAGTCATTGCATATCGAGAATGAGATTTCGATTAAAAGATATCTCAAAAGCTAATACTGAAGAAATTAAAAAACAAACTTGATGTAAAGGCGTATTAGTTGTTGGAGGAGAATACCAAGTAGTTATTGGTACAGAAGTTGAAAGCTTTTATAAACTTTTTACCAAAACAACTGAGGTAAAAGAAGCAACAGATGATGAACTAACCGTATCAAAACAGAAAACATCATTTATTATGTTTGTCTCATCAATCTTTAGCCCCTTAATGATTTTACTAGTTGTTTATGGAATGTGAGAAATGGTTAGAACCCCGTTTTTCTTGTCATCTAATTCTAGTGAAATTGGAGCTTTGATTGAAATAAACAGTATGATGGAATTGATATCAAAAGGTTTAAGTTGATTCATTGTAATGGCTGTTTGTTGAAGTACATTCAAAGTTATGGGTGGAACCCCCATTTTAGGATTGGCAATAGGTGCGATTCTTATTAGCCCTATGCTAGTACCAATTTCGGCATTAAACATCAAGGAAGGTGAAACCATAATTGAAGCGATGAATCAACATGGTTGAAAAATTTTTGGTGATCTGGTATTCCCTTGAAAAATATCATTTGAAGGATTAGTAATCCCTATGATTTTTGTTGGAATTTTGGGAGTATATATTGAAAAAGGAATGAACAAGGTTAAGCTAGGTGGCGCAAGATTGTTAATTCAACCAATGGTAGTTATCGCTGTAACAGTTATTGTAACAATGTTTACAATTGCTCCAGCTGGTTTGTTATTAACAAACTATATGTCAATTGCCTTTAATTATCTAATGACTCATCCAATTACCAAATATATCTTTTCACCACTTATCGGAATGTTTTATGGACCAATGGTAGTATTTGGATTGCATCGAACAATTACTCCGATCTTAATGCAAGATATTTTAAAATATAACGGAAGTTTCATTATGGGACTTATGATTATTTCAAATGTTTGTTTAGCCGTTGGCTGTCTAACATTTGGTTACATAAACAAAAACTGTAAAGAGGTTAAAACTACTGCATATTCTAATGGTATTTCAGCATTTGTAGCTGGAGTAACAGAACCAGCTATTTATTCAATTTCTTTGAAGTATGTTTTCCCTCTTATAGCATCAGCTATTGGAACATATTTTGGATGTCTATTGTATACCGCTGCTGGAGTTTGAACTAATGCCGCACCTTTCGGAATATTAGGATTAATCGGATTTGCTTCAAATGTTCCGAACACCATTAATATTGATCAATGAGCTGGGGGCTCAATTGTTTGAGGACCAATAAGTATGTTAATTGGAGTAACAATTAGTCTAATTATGACATTGTCTTTAAGCAAACTGACATATTTCAAAAATAGAACAAATAAAATTCTTGCAGATGAATATGGATATGTCGTTGAAATAAAACAAAATAAAATTGAAAAAGGAATGATAATACAAAATGAAAAAAATAGATAAAACTATAATGTTGGGAACCTCGATATCAGCTAATCAAGCTGAAGGTTATTGAAACATAAATGGTAAAGGTTTGTCAATTGCTGAAATGCGAAGATATAACCCTTCACTAAATCAAAAAGATATCAATACGGAACGAAAAATGACTGAAGAAAAAATTAAAGAAGCTTTAGACCCAAACTCTAAGTTTTATTATCCCAAAAAAAATGGTATTGATTTTTTCAAACACTACAAAGAAGATATTAAACTTTTAGCAGAAATGAATAATGATTGCTTCCGAACTTCGATCGCGTGAACAAGAATTTTTCCTAATGGTGATGAAGTAGAACCAAATGAGGAAGGCCTAAAATTTTATGATGATCTAATTGATGAATTACTTAAACATAACATTGAGCCGATAATCACAATTTCTCATTATGAAATGCCCTATTATTTGGTTGAAAAATTTGGTGGGTGAAAAAATAAGGTACTGGTTGAGTTTTATGTAAAATATGCCAAAACATTATTGGAGCGATACAAAAATAAAGTTAAGTATTGGATTCCTTTTAATGAAATGAATGCAGCAAACTATAGTGTTTGAGCTGGAGCGGGATTACGTGATGATGAGCATGAAAACATCTTAGGTTTATCAGTTCAAGCTTTACATAATATTTTCTTAGCCAACGCAGCAATTATTAAAGAGGGAAAAACAATTAGTTCAAACTTTAAATTTGGATCAATGATTGCAACATTACTATCATATCCAGAAGATGCTAATCCCTTGACTATTTTAAAAACAGATAAGGATCAACAAATGAAAATATATGCCTACTTTGATGTTTTACATCGCGGTGAATATCCTCAGTATGCATTAAACTTATATAAATCATTTGGAATGGATTTAAAAATAACTGCCGAAGAAAAAACTTTATTAAAAGAAAACACTTGTGACTTTATTGGATTTAGTTACTACATGTCTGGTGTTATTAGTTTAAACGATGAAATTCTAACAGAAGGTAACTTGGTTAAGGTTGGAAAAAATAAGCATCTAAAAGAAAATGAATGAGGATGACAAATTGATCCTGTGGGATTAAGAATTTTAATGAACAGGTTATATGACAGATATCAAAAACCCCTTTTTATCTTAGAAAATGGAATTGGATTTAAAGAAAAAAATCCAAACTTAGAAATGATTAATGACGATTATCGAATTGAATATTTGAAGTCTCATTTAGAGCAAATTCAAAAAGCATTTGAAGATGGTGTTGAATGCATTGGTTATACAATGTGAAGTCCATTTGACATTGTCTCACATGGGACTAGTGAAATGAGTAAACGCTACGGGCTTATTTATGTCGATCAAGATGACTTTGGTCAAGGTACAAAAAAAAGAATACCTAAAAAATCTTATTACTGATTTAAAAAAGTTTGTGAAACTCGAGAAGTATAATATTAATTTAAAGAACTAGAAGTTTTGTGTCCTTCTAGTTTTTTTATTTATGCTAAGTCAATCGATTTTGCAGATAACTTTTTGAATATTTTATTTGGAAAAAATTAAATAGGTCTTTCCTTGTAGTAATATTTTTTGTTGTAACTGACCACAAAAAAACACCATTTAAGGTGTTTGATTTTTGATTATTTAGTCAACATTTTTTAATTGTTGTTTTATGATAATACTAATTTAATCTCCAAAGCCTGTCATTAATTCCGAAGGATTTCCTCGTCGAATTTTTCCAGAAGAAACAATTAGTGATCCAATAAATGAAGACATAATAATTACGAAACTGATTACTGGTGGTCATCAAGAAATTCCAAATGGAATCGCAAAGCCTAAAGCGTAGATTCCTAAAATTCCTAAAGATATTAATCCTCAAGTCACAGCTGTTGCTAACACTCAAACAAGTAATCCAAAAATGGTTACCGTTCCGAAAGCATATTTCTGAACTTTTCAGTTTGAATATCCTAATGCCCGCATCAGAATCATAAATTTTTGGTATTGAGAAATATAAATATCTCCCACTAACATAATTAATAATGCTGCTGTAATAATTACTGCTACAATTAATAACATTCCAATTGAGGCAGCTAAAACAGATATTTGATTAATTAAATCTTTTGACGTACTCAATAATTTTTGAGAATCAATCATTGATTCAACATAGTTATTTGCCAAGTTTCCACCTAAACCTAAAGCATATTGCCCGGTGTTTCCAGCAGAAAGATATGAAATTCCTGATGTTAATCCTAGAGGTTCTTCAATATTTGAATATTTTCCATTATGTCAATACAATGGAGCATAATCTAAAGCTTGTTTTCCCATATAAGTTAATTCTCATCAATTAGTATTTAAAATATCTCTAGAATTTGCGTCACGTAGTTTATAACGATCAAATTTTTCTGATACTGTTCCTGTTGATTCGTCAACTTTTCCAGCAGCAACTTTAGTACTATAATCAAAAGTTGTATCTTTAATTCCAACTTTTCTAGACGTTGAATAATTTCCGATTAAGTTGGCTAAGCTAGAGTCCATAACGATAATAGTTTCGTTATATGAAGTCATGTTTCCTACAGCTTTAATATTAACTTTTAAATCTTTGTTAATATAGCTTGTCTTAATACTTAATCCTTGTTTTAAAGCTGGTGTTTCTCCAGTCAACGCATATTTGAATCAGTATTTTGGTTGTGCTAATAAGTTTGCCATTCCTTGATTTTCAACATCTCCTAATGAATAAGAAGTATCAAATGGACGTACAATTAAGTATTTCTCATTTTCATTTTTTTCAGTTCCTCAAGCCTGTTTAACAACATTAGGAACTTTTTCTGATTTAACATCTTTTTCATATCATTGATTATGTTTTGAAGGTTCTCCAGGGTTATAACCATTTAAAAACATATCAACACCTGCACCATTTTCCAACTGTGAATATGGAACAAATAATTCTAAATTTTTATATTCATAATAAGGTCTAATCAATGAAGCTTGAATATCTCCATCATCATTATATGAAAAGTCAGTAAACATTGCTGCCTTATCTCTAAGTTTATGGCTATCTTTGTCATACTGTTTTGCATAACTAAACTTATTATTATCAAGTGCAAACGGATCTAAGTAGTTTTGTTCAACCACTCCAGTTCTTGTTTTTGCAAAAGCGGCATATGATTTAGTTTGACCACTTGCATCTTTAGCATTAACTTTTGTATTTAAATAATAATCTGACACTGCAAAATCATTATCATTATAAATTCATGCTTGTTTTGGTAATTCAATACCATTTTTTGCAAGTTGCAGAACTTTTGATGTTGTTGTTAAATTTGATAATGTCTGATCTTTTTTCAATTTATATGCTGTACGTGATTGTTGGTTTGTAACAACTGGAGCAGTTACAGTATTTGAAGCTTTATCATAAAGTTTAGTTCCTTTAAATTCAATATCAGTGATTGTTGAATCTGCTTGTGGATTAGATGAGTTGAAAACTTTTTCTAATGCTTTAAGAGTTTTTCTATCAACAAAAGTTAAATCTTCAGATTCTTTATCAATTTTATAAGCAACTTGAGTTTTATCTAGCCCTGTAATCCCAACATTATTATATTGATCAGTTGCAACTTTTAATTCTGTTGAAATTGATTCTTTTTTTGGAATAAATTGTTCAAAGTTATATCCCAGACTGTATTGTTCTAGTCGTGATTCTTTTTGAATGTATCCTTTAACATATGGTGGAACCTCACTCATTAAAACATCAATAATTTGTTGTTTTCAGTTATTACTTTCACTATTTCCTGGTCCAGCTCCAGAAACAGAACCCATAACTGCTTTAATAAGTGTTGGGATTGACTCTGTAACTGATGATGATATTTGTCTAACCATTGCTAATTTTGCTTCATCATTTCAGTTTTCATCACTTACTTTAGGATTTAAACTTTCTTTACTGTTTAAGATCATTGCAAACATTTGATCAATCATTCCAATTGAAAATGCTTGACCTAAAACTGTATAAAAATGATTTCCAAAGTAATCTGAAACAATATTGAAAATTGTTTCAGGATTAGATGTTAAGTACTCAAATGAGCTTTGCACTTTGAATTGATCTGTGGCTCCAGCGCTGTAAAGATAATTACTAAAAGGTGTTGCATCAAATGTTGATGAATTATAACTTTTTGGAGTTTTGTAATATCCATAACCAACTCCAGTTCCATCCATATCTAGTTTGTCTTCAACAAAGTCACTTTCAACAGCATCTTGGCCTTCTCAGAAAGTATAAGCTGGTTTTGATAATGGCGAATTTAATGTCGTATCTTTATTTCGATAAGCATTGGCATATTTAACGCTCTTGTAGTAAGATTTTTGCGCATTTAAGGCCACTGATGGAATTGCTAAACCAGCAGAAATTAAGATTGATGAAAAGGCAATTACTGTAACAAGTAAGGCAATTGGTTTTCTTCCTGAACTTGCCAGTGTTAGAGAAAATTTTAAAGTAAACTTAGAATTTTTGAAAACTCCGTTTTTCAATTTGTTAATTAAGTTTGATGTTGATCATTTTGTATTAACTACTAGAATTTCCATAACTGATTTATTAGTTAATAAGAACGCACAAACTAGCGAAACAATGATTGCTACAACTCCAAATGCTACAAATGAAATTGCAAATGAAATTCCTTCAAAAACAAAGCCATGATATGGTGAACTAAAGTAATTAATAAACATTGATGAAAATGGAATTTGAGTAAGAACTCCTACTAATCATCCTAAAGGAATAATAATAAAAGTGATGATTAATGCTTGTGCAATATAAGACACCGCAATCATTCAAGGATCAGTTCCAATTGCTTTCAAAATACCAATTTGCTTAGCATTAAAATGAATTGTTTTTTTAATACAAATAATCAAAGCAGCAATTGCAATAATTGCAATAACAATTGATGCAATAATTGTGATCGTATTAAATACTTTTAATGCAAGTGGTTGTAATGTCCATGACAATCTAAAGTTAGAATCTTCAAACTTAACTGTACTAAAGAATGACTTAATTTGGTCACTTGAAGTTCCAGAATTTAAATAAGCATAATTAGCTTTTAATGATTTACCAACATTCATTTGCAATGCTAAGAAACGATTAATATCAGTTTTATAAGGACTTTCGATACCAGTTAAAAAGAAATTAAATGATTGAGTTGCACTTCGATCTGATTGACCCGATGAAACTCCGTTAGTTAAATCTCTTACAGTATCCCTATACGCATAAATGATCGCACTTGTTTTAGTTTGAGGAACTGGGAAGTCTGGATCAGCTGTTGGAAAGTATGAGTAAGTATCAGTTGCAAAACCAACGACTTTATACAATGCATCAGCAATACGTAAATGGTCATTAATTTTAATTTTATTTGCTTTAGCATACTGTTGAGAAAGTAATATTTCTCCTCTATTTAAAGCATTACGACCATCTAAAATTGTAAAATTTGTGTTATCACGATTGTTTAAAATAACTGCGCGATAACGAATTTGTGAAATACTATCAAAAACATATGTTTCTTTTCTAAAGTTTGCTTTATATCCAGAAACTTTTGCTGTTTGCTGCAAGTGATACTGATATGCTGAAACTCTTGTTTGGTTTCCAAAATTATTTCAATCAATGTCTTCAGGTTTTTCAGGAATTTCTTTATTAGGATCTTTTAATTCTTCTTCAGTATCGTTATCAATGATTGCCTTATAGTGATCATCGAAATAATCGTTTAGGTCAAAATTTTCATATGAGTCCATTCTTTGTAGAATACTTTGCTCTTGATCTGAGTATTTAAAAGTTTTAAATTCTGCAGTGTTTCCAACAAAACTTGCATCTCTAATAATTTTTTTTCCATCTTTTTCAGTAAGTTTTACAGCTGTCTGATTTACAATTCCACGGAACCCTTTTTTTCATAAGAAATGATTTTGAATACTTACTTCCGGTTTAATTGTTTCCGCAGCTAATTCTTCTGAATCATATAAGTATTGATTTTTGTTAGTACCATTAAATTCACTACCGATTTTTGTATCCAAAGCATATTTATTTTCTTCAGTAACAATATACTTAGAATCCTTCAGACCTTCATCTCCAAATTTATATCCAGAAACTACTTCATAAAATAATTCTCCAGGATTAACATTGTTTTCACCTTTGAAAGGTGCTCCTTCTTTAATAAATAAAACTTCATATTCACTTTTCAATCATTCTACAACAGTTGTTGCCACGATTTGAATATATGAATAAAAATCACGCTTCTCTAAACTAACATTAGCTCAAGCATTCTCTTTTTCTTCAGGACTAGTTGCTGTTTCATATTTGTATTTTGCTGCAATAATTTCATCAATAAAATTTGGTTCTTTAACCATTTCTCCAGCCATTGTGTTATTTAAATACTTTTCTTCAATTTTTTCAGGATTGCTTAAAGAAAATTTATGTACTGAATCTGAAAATGCTTTTAAAGACAAAATAATTTCATTTGTCATAATATTTTTTTGAATTCTTGCTCATTCATCACGATTATCATTAAGTTTTGAAAAATTTGCTTTAAATTGAGAAGATCCTTCAGCATTTAGCGAACGACCTTCAAATAGTCTAGTTAAAAAAGTTTCATTAAATGCTGATTGTGGGTTTGAAGCATCATTAAATTTTTCTAAGTAAATTTTATTGAAAGTAAAATTATAATCAGCCTGAGTTCCTTCTGGATTTAATTCATCTTGAATTCCAACATTGTCAAAATTCATAAAATCATTTAATGGAATAAATGTTGGCGTGCTATCTCCACCATTAACACTTTTTCTCCCTGTATATAATGATGTTGAATAATCAAATCTTGATACTGAATTAACAATTTTATTATATGAGTTATTAAGACGTACTGTAATTGATAATGAAGTTGACAAAATGAACGTTGATAAAAAAGCCAAAATCATAATTATAATGAATTGAATTTTAAATTTAAAGATTCCTTTTATTCCTTGTTTAAGTAACAAAAAGAAGTTATTTTGCTTTTTCATAGTTTGCCCTTCCTGTCTTCAACTTATAGTGTGAATATTTTAAATTATAAATATTATAAACGTATGACACCTTTTATTTATACCATTTTTAAAAAATAAAAACATAATAATTTGCAAAAAATAACACTTAATGTGTGTTAAAATTATTTTGATTTTAATTTAACTTATAAAAGAGAAAGGCATCTTAGTATGAAAAAATTATTAATTATCTTAGGTTCAGTCAGCATTGTTGCTTCTTCTGGAAGTACTGCTGCATGTTCATGAGGAAACAAATACAAAGCTGATATTGTTAAAGATGTCCAAGATTATATTGCTGCTTCTTCATTTGTTGCTCAGTCAGCAATTTTAAATAATAAAAACGGTGCTAACATGGATTTGGATTATACTGCTGGTTATATTAAATCTTTAAAAATTATTGATGTCTTAGGAGAAGAATGAATTAAGGGTATCGGTAATAGTACAATAACTAAAGAATCTAGTTTAGAATTTCTTATAAAACAAGTTTTTGGAACTGATCGCTATAAAGTTAATAAAGACGATCTAGAAAAAGATTCGAAAATTGCTGCTTCAATGGCTGAATTTGATCAAGAAGCAAAACAAAAGACTTTATCAGGAAACAACTCAACTGCTAAAACTCTGTCTTTAGTCTCAGGGTTAGTCAATATCTTATTTGGTAGCAGTTCATTTTCTCCTCAAGGTCAAGGTGCTCTATTAGAAAGTATTATTGGAAGTGGAGACACTGTTGGTGGCTTAATTAAAGGAATATTAAATCCAGAACTTATTAAAACTTTAGATAGTATTCTTTCAGAAGATGGCTTGATAAATTTAATTAAACAAGGACTAAGAGAAGTTCCTGGAAAAGTTGAAGGTCAAACTGGTGTTACTCTTCAACAAGCTGCTAATAGTTGTATGCAACAAATTGTTGAGGCACTTGTTAATAAAGATTACACTGCTCTAGTTGTTCCTTTGGTTCAATATGTTCGAGTTTTAGGTTACTACTTTGGAGAGTTTAAAGATTATATTAATGCCGTTGATGTTGACGATGTTATTAGACATGACAATGGATTTATAAATATTTTTGATAAAGTGAAAACTAATGCCGAAATTATCACTGAAGTGATCGAAAAAAATGGCGGAAAAATTGACGAAAAAAAATTGACTCAAATTAACTTCAAGGATTTATTTGGAATGCTACAATTTTTCTTGGTTCCTGATCGAAAAGATCGTAACGGAATTAATTTTCAAAAGTTAATCGCTATTCTATTTCAAACGCCTTCTAAACCAGGTTTAGAAAATCCTTTTTTTGGTTCTTTATTAAAAGCAGCACAAGATTTGCTAGAAACTAAGTTAGCAGCAAAAAAAATAGCACCTGACGCTATTAAAACTCTTGTTAATTTTTTAATTCCTTTATTAAAAGAAGTTGGAAATGCTTTTGCAAACCAAGGACCACTTCCAAAACAAGATTCAATAAAAGCATTATTAAAGTTTATTGGTTCAATAGGCATAGAGGCACTAAAACCATTTAAACCTTTACTTGATTATTTAAATAGCAACCAAGAAATTTTTGATAATTTACTAGGAGCATTATATAACGGAAATGTTCTTTCAGGAATTTTAAATGCTCTTAAAGAAGGTGGCGTTGTTGACATTAGCGATGATATCATTAACACTTTTACTAATATAAAAGCTGTTTTAACTACACCAATCGCTAAGCTTTTACAGGCATTTGGTTTGGATATTGAAACTAAGGCAATGTTTTTATATGGTTTAAAAACTGTATCTATATCAGATATTATTGACAGTGCTGCAGGATTTTTTGAAACTGGAAGAAAGTACCCAAATTCAAAAGCAGAATATATTCTTGATACAAAAGATATAGCAGCCTTACTAGAAGCCCTTAATACTCCTGATTTAATTAAGTGAAAAGAAGGTATGAAAATTGAGGGATATGACGATGAGTTCAGCAATACTTTATCGGCATTGCTTGTTGCAATCGTTTACCCCAACAATGTTGAATTAAGTGAAACTAATGCAAACCCTAATGGAATTTCAAAGGCTTCATTCATTTTGGGACTAAGAAAAAATGCTAACAACATTGGATTTGACAACTTTAAAGAAGGTTCAGTTTATGATGCAATTTATCAAGCATACGGAAACAAAGATAACCCTGAAGACCCAATAAGTGAAATCAAAGGTAACACAATGTCAAAAATGGCGAATCTATTAATTAAAGTATCAAAATGAATTCAAGATGATTCACTACCAGCATATGTAAATGATAAGTTTGGAGATTATTTAGATCAAAAAAATTGATCAACTAAATTTATATCAGAAGAAAATTTCTACAATGTTTACAATGATGCTTTCATTAAATATGAATTACACTATACCAATAAAAAAACAAAAGCTGAACAAACTTACACCATTACAATTAAACGTGATCGTGTTAAAGGACATGAAAATCCTGGAAAAGTTTGAAAAGTTTATTCAATCGACTAAAAAAGAACTAGGTAACTAGTTCTTTTTCATTTTTAAATATAATTCATAAACTTTTTTCTCATAGGCTGAATGTGACTTATGGTTATAATACTTAATATCTTTAATTTCAGATGGTAAGTATTGTTGATCCACCCAATCATTTGGATAATCATGAGCATACTTATATCCAATACCTCTTTTAAGCTTTTCAGCCGATTTATAATGAGCATCTTTAAGATAATCTGGCATATCATAAACTAATCCGTTTTGAACATCACTATGAGCTTGCTTAACTGCCAAATATGCGGAATTTGATTTTTCGCTTAACGCCATTTCAACAATTGCTAATCCTAAAGGAATTATCCCTTCGGGGAAGCCCATTTGACGAAAAGCATTGGTGGCCATTAACACTCTTGGAGGCAATGTAGGATTCGCTAACCCAATATCTTCATAAGCCATAATTAGCATTCGACGCATTAAAGTTTCATAATCTCCAATTTCATAAAATCTTGCAAAATAGTATAGTGCTGCATCAACGTCACTTCCACGAACTGATTTTTGTAATGCCGACTTCAAATCATGAATATCATCTCCATAAGCGCCTGATGGATTTTTAGCACTGGGAACAACTTTTAAAACTAAATTTAAATCAACTGTTGCTTCCGGATAAAGTTTAATGAAAATTTCCAAACTATTAATTAAAGTACGAACATCACCACTAGCTAAATTACACAAATAGTTTAAAGCTTCATCATTAATTGCTAATTTAAGAGTTTCATTGGCAATTAGTTTTTTTACATATTCAAACATTTCTTGAGCTTCAACACGTTTTAATTCGATAATGCTTGCTCGAGAACGAATCGCCGGATTGATTACAAAAAATGGATTTTCTGTTGTAGTAGCAAATAACTTAATATTCCCTTTTTCCATATACTCTAATAAAATATCTTGTTTGTCTTTATTCATTCGATGAATTTCATCAATAATCAAAATAAAATTAGGTTCTTCAATTGCCTTACTAACAATTTTAGTTAAACGTTCTTTTTTATCATATGTTGCATTAAACGTATCATAAGCAATATTTAAATCTTCAGCAAGTGCGATTGCAAAAGTAGTTTTCCCTGTTCCTGAAGGACCATAAAAAATTAAAGACGTACAAAATTGCTTTTCGATCATTTTAGGTATCATATCATTTTGCCCCAAAATGTGTGTTTGACCAATAATATCTTTAACAGATTGTGGTCTTAATAAAAAAGCTAACGGTTGATTCATTTTTTACCTCCATAAAAAAATAACTAGTCTCCTAGTTATTTTACCTTACATTATTAATTAGATGCGAAAACTTCATCAAATACTTGTTCGTAAGTTTCCATACCTTTAATTTCTAAAACTGATTTAACTTCATCAGGAATTTCATCTAAATCTTTTAAGTTTTTAACTGGAACTAAAATCTTTTTCAATCCACTACGTGCAGCTGAAATTGATTTCTCACGCAATCCCCCAATTGGAAGTACTGCTCCTGTTAAAGTTATTTCTCCTGTCATTCCTAAATCACGAGAAACTGGTTTATTTGATAACGCAGATACTAATGCTGTTGTCATCGTAATTCCAGCTGAAGGACCATCTTTTGGAACTGCTCCTTCAGGTACGTGAATATGAATATCATTCGCTTCGAAAATTGTTTTATCAATTCCAAATTTTTCATAGTTTGATTTAACATATGTTAAAGCTATTGTTGCTGATTCTTTCATTACTTCCCCAAGTTTACCAGTTAATGTTAAATTTCCTTTACCTGGATAAACATTAACCTCAATTGGTAAAATGTCCCCTCCAAATTGAGTATAGGCTAAACCAGTAACAACCCCAACATTTGATTGACCTTGTTTTTCAGTATGATCAAAAATGCGTTTTCCTAAAAATTCATTAACAACTGCTGGAGTTACTTCTAAACTTTCAAGCTCTTTATTTAATAGTTTAACAATGAATTTACGAGCAATTGCAGAAATATGACGTTCTAATTGACGAACCCCCGCCTCACGAGTGTAATACTTGATAATTTCATCAAAACTCTCATCTGTGAATACCAATTCTTCTTTAGTTAAAGAATGTTCTTTTAAAACACGTTCAACTAAGTAGTCTTTAGCAATTTTCATTTTTTCAATTTCTGTATAACTTGATAAATTAATGATTTCCATACGGTCATATAAAGCTTCCGGAATATCTTCAGGGTAATTGGCAGTTGCAATAAACATAACTTCACTTAAATCATATGGCTCTTCAATGTAGTGATCAGAAAATTCTGCGTTTTGCTCAGGGTCTAAAACCTCTAACATTGCTGATGCTGGATCACCACGTTGATCTGATGCCATTTTGTCAATTTCATCAAGTAAGAATAACGGATTCTTAACTTTTGCACGTTTCATTGTTTGAATAATACGTCCTGGCATTGCTCCAATATATGTTTTACGGTGTCCTCTAATTTCAGATTCGTCTTTAACTCCACCTAAAGAAATTTTGACAAACTTCTTACCTAATGCTTCAGCAATAGATTTTGCTAAAGAAGTTTTTCCAACTCCCGGAGGACCTACTAATGTAATAATCGGTCCTTTTAAAGATTTGGTTTTTTGTTTAACTGCTAAAAACTCGATAATGCGATCTTTAACTTTTTTAAGCCCATAGTGATGCTTGTCTAAAATTTCTTGAGCAAATTTTAAATCAGCAATATCTTCTGTTGATTCTCATCATGGAATTGACATCATTCAATCAATATAGTTTCGCTCCACAGTTGCTTCTGCAGAAGATGATTGCATATTTTCTAGTTTAGAAATTGATGACAAAATTCGTTCCTTAACTTGTTTTGGGAATGGTTCTTTTTCTAGACGATCTTTGTATTTCTCAACAGCGGACTTATCTGAATCTTCATCATTAAGTTCATCTTTGATAATACGCATTTTCTCACGTAAGTAATATTCTTTTTGTTGTTGATCCATACGATCTTTTAACTTTTTATTAATTTCTGAATCTACATCTAATGATACGTCCTTTTTACCCAAGAAATTTAAAATCTCTTCTAAACGTTTAACAACATTTTGTTCTCCTAAAAGATTGTTTCTTGTTTCTAAAGAAATAAATGGTAATGATTTTGCAATTGCATCAACAACATAGTTAATATTGTCAGTTGATTTAGTTTTTAATCACTCAACAGCAATTTCTGGAAAATCTTTTGAAAGACTAGCAATTTCTGCAACTTGTTGGTGAATAATATCAATTTGACTTTCAGCATTTGATATATCAGCTTCTAAAATTTCAGCTGAAGCCATAAAGTAACCATCTTTTGGTTCTGTAGAAATTAATTTAATACGTTCTTGCCCTGTTATTTCAACAGTTAATGTTCCGTCTTTTCATGTTTTAATAATTTTAACAGTTGCTAAAGTTCCGAAATCAAATAGTTCATCCATTCCTGGATCATTGTCCATAACCTTACGTTGCGACACAATAATAATATTGCCCTCAAACTCCGCAATTGCTGCTTTTGTAGCCTCTTGAGTTTGTTTTCTGCCTACTTCTACAGTTTCTGTAAACTTAGGAAATATACAAATTCCTCTTGTGATAAATATAGGAAATTTGATTGTTTTATTCATAATTTCTCCCCCTTATTTTGGTACAAATAAATAATAACACATATATTAGCACTTTAATAGTGGTAGTGCTAATTAAAAACAAAGCCTTTCGACTTTGCTTATTATAATAGTTTATTTTCCGTTATTTTCATATAAGAAGTCATTTAATAAATCATTTAATAACTCTGCTTTAATTTGTTCTGGTTTAATAATATTTTTAATATATTCCATTTCAACTCCAAATTGAGTTGCTAGATCTTGATATTTTGCATCGATTTGTTCTTCAGTCGCTTCAAAGTTTTCTTTAGCCTTGATTTCTGAAGTTACTAAATAACCTTCTAACTTAGCTTTTGCATCACCTAAGATTTCTGCTTCAATATCTTTGTCAGTTAAACCTGTCGCTTTTTTATAAGCTTTTAGAGTTAATCCTTGTTTTTGTACTTCTTGTTCAAACTCTTTTTTCATTTCTTGAACTTGATTATCAATTGCTGATTTTGGCAACTCTATTGTTGAGTTTTTAATAACTTCAGCAATGATTTCATTTACAAATTGAGCCTTTAACCCTTGAGCTTTTCTTGTTTGAAATTCTTCTCTAATTTTTTCTTCCAATTGCGCAAAAGTTTCCACTCCAGGAATATTTAAGTCTTTTGCTAACTCATCATCACGGTTTGGTAAAATTCTTTCATTTATTGCTGTAATGTTTAAAACAAATTTTGCTTCTTTTCCAGCTAATTCTGGAGTATATTCAGCTGGGAAAGTTACAGAAATTGCTTGATTATCACCTAATCCTAAACCGATCATTGATGTTTCAAATCCTGGAATAAATTGGTTTGAACCAATTACTAATTTATGCCCTTTTGCTTCTCCACCTTTAAATGGTACATCATCAACATAACCTTTAAAATCAAAAGTAACTGCATCACCTTCAGCAATTTTAGCATCGCTTGCTTTTGGTTTTTCCATTGCAAATTGTTGTTGATATTGAGTGATAGCTGCATCAATTTCTTCTTTAGTTACTTCTACACTTTGTTTTTCAACAGTTTTGATTCCAGTATATTGACCTAATTTAATTTCTGGACGTAGATCAAAGAAAAAGTCGATAATAATTTCTTTTTCGCTTACTTTAAATGGTACTGGAGATGGAGAATTCATTGGTTCAATTTTCACATCTGAGTTACGAGCAAATTCAAATGCTGGTTGAATTGCCATTCTAAAACCTTCATTAAAAACTTTTGCTGGTGTTAAATATTTTTCGATTTCTTTTTGAGGTGCTTTACCTTTTCTAAATCCAGGAACTTCAACGTTTGCTTTCAATCTATTTTTTGCTTTTGTTAAAATTGTTGCTCATTCTTGACCATCAATTGTAACAGTTCATTTACCTTGTCCTTGTTCAATTATTTTGCTTTCTGTGAATTTCATTTGTATTTCTCCTTTTACACTTTCTAATTTGTTTTATCTTCCGTACGCTACAGAGATATTTCTTGGCTTAATGTTTAACGTTTGAGTGATAATATCTTCAACATTTTTGCTAATTAATTTTTCTTCAAAAATAAAATCAGGAGCTTGCCCTTCAAATTTAATTTTAATCAAGATATATAATAAATTATCATGATAAATTTCTGTAATTACTTCGATATTTGCAATACTTGCCGAAGTTGATGAAACTACTGTTGATTCAATCAGCTTGTTTAAAGCGTATTGCTCAATATCTAAAGTTCCACGACTATTTCTTTCAATTGAAATATACATAATATTATCCCCCTTTTTAATTAAAAATTAATTAGCTTATGCTCTACCTGAATACTTACCATCGATAGTACTAATAAGTACTTTTGTTCCTTCATTAACAAACAATGGAACTTGAATTTCTAAACCTGTTTCCACGACTGCTTTTTTTTGAGCACCACTTGTTGTATCACCTTTAACTGCTGCTTCAGCAGAAGTTACAGTTAATTCAACTTTATCTGGTAAAGCAATTCCCAAAATTTCTCCTTCGTATTCGGTCATTTTGATCATTAATCCATCAGTTAAGAATTTTGATTCTCATTCTAATTTTGCCATTGGAATTTGTACTTGTTCATAAGTTTCAGTATCCATTAAGTATGCGTCATTACCATCATTGTATAAATATTGCATATCTTTTCTTTCAATCATTGCTTTACCAACTTTGTCACCACCTGTAAAAGTGATTTCAACACGAGCACCAGTACGTAAGTTTTTAACTTTAACTGTTACTTTTCCTTGTTGTCTTCCAGTTTTTGAAAACGATTGATCAATAACTACAAAGATATTGCCTTCGTATAAGAATGTGGTTCCAGGACGTAAGTCGTTTACTTGCATTATTAATATCTCCTTTTATTTTTTTAGTCTAAATTATTATAACATTTTTCTAAAAAAAATAAGACTAAAAGTCCTATTGCGGTTGGTTATTAAATTCAAATAAATGCTTTTTGATATTTGGAGCACTTAAACCCTTATAAATTATAATTCCAACCAATATTGTAACTACAAATTGAATTGAATCTGTAACTAACGCTTTAATAATCACTGAATGGTCAAAACCATATACTAATCCAGTATAAGGAATGTATATAAATACTAAAGCTGCTGCTAATACAATTGCTCCATAAACAGTAATATATTTACTTAAGCATTTCATAATAAGAAACATTAAAATGTTAATTAAAATTGTTAGTGGTATAAAAATAAACCCTCCAGCAATTGCATCAAGCATAGTTCCATATACAATACCCACTACTAATAATGAGGGTCCAGGCATTAAAACACATAGCGCTAAATAAAAGCCTGATGTTAATTGAAAAACTCCATCACTAGTTTTAAAAAAAATAGTAATAAACGAAATGCACATTAACAATGCAATATAGATTCCTGTTAAAACAATATATCTGGTATTTTTAAATCATGGTTTCACCAAAAACATCTCCTATTCTTAAATCCGTTAAACGATTAGTAAAATATAGTCCCGCATTAATCATTGATTTTCCTGGTCTTTGAATTTCCAAAATCTTTAAAAATCCTTCATTAGTATGAATGATAATTCCTTCTTTATCCATTGCCACAATTTCTCCAGGCTTTTTAATATTAAGAGTTGTTGCAAAAAATTCATCGTCTCTCAATAGACGGGCTGATTTAATTTTATATCTTTCAGACTTCAAATAAGTATGCGCAATTGGTGTTGGTGCTAAAGCCCTAATATGGTTATTGATTTGATTTGCAGTTTGATTTCAATCAATCATTTCTTCGCTTGTAGAAATATTTTTTGAAAAAGTTACTTCCGCTTCATTTTGAGCAATTGGCTGAATTTCTTGGTTAGCAATTTTAAACAAATACTTTTTGATCATTCTAGCACCTAATACTCCTAGTTTTTGAAACATTGTTCCTGAAGTGTCATCTGGTTCAATTGCAATTGCTTCTTGAACATAATAATCTCCTGCATCCATTTTTTTAACCATTTTCATAATTGAAATACCAGTTTCAGTTTCACCATTTTTGATGGCATATTGAATTGGAGCTCCACCACGATATTTTGGTAATAAACTCCCATGAATATTAATTGCATCAATTTTAGGAATTTCTAAAATTTTAGTAGGAATAAATTGACCATACGCACAAGTTACAATGAAATCGGGATTTGTTGACTTAATTTCTTCATAGGCTTCACCAATTTTAATTGGTTGAATAACCGGAATATCATGTTGCAATGCTAACTGCTTAACGACAGTTGGTGTTAAAACTTTTTTTCTTCCCACAAATTTATCTGGTTGAGAAATAACCTTCACAACTTCTACATTAGGCATTTCTATCAATGCTGCCAAAATATCCGCCCCAATTTGGGGAGTTCCACAAAAAACTACACGTAAATTTTTAATCATTATGTTTTTCCTTTCATTGTTGATAAATTTCAAGAACTCGTTGATATATAACAACCATTGCTAATGTATCACGGTTACAATACTTTAACATATCTGGTTTGATTTTTTCTTCTCAGGCTAAATCAGGAATTCTCCCATCAACATACTCACGGAATGTTTGCGCAGCCTTTGCTCCCTGATTAATTTTCAAATCTTTGTAAGAAAACTTTGGATCTAACGCCGGCTGAGTTTTTTTAATTGAATAACTTCCATGAAAATCTGGATGATAAATTAAAAATCATGGATGTTCTCTTTTATCATTTCCTTTAAAGAAATCCATTAAGTCGATGGTATTTTGAATAATGTAGATTAATGGAATTGCATATTCTGGATAAATAAATGCCAAATACTTAAGAACAGTTTTTTCAAAAGAGTCATTATACGCAACATAAATTCCTGGACCATTACTAAACATATCCTGAACAAACTTTTCAATAAAATACGGACGCGGATCATTACGATCATTACCAATAAAATCAAAATGTTTCATTGTTTCAGGATGATTATAATCAAATTCTTGATTAGTGATTACATCGATTGAATATTGAAAGGGAATTTGTTGATATCCTGCAGAGTTATCAAAATTTGGAATTGCTCACTTAACTGTTTCAAAATCATACATATAAATTACTTGATTAGCATATTTTGCCAATTCCTCATCTAATTTATCAACTAAAGTAGGATCAATGATTTTAGTAATATCTGTTAAAATTTCCTCACGACTTTTATAGCTTTCAAAAATTCGATGATGCTTTTCTTTAAAGAATGACTTCCCTCCTGCTTTTTGAGGAATTGATGAATCAAATAAAGTTGTATAATCATCAAAATATGGTGATTTTGAGTTCAAAATAATATTAGCTTTTTGAGAAACTTTAAGTCCAGTTAAACACATAAAGGTTTCTCTACTTAAATCAAATCATGGCATTACATGATTACAATACGGCAAATTGTTATCATCACTAGTTGCAAAAGTTCACTCATTTTTACGATTACGAATAATTTTACTTTCACAAAGTTCACTTGTTAAATAACCTTTAATTTCTTCACCATTCAGTACCAAAATATTTGTTAGATTTTCAAATAAATGATCTAAATCATAAAAGGCTCTAAAGTTTGCCAATTCTTCAAATAAACTAGCACGTTTTTTACTTTTACCATGTGATAAATTATCAATTTCAAAAAAGTCAAAGTAATTCAAATCGGCTTTATTAGCAGTTTTAGGAATTACAATATCAGTTTTTAAAAAATCAAGAACTTCTTCATATTTAACAGTTTGAAAACTTTCAAAAAAGCTTTTTGCTTCAACACTTAAAGAATCATGAATGACATTATTAAAACGTCCTCGTAAGTAATTATCTTTTAAATGGCAAATATAAATATCATCAACAATAAAGCCATTTTTTTCTAAAACATATACTTGATAAACTAAGTCATAAAAATGTTCTACTTTAACTGCTGAAGTTGCCTTAACTTCGATAATCTCTACATGCATATCTGGTTTGACTTTTAAAATATCACAACGAGTTTTCAAATTCATATTGTCAAATTCAAAAGCTGCTTCATAAATATAACGATATTTATTGGTCTTTTCTAATGCCTTGTTAGTCAACTCCACTGCTTGTTTAAAATTAGTAATATTTTCAAATGAAATTGTTTCCATATCTTGATTTGTTTTAATGTTCATATCAGCATTAATTAAATCAAAGTATTCTCTAGCAGCTTCTCCAACCGCATTTCCATCTTCAATTGTTTCTCCTGCAAATTTAGAAATCTCAAATCCATTAGGATCTTCTCATAACTCATCTCATCGTTTTAAAAATTCTACACGCTCATCTTCATTCATATCATCTAAATTGGCATATGTTTCATAAATATCAATTTGAGATGCGTCTTCATTAAAATTATCTTCAGACTCAATTTCATCTTTTATTGCATATTGAAAAACACGATCTTGCTTTCAAGATAATGCTTGAAGAAAATTTTCCTTTTCTTTATAAATTCACGCTTTTTTAATACACTCTGCTAGTGCTGTTTTAAAAGTTTCTTTTGAAATACTTGTTTTAAATAATTGTTCCATTTATTTCACCATCCCGAAGTTCTACCTTCTTTTTATTATATCTAATGTTTTTTAAAGATACTCAAATAAAAAAGATAGCAAGGCTATCTTATGAATTAATCTTTTCTTCTTGTTGGTACAAACTTTTCAGTCATTTGCTTATTAATTTTTTCAATCTCACGAAGACGCTCATTTTTGTCAACAGTTTTAGATGCTTGTTTAGCTGCTTTTAACTCAGCTTTTTCTTTTTCAGCAAATTCTCTTTCACGACGTTTTTCTTCTTTTTTTAGAGCATGTTTTTCTTCTTTAGTTAATTTAATGTCTTTTTCTGAGATTGCAATACGACGCTTAGCATCTTCAAGTTCCAATAACGTGTTTACAACTCATTCAGTACGATAATTTTTTTTATCAACTTTAGTTGTAATTCCTTCAATTTCATAAGCTCTTGTTTCAATTATTTTTTGTGTTTTTGGTTCGACTAGTTCAACAATAACATCAAAAACATCACGATATTTATATTCTGCCCCTTTACGAGCAAAAACTTTTTCAAATTCAATTCTTAGATTCTTACGATTATCATGAGTAGCAATATATTCTTTAATTTTATTTCTAACTTCTTGATAACGTTTTGCCTTTTCTTTTTTACTTGCCTTTTTACCAGTAACTGTTGTAAAGATTACAAAAGCAATAACAACGATTAATAAAACTATTAAGGTAATGGTTGTTCCATTCATAAAATTCTCCTCTTTTAAAATGCTTTTATTCTTATTAATTATAAAGTAAAAAACTCTTTTTTACTATCTCTTAACCCTATCAATTATTCCCCCACCTAGACAAAGTTCACCTAAATAGAAAACGGCTTCTTGACCTTCAGTAACCGCTTTAACTTTTTGAGGGTAAACTACTCGATAAATATCTTTTTCAACTTTGTACATTTTTACTGGAACATCTGGTTGACGGTATCTAAATTTAGCTGTACATTCAAATTCTTTGGTGTCACTAAAATATTTAGTAAGATCAAGTGTTCAATTAATTTCATTAACAATACATTCTTCAGAAAGCAGATAACTTTCATCGCTTGCAGGAGCAACATAGATAATTTTTTTATCAACATCTTTACTAGCTACATAATACGGTTCAGTCATTCCCCCAAGATTAAGCCCTTTTCGTTGGCCAATTGTATAATACATTGCTCCAATATGTTGTCCTAAAACTTTGTTAGTTTTAATATCAATAATTTCTCCTGGTTGATTTGAAATATAATTTTGCAAAAATTTTGTAAACTCACGTTCTCCAATGAAACAAATTCCTGTTGAGTCTTTTTTATCAGCAGTGATTAACTGATTTTCAGCCGCTAGACGACGAATTTCAGCTTTTTCTAAACCTTGCAAAGGAAACAATGTTTTTGATAATTGATACTGATTTAATTGACACAAAAAGTATGTTTGATCTTTATTTTGATCAACTGCTCTAATCATTTCAAACTGCCCTGTTTGGGAATTAAAACGAACTCCTGCATAGTGACCCATAGCAATAAAATCAGCTTCTAAAGTATTCACCGCATAATCTAAAAATTTATCAAACTTAATATACTTATTACATAAGATATCTGGATTTGGAGTACGCCCTTTTTGATATTCCTTAATAAAGTATTCAAAAACATGATCTCAATACTCTTTAATAAAATCGATTCGATGTAGTTTAATGCCCAATTTTTTAGCAACTGCTTTAGCATCAAAATAATCTTGTTCTTGAGTACAAATTTCATCTTGTGATTCAGTATTACCCATTACATCATTGTTGGCAGCTGAATCTCAGTTTCTCATGAATAAACCTTCAACTTCATACCCTTGTTGTAATAAAAGTAATGCTGCAACAGATGAATCAACTCCACCACTAATTCCGACAATAACTTTCTTTTTCATATTTGTTCCTTCTTGTTTTATTTAAAATAAAAAATTGCTTTTATAAAGCAATTTAATTTTATCATTTAATAACTCTTTATAGCAAGACTAAACCTGCATAAATGCTAATGCAATTCAGTAAATGATGAACAATACTGCTAATGTTCACATTACCAAACCAACTTCTCTAGCGCGTTTAGTAACTGCCATAACAAAGACATATGAAATAATTCCAATAGCAATACCTTCAGCAATTGAATATGTTGTAATCATGAAGATAATTACTAAGAAAGTTGAAAGTGCGAACTCTGGTTTTTTTCATTCAACATCTTTCAGTTCAGAAATCATCATCATTCCAATATAAACACAAGCAGCCCCACTAACACAAACTGGAATTGCTTTGAAAATTGGAAATAATGCAATCGCTACAAAGAATAAAATTCCATTTAAGATTGCGGCTAATCCAGTTCGAGCTCCTTGTTGAATTCCTGCTCCTGATTCTACATAGGAATTAACTGGTGAAGTACCTAATAATGCTCCCACAACAGTTGCTCCTGAATCGATTACTAATGCTTTATGAGGAATCTCATGATGTTGATTAGTATATCTGTTTAACTGATTACTCATTGCCGCAATTGTTCCTGTAGCATCAAAGAAGTTCATAATTACAAATACAAAAATTGATACATAAGTAATTGGATTAGTTCAAATTTTAGCATTGGCAAACTGCGATCATGTATTTTCTAAGTTTGTGCTAAAACCTTTGAAATTGTAACTTCATCCATTTCCTTCTAAACGGAAATTTGAATTAGCTAAAGCTCCTTCGCCGCTAACAAGTGCATGACTATTTGGTAAAGTGTTGGCAAGAATAACTGCAATAATCGCCATCACTAAAATTCCAATAGCCACCGCTCCAGGAACTTTTTTGAAATGTAATGTAAGAATAATCCCTAAACATCCCATTCCTAATAATATTGGAATAAAGTTTGTTTTAAATGATGCTAAAGCCGCTATTGGAATTGATCCATTACTTTGATATCATCCCATATTAGCCAAGCCAACATAAGTAATAAAGAAACCAATTCCAATAGCAAAGGCTATCATTAGTCCTTTTGGCATTGCTTTAATAATAACTGAACGTAGTGGGGTAATTGAAATAATTGTAAAGATGATTGATGAGATTAGAACAACAATTAGTGCTCCTTCATAACCAATTCCTTGATTACCAACTCCTTGATTAGCAATATTAAAAGTAAACATTGCATTCATTCCCATACTTGTTGAAACTGCAATTGGAACGTTAGCAAATAGTCCCATTACAATTGATGCTATTCCTGATGCAATTGCTGTTGCCAAGAAGATTCCAAAGTAACTCATGGTTTCTTCAGGATTAACAACTGACTCAGAACCACTTAAAATTGTTGGATTTAGTGACAAGATATAAACTAGAGACAAGAAAGTTGCCAGTCCTCCTCAAAGCTCTTTTTTCATGGTTGCTCCCAAAGTATCAAATTTAAAATACTTTTCAATCGCAGCAATTCCACGATTGTTGCTAAACTTAAAGTTTTTAGCATTACGAGCTGCTGTTTGTTCTGAAGTTTCAGTTCCAAAATCTGGATAAATATCTTCAGCATTTTTTGATTGATTTAGTGTTTTTTTATTTTCTAAATTCATAGTGCCCTTTCAATGTATAAAAATAATAAAAAAACAAGAAAAGAAAAACTAACCACCGTGGTCTACATGAAAACACAGCTGGTTAGCTTTATAACTCATAATCTTACATCGGTGCAAGGTAGAGACTCCTGCCCATTATGCAGGATTATATAAGTTTTCTTATTAAATTTATAAATTTATTTTACATTAATTTTTTAAAGTTTAACATTTAAATTTTTAATCCAAAATATTTTTAGCTTTAAAATCAGTTAAGTGTTCAATTTTTTCAAACAAATCTTTTTCTTTTTTAGAAACTGAACTTGGCACAGCAATATTAACTTGAATTACAAGATCTCCACGTTTTTCATGCTTAGTATCTTTGTAAAGTCCACGATTTGGAACTTTAATTTTTTCTCCCGAATTGATTCCTTTAGGAACTTTAACTTTAATTTGTCCTTCATAAGTATCAATTGTAATTTGATTTCCCAAAATTGCATCTAAATAACTAATATTATATTTCATCAATACATCTGAACTACCTAGTATTGAAAAAGTTTTTGAAGGGGCAACTTTAATGTTTACATAGATGTTTCCATTTGGTCCTTCAGTTTCACAAGCATGCCCATATCCTTGTAAAATCATTTGTTGACCTGGGCGCATTCCGCGAGGCACTGGAATATCAATTGAACGTTTACGTTTTGTTTTACCACGACCATTACAATCACGGCATTTATTGTCAATACGTTTTCCCATTCCTCGACATTCAGGACATGTTGCCTGTGATTGAAATTGAAATGGTCCCATTTGTTGGTGAGTTAGAATTGTTCCATTTCCACCACAACGCTGACATGTATGAATATCTGAAGCATTTGGTGCACCAATTCCATTACACAATTGACACTTAGTTAATAAGTTTAAAGCAACTTCACGGTTCACCCCAAACATTAACTCTTTAAAGTTCAAGGTTAGCTCAATAACAATGTCTTCTCCACGTGCAGGTCCTCGACGTTGTTGTTGGTTACCACCAAACATATCTCCAAACATATCTCCGAAAAATGAAGAACCTCCTCCAAAGAAGTCTTCAAATCCAGAAAATCCACTTCCAGCTTGTCCATCAACACCAGCATGACCAAAACGATCATATTTTTCGCGTTTATCAGCATCTAATAGCACTGAAGCCGCTTCATTAATTTCTTTAAATTTTTCTTCGGCATCTTCAGCTTTATTAACGTCTGGATGATATTGCTTGGCTAATGTTCGATAGGCCTTCTTTATTTCTTGTTCTGTAGCAGTTTTACTAACTCCTAAGACTTCATAGTAATCTCTTTTATCTGCCATAAATTACCTTTCTATAAATTAAAAACTAACTAATGTTAGTTTTTAACTTTTAATTATTTTCTGAATTATCGGAATTGTCTGAAGCCTCAGGTGTTGGTTGTTGATTTGCAAATTCTGCAGCTGCTGCCATTGCTTGTTCCAACTCTTGCATTTTTTGTTCTAATTGAGTATAGTCTTGTTTTTCTAATAACTCTTTAATTTCTGAAATCATTTTTTCAGATTCAGCTTTTTGTTCTGGTGTTACTTTATCACCAGCTTCAGCCATACTTGATTCCATAATATTAATGTAGCTTTCAGCTTTGTTTTTTAACTCAATTTGTTTACGTTTCAATTCATCTGCTTCAGCATTGTCTTGAGCTTCTTTAATCATTTTTTCGATTTCTTCATCGCTTAGTGATCCTGAATTAGAAATTGTAATTGATTTTTCTTCATTAGTTTGTTTATCTTTAGCAGTTACACTAACAATTCCATTAACGTCAATTTTAAAAGTTACTTCAATTTGTGGAGTACCTTTAGGTGCAGGTTTAATTCCTGTTAATTGGAATTGACCTAATGATTTATTATCTGCTGCCATTGGTCTTTCACCTTGTAAGATATTGATATCTACAGCTGGTTGATTATCAACTGCTGTTGAAAATATTTGAGATTTTTCTGTTGGGATTGTAGTATTTCTTTCAATTAATTTAGTAAATACTCCTCCCATTGTTTCAATTCCTAATGACAATGGAGTAACGTCTAATAATAAAACATCTGTTACATCACCAGCTAATACTCCTCCTTGAATTGCTGCTCCCATAGCAACTACTTCATCGGGATTAATTGTACGGTTTGGTTCTTTGTTTAGTAATGATTTAACTAAGGCTTGCACAGCGGGAATTCTTGTAGATCCTCCAACTAACAAAATCTCATCAATATCAGATGCTGATAACTTAGCAGCTGTTAAAGCGTCTTGAACAGGTTTAGAAGTTCTATCTACTAAAGATTTAGTTAATTTATCAAATTCACTTCTTGTCAATGTTGTTGAAAATGAAACTGGTCCTTCAGCATTCATTGCAATAAATGGTAAGTTAATTTCTACTTCCAATTGTGAAGATAAGTTAATTTTTGCTTTTTCAGCTTCATCTTTTAATCTTTGCAATGCCATTTTATCATTTTTTAGATCAACACCTGATTCAGCTTTAATTTTTTCAACTAGTCAATCAATAACTTTTTGATCAAAATCATCTCCTCCAAGTTTGTTATCTCCACTTGTAGATAAAACTTCATAAGTTCCATCAGCCAACTCTAAGATAGAAACGTCAAATGTTCCTCCTCCTAAATCATAAACTAAAACTTTTTGTTCTTTATCTTGTTTATCTAATCCGTAAGCTAATGCTGCTGCAGTAGGTTCATTAATAATTCTTTCAACTTCTAAACCAGCAATTTTACCAGCGTCTTTAGTTGCTTTACGTTGAGCATCGTTAAAGTAAGCAGGTACAGTAATTACAGCTTTAGTAATTTTTTCTCCTAACTTGTCTTCAGCGTATTTTTTCATGTATCGTAAAATTTCTGCTGAAATTTGTTCTGGAGTATATTTTTTATTATTAACATCAAGTTTTTCTGTTGTTCCCATTTTTGACTTTACAGAAATCACCACGTTTGGATTTGTCACTGCTTGTCTTTTAGCAGCTCCACCAACAATAATGTCTTCATTTTTAAATGCTACAACTGATGGAGTTGTTCTTTGACCTTCAGGGTTTTCTAAGATGATTGGTTGACCACCTTCCATAATTGAAACAACAGAGTTAGTTGTTCCTAAATCAATACCTATAATTTTTTCTTTTGCCATATTTTTTATCTCCTTTTTCTTTTTACTTTTATTCTTTAATTTTTACTAGTTTATCTTCAAGCATAAACTAAGATATCTGCAGGTTCACCACAACCACAAGTTCCGCAATTAGGTTTTGCTTCTTTTAATTCAACATTTGCTTTCAAATATTGTGAGTAACCTTCTTTTAAAGATTGTTCAACATGAACACCTTTACGTAATGCAAGTAAGAGTGTTTTATCACTATCTAATAAATTGTTAATTTCGCTAATTTCGATCTTACTTAAATCTTGTATTTCATATACATTTTCAATATTTTTTGCCATGATTAGGTTTCCTTTTTATTTTGCTACTTTGACAAGTGCATGGACTAAAACACGGTCATGAATTTTATATCCGTTGCTGATGACTTCAATAATTGTATTTTCGGGAAATTCAGTTCCTTCAACTGCTTCATTAGCATTATGAATTTGATCATCAAATTGATCTCCTGATTTAACTTCAATTAATGTTATTCCATTATTTTCCAATGCTTGTTCCATTTGACGAACAACCATTTCAAATCCTGTTAAGTAATTCTTGAATGCTTCGTTTCCTTGTAAACTTTCAAGAACTTTCTTTAATAAATCAATTGGTTTAATTATATCTAAAGCTAAATCACTCGCCCCATATTTTCGAATTTCAATCAACCTTTTATTATTAAACTTATTTAAGTTATCAATATCTGCTGCTCTTAGCAATTTTTGTTCACTTAATTGTTGTTTAAGTTCTTCAATCAAAAGGTCTTTTGTTGTTAATAATTCTTCTAGCGTTGGTTCTTCTGCTTTAGGTAAATCATCTTCCAAATTTTTATCAACTAAATTTTCTTCAGTTAAATTTGCCTCAATATCTTTGTTCTTTTTATTTTTTTCAGCCATACTATGTATCTCCATTTCCATTAATAATATCAATCAGCACCTGAATTAACTGATTGGCCTGTGAATAATCAACACGCTTTGGTCCAACAAGAGTTAGTGAAGTTGTTGTCCCGTCTTGACTAATAAATTCTGTTCCCAAAATTGCTACATCATCATTATCTTCAGAAATTTCTGATCCAATTTTGGTACTAATTTTATTCTTTTGTTGATTTGCTTCATAAGTCACTTCATATCAGTCAAATGGCGATATCTTATCCATTAAATTAATAATATTTTTTAACTTTTGTGTATCATTAAATTCTGGATTTTCTAACATATACTTCATCCCAAAAATTTCTTTTTTCTCATCTTTGCCTTGTAAAATAGTTTTTAAAAATGATTGTAAAACATATTCATAATTTTTAACGCTTTCTTCAAGTATTGGTTTAATCGTTTCAGCTAAAGCTTCAATGTCTTGAATATTAGTTTCAATTAAGTTATCCGAAAATAACTTAATTGAAATTGCTAAATCATTTAACGATACATTTTCTAAATTAAAAACTTTTTTTTGAATAGTTCCATTTGATAAAACAAAAATAACTGATGCCATCGTATTTGATAGCGGTACTAAATCAATTTTCTTCAAAACTACGTCATTAAGATTTTCTTTCTTTGAAACAATTGCTGTCATCTTAGTCAATTCACTAATGATCTTTGAAGCTTCATCCAAAACATTATCAATTCCGACTCCACGAGAGTGAAAAATTGTTTTTAAGTATTCTTTTAAATCTTCATTTTCAGTTCGTTCCATTAAGTAATCAACATAATAACGATAACCATTAGTTGATGGTATTCTTCCTGAAGAAGTATGTTGTTTTTCCAAATAACCTTTTTCTTCTAAAACCGCAGAATCATTTCGAATTGTTGCTGATGAAATATTAATTCCTAAAAGTTCCAAAATTCGCTTTGAACCAACTGGTTGATTTTTATCAATATATTCTTTGACAATTACTTTTAAAATTAAGGATTGTCTTTCTGTTAGCATTTGATCACCCATTTCTAAATAATTTTAGCAGTCTTAAATCTATATTGCTAATTTTAATTTAATTTAAGTGAATTTTCAAGTACGAATTCATTTGTTTGGTTTACATCAATGACATACTTTTTATTTTCTTCAAGTGTTCCCTGAATAATGTTTTTTGCCAACAAGGTTTCAACATTTTTCTCAATAAAACGTTTAATAGGTCTTGCTCCATATTGACGATCAAATCCTTCATTCAAAATTTTATTTTTAGCAGCTTGAGAAAATGTTATTAAATAACTTTTGTCTTTTTCTAAACGGACAGTAAGTTCATTTAAAAGTTTTTCAATAATTTCATTAACAACTTCTTTTGATAATGGGTTAAACATTACAATATTGTCAATTCTGTTTAAAAATTCTGGACGGAAATGTTGTTGTAATTGTTTATTAATTAACTCAACATTAATATCTTCTGGTTTTGTAGCATTTAACATATATTCACTACCTAAATTTGATGTCATGATGATAATACTGTTTTTGAAATCAACTGTTTTACCTAAAGAATCCGTAATACGTCCTTCATCTAAAACTTGAAGTAAAACATTGAAGACATCTGGGTGTGCTTTTTCGACTTCATCAAACAAAATGATTGAGTAAGGGTTTCGACGAACAGCTTCAGTTAGACGGCCTCCTTCTTGATATCCAACATAACCTGGAGGAGCTCCAATTAATTTAGATACTGATTGTTTTTCCATATATTCACTCATATCAAATCTAATCATTCTTTTTGGAGAGTTAAACATTAAGTCTGCTAAAGAACGAGCAACCTCAGTTTTTCCCACTCCTGTCGGACCTAAAAATAGAAATGACCCAATTGGTTTTTCGGGATCTTTAATTCCACTTCGACTTCTTAAGATTGCTTCAGAAACTACTTCTAAAGCTTCATCTTGACCTTTTACTGATTCTCTTAAAATACTGTTCATTTTTAAAAGTCGATGTTTTTCACTTTCAACTAATTTATCAACTGGAATTCCCGTTCAACGAGCAACAATTTTAGCAATATCTTGTTCAGTAACTTCCTCACTTAACATTTTATTATTTGAAGCTTTTTCTGCATCTGCTAATTGCTTTTCAACTGCAGGTAGCAATGAGTATTGAATTTCTCCAGCACGTTGATAATTTCCCTCAGTTTGAGCTTTTTCAAGATCATTACGTAAGCTTTCAATTGTTGATTTGTATGAGTTGATTTTATTTAACTCAGCTTTTTCTTTTTCTCATTCTTCAGTTAATATAACTTGGCGTTCTTTTAAACTTTGCAATTCTGTCTGGGCTTCATTTAAACGCTCTTTTGATTTATCGTCTTTTTCTTTTGATAAAGCGGCGCTTTCAATTTCTAGTTGCATGACTTTTCGATTAATTTGATCTAATTCAGTTGGAACTGAAGCCAATTCAGTTTTAATTGTTGCTGACGCTTCATCTACTAAATCAATCGCTTTATCTGGTAAAAAACGATCAGGAATATATCTTGAAGAAAGTTGTGCAGCCGCTACGATCGCATTATCATGAATTCTCACTCCATGATAAGTTTCAAAACGATCTTTTAATCCTCTCAAAATTGATATTGTTTCTTCTGGTGTTGGTTCTTGGACCAAAACTTTTTGAAAACGTCTTTCTAAGGCAGCATCTTTTTCAATATACTCACGGTATTCATTTAAAGTTGTTGCTCCAATCGCTTTTAACTCTCCTCTTGCTAGAGCAGGTTTTAACAAGTTTGAAACATCCATTCCACTGCCACCACCAGTTTTACCAGCTCCGACAATTAAATGTAGTTCATCGATAAACAAAATTATTTCTCCATTTGACTGCTTAATTTCATTAACGATGCCTTTAACACGTGATTCATAATCTCCTAAGTACATAGCTCCAGCCATTAGGCTTCCCATGTCAAGTTCTAGAATTTTTTTATCTTTTAAAATGCCTGGAACATCACCTTTAACAATACGTTGAGCTAGTCCTTCAATTACGGCTGTTTTACCAACTCCAGGTTCTCCAATTAGAACAGGATTGTTTTTAGTTTTTCGAGATAAAATACGAATAACTCGTAAAATTTCTTCATCTCTTCCAATAATTGGATCAATCTTTCCATCTCGAGCATCTTTAGTTAAATCTCGAGTATATTTTTTTAATGCGTCTACTTCTTTTCCTTTTTCTTGAAATTCCATAATAATACCTCCATTAATTTGAATCTTTTATGATTCTTAAATATTTTAACTTTAATAATTAGCAAAGTCAAGGGTAGAGTGCTAATTAAAAAAGCAGCTTAATAAAGCTGCTTTTCTTAAATAAATGGCACGATTTTTTTCCCTGATCGTTTTCGAATAATCATCATCGGAATTATTACAAAGCACAAGATTACTGCTAGAAATCCAAAGAAAATAATTAAGCATGTACGATTAGCACGTTTTCGCAATTCTTTAGTTTCTTCAAAAGGTACGATATCATATCCATAATAAACATCAATATTTCCTTTTCTTAAACGGGTAAATACTAAAGACAAGGCTTGAATGATTAAAGTTATTACTAATAAACAAATCATAATAATAATTTCAGTATTCATTTCTAAAGGTTTCTGATTATTTTTTGTAGCTGCTTTAATTGCATACATTATTCCAATAATAATTCCTCCAAAAAAATATACTGAAAAAGCAATTCAATTTACATAATATGGTCTTGTTACCAATGACTTATAATTTCTAATTAAGAAGTGAGGGATTTTTTCTTTCCCCATAAGAATGTCAGTTTTATAACGCTTAACATCTAAAATAATGTGACGGTAGTCAACAAAAGCAATCATTAAACAAAAGACTCCAAAACCTAATAAAAAGAACATTCCCACTGGTGATGGAATATATTCATCAGCAATGTTTAAAAAGTTTGTGCCATCTTTTTGAGTCATTGATAAGGTAATAAAAAAAGCTGCAACAAGAGAACATACTAATCCCATTATATTAATCCCAAAAATACGATACTTTTCTAAACGAATTTCTTTAGCAATTTCATTAGGGATTTCGACAGCATCTAATTCTTTTTTGGTAAAGTTAGGTGTCAATTCTCTGACATGCTCATTTTGTTTGTAACGACCTCTAAGACTATTTGAGCGAGCAAGTGAGGGATTTGGTTGTTGATTACTAGTTATATCAAATTCTTGTAATGAGTTATCCATACTTATTCTCCTTTTTGCTCTATCTTAGTTAATTCTTTGCGGTCTTTAATAATTGAAGCAATTTCAGTGTCAATATTTGCTTTAGATGCTTCTAATGTAGTCATTTTAATAAATTCTTCGTCATTTATTTTAGTAGCTTTCTTAAATTCATTTTTTCGCAAAAATAAATTTAGTAAATAAATTACCAACGAAAATCCTGCCAAAATAACAAATGTATAAAATATTAGGGCAAACGAAATTGGGATTCCAAAAATATTTACTCCTGCATTAGGATTATTTAGCACACCTAAAATCATTTTAACCACCTACATTCATTTTTATATAATATATTTTATCATTTAAACAAAAATAACAACCATTTGGCTGTTATTTTTGTTCTCTTTTAAATTCTAATGGTGCAACTGCCATATTACGTTTGTGTTCACTAATTTTATGTAAGTGATCAATTCGTGTTTTTAATTCGGAATTATTGTTTTTTCCTAATAAGTACTGATCAATTTCATCATAAGAAAATCCAATTTCTTTTTCATCAGTTTGGCCTTCTCATAAACCAGCAGTTGGAGCACGATTAATAATTGAAGCTGGAACATTCAAAATTTTCGCAGCTGCTCTAACTTCACTTTTTAATAAGTGAACAATCGGTACGACATCCACTCCCCCATCACCAAATTTAGTAAAGTATCCAATATGTCATTCATTTAAATTATCAGTTCCTAAAACTAAATAACCATGAGTTTGTGCCAAGGTATACAAAGTTGTCATTCGCAAACGAGCTTTTGCATTAGCAAGTGCTAAAGCTGACGCTTCATCAACATTATTAATTGTTGTTTTAAACTCTTCAAAAGTTGCTTTCAAATCAACAGACACAGATTTTAATTGATTTGTTTTAATTAACTCTTGAGCACAATCAAAATCTTCTTGACTTGAATTAATTGGCATTCATACTGTTAAGTAGTCATCTGGAAAAGCTTTTTTAGCTAGATTCGCAACAACTGCTGAATCAATTCCTCCAGAAATCCCCACAATTACACCCTTAGCATTTGCTGCCTTAACTGTTTGTTGAATAAACTCAACTAAATAGTCCAAATAATTTTCTAATTTCATTTTAATCCATTCACTCCATTTCATATTCAAAGACTTTTACCATATCACCTTTTTGAATTCCACGCTCACGTAGTTGATCATAAACTCCGATATTTTTTAATTTTTCATTAAATAATAATAAGTTATCATGCGTTCAAATTGGAAGTTTTTGATAAATTTTAAACACAGTATCTCCAGCAATCTCTCAACGACCATTTCCGCGGTTGATTACTTGAATATCTTCTTCCTTTTCATCAAAAGTATAAACTTTAACATCAGAGGCAACTTCGCCATCCATTTCTCATAACGGAATATATTTGGCTGTTTCTAGTTCTTTGGCAATTGCTAATAATAACTCTTGAGTATTTCCCTTATTAATTCCTGATACTTGAATTAAATTTTTATCTTTAAAGTAGTTAATAATTTCTTCATCCATCATATTGATTTGTGCTTCGTCAAGATCCATTTTGTTTCCCACAATAATTTCTGGTCGTTGATCTAAATTCAAATTATATTCGCGCAGTTCATTACGAATCATTTCATAATTTTTAATAATGTCTTCTTGACCATAGTTACCTGACATATCAATAACATGACAAATAACACGACATCTTTCAATGTGTTTCAAGAATTGATGACCCAATCCTTTACCTAAACTGGCTCCTTCAATTAATCCTGGTAAATCTGCAACTGTGAAAGTTTCACCGTTAACAGTTTTTGCGACACCTAATTGAGGGTTTAAAGTTGTAAAGGCATAATCAGCAACCTCAGGTTTTGAATTTGAAATTGCGCGTAGTAGTGTTGATTTACCGGCATTAGGCAATCCAACAAAACCAACATCAGCTAAAACTTTTAATTCAGCACGTACTTGATATTCATCGCCAAGTTCTCCAGCTTCAAAAATAGTTGGAGCTTTATTACGTGAGTTAGCAAAACGGGCATTCCCTTTACCACCTTTACCACCTTTGGCAACGACTACGCGTTTTTTGTCTTCATCCAAATCAGCTAAAATTGCCCCTGTATTAATATCAATAATCAAAGTCCCTACTGGAACTCTGACAACGCGATCTTCTCCATGAGCACCGTGCATATTTTTAATATCACCTTTACCACCATCTTGACCAGCATAAGTTTTTTGAAGTTTTAAATCTAATAATGAGTGTTTTCCACCATCGGCTTCAAAGATGACATCGCCACCTTTACCACCATCACCACCATTTGGACCTCCATTAGGAACAAAAAGCGCATGGTGGAAACTTACTGCACCATCGCCACCTTTACCCGCTTTTATATTAAATTTAGCAGTATCGATAAATTTCATTGCTTTTTCCTCCTGAGTTTTTATTCTCTATATATTTTACTTGGTTTATTAATGTTAGTTTCAGATAATTGCTGATTTTTCGGATTATTTTTACTTTTACTTAGCATAATTTCATTAATAGTAAATAATCCCAAGTTCATCAGGATAATTACTCCAAAAACAATTGCTAAAGTTGCATCTTCAGTAAAGTAATTATAAAATGAATAACCACATAATACGGTTAAGGTAATAATCGCATATCCCGAACATACAAAAAATACTCATGACTTAACTTTGTCAACTGATACCTTTTTAGTGAACCGATTTTTGACAGCAGCAATTACCAAAATAAGATATAAAAAGAAATCTAACATTGATGCTACATTACTAATTTGATCATATAAAAAGGTCGGCTGATTTTTTACTAAAATTGAAACTGTCACCATCGGGATATAAAAGACAACCGAAATCATCATTTGTAAAATCCCTGCTGTTGTACGCTTAATTGGCTTATTATTGAAATATATTAATCCTGTATTGATATCAGTATGAGCAAAATTTGGCCCAATTAAAGTATAACTATTTAATCCCAAAAACGATACCATTACCAAAATAATATTAGCTGTTAAAATTGAAGCTTGACGAACATTTGGACTAATATGTTCAATGTCTTTAAATCCACTAAACATATATTCAAAGAATCCAACAACTGATCCATCCTTTGATCCTAAAAATAAGGCTGCTGCTAATAATGCATAAAAAAATGCAACAAAAATAACTCCTGATAAAATTGCTTTTGAAACAACAGATTTATTTTGGGTTTCAGCTTGCATATTAGCGGCATAAACAAAACCAGTAAAAGCAAAGAAAATTGGTGAAAATCCTGCTAAAATCATCGCTCCATTAATTTTTTCAAATGATGTATTTCATGAAGGTACTTCTTGATTAGTCCCCGGAATTGGTTTTTGCGTGTTAAAAATAACTCCTCACGCTGTATCAGGAATAAACAAGGCAATAAAAACTAAAAGCAGCGGAATAAACTTTAAAAAAGTTCCATAAATTTGAACTTTCTTGCCAGCAATTCTTTTATAAGAATTTACATAGGCTGATAAAACCATCATAAAAATTCCACAGCCTAAAAAAATCATTAATTGATTGGCTTGTTGAAGTTCAACTCCTGCAGCTGTAATAATATATTCAACTATTAAAATCGCAAAGAATCCGTAATTAACCGGTAGATAAATAAAAATATAAAATAATGATGCCATTGATGCTAGTCTTCGACCTATAAAAATATTAATTCAGGCAGCAACCGTTCCATTTCCGGTTTTTAAAGTTGACGAAGCAATTTCTAAAAAGACAATCATTAGTGAAACAACAATCGTTCCCATAATGATTCATAAAATAATTGCAATATAAGGGTTTTGAACAATATTTAAAACATGTCCTGCGCCATTATCATTCTTAACATAAATTCCAACTCCGACCATCGTTCCAATGACTGTCGTGAATATCGTTAAAAATTCAAACAATTTTAGGTTTTTCTTCATAGCTTATAGTTTTCCTTCTATATTTAAAGTATTAAAACATTCAGCACATAAAAAAGTTGGCTTCAATGCCTCTGAATTTAAATCATCAAATTTTTGTCATTGTTGCAACGGTTCGGCAATTAACTTTTCAACTTCTTCATCAGATAAAGATTTAGCTTGTTGTTTAATTAAGCGCCCTATTGGAATAGGTGAATCTTTTAAAACTAAAATGATTTCCGAAGATTCGCATAAAGAGCATCCAATCCCAAAAGCTTGCACCATTAGATCATTATAGTCGTTAAAATTTTCATAACTATCGCGCTCAAAATTAATTTGTTGCATTTTCTAAAGCCCCGCTTTCTTTAATCTGTTGAACATATTGATTAGCAACTTCTAAATCAATTTCAAATCATTTTGCCACTTCTTCTATTTTAAACTCTAATCCTGACATTTCATAGGCTAAATAAATAATTGCTGCTGCGGCTTCATAAGGCTGCTCTAATTCTACTTTTGGAAAGCTATTAAAAAAGTATAAGAATAATGCTGTTGTAGCAATTTCTGCTAGTGATGGGTTTTCTTGTCCCAAAGACTGATCAACTATGTTTGTAATTGTTTGAATCTCTTGATCAATTTTCTCAATGCTTAAACTTGCTGGATTAATAGTAAAATATTCGCCATTCTTAAAAACTTGTAAGTCCATATTAAAATCTTGCTTTAATAAAGCAAGCAACAAAAAAGTTTTATTTTGAGCAACCACTTGAGGATTTAATAAATACTTTTTAATATCTTCAAGTATCAAGCGAATATTGATTTTTTCAATATTATTAATCGCTATTGTTTGAGCTATTGTATCCTTGTCATTATTTAACATTGCCTGAATATCTTCAATGCTAAAAGTTTGGGCACCACTTCTTTTAATTAAATCATCACTTAAATCGATAATTTGTTTTTTTAATTGTAATAACTTTAATTCGACTTCTGCAGGAACATATGGCATTGATAATTCCTGATTAATTATGCTCATTGCTTGATCATAATCTTTCTTATCAATCAGTTCGGTAATTTCAATAATTATCTCTTCATAAAAATTCATATTAGTTACTCCTTCTATCTTATAAATAAAAAGTCATGCCTAAGCACGACTGTCTTTTCTAAAGTGGTGCCCACGAGAAGGCTCGAACTTCCGACCTCACGCTTAGAAGGCGCGTGCTCTATCCAACTGAGCTACATGGGCATAATTAATTCCATAATAAAAATATACCATTTTTATTATGAAATTTAAAGATTTAAAAAATTAATTTTTAAAATTTGCTAATTTATAGATTAAGTAAATTGAATCAATTACTAATTCCTTTTGCTTTAAGAATTCATATTGATTAAGAAGCTTATTTATCTTAGCTTCTACTGTTTTAAATGTCTTGTTATCAAAAACAGCTTTTTGTTTTTTGTAAGGACCAAAGGCAATAATATAGTACTTTACAAAAATTTGTCAAGAATATCCAAACTGACGAGCACTTTTAGGTTCCATTGCCAATACTAAAGATATTATTCGTAACATAATACTCATCTCAGACTTTTTGTCAGCCAACTCTTGAAAACGGTTAACTGGGGTTAATAATCGCTCAATATTTTTAATGTCTAAGTTAATCATATTGTATTTAACATTTGAATAAACGAAACTATAACTCTGATCTTTTTCTTGTTTATAAAACTTTAAAGTATTAACAATTGCTACTTTTTTACAATCAATTAAGAAATCTCCAATAATTCCATTGTTTCTTTTTGTCCGATAAACTAATTCTAAGTATGCAGTTGCGTATTTAACATTAAATACAAAATCAACTAAATCATCAAATGCAAATCGTAAATGTTTGTAATCTTTAATACTATTTAAATGTTGTCAAATTTGTTTGATATTTTGATCTTTATTTAAATAAGGTAATAAGAATTCCTTAACTTGAGCTTTAGAACTATCTAAAGTATTTAGCTCCACTTCCAAATTTTCTTGATTTGTAGATAATAAAACTGGTAAGTAGTTATAGACTAATTCTAAAACTTCCTCTTCATTTCCAAATGCTTCGATTGACTTAATATTTTCTTTTAAAAATAGCGCTGTATATTTTGATAATTGAAATAGATACTTATAGCGTTCGTTTAAAGACAATTGCGATCATTCTTTTTCTTGGAAGTTAACAATGAATCCAAAAAAATCATCTTCATGGTTAATTTTTTCTAACTCTGGTGAAATATATTCATGTTCTTCGCTAGTTAAATCTCTGCCATATAATAGGGCTCTATCAATATTTGCCGGTGTATAAACTTTTTTAATCCGATCAAACATTTCCTCAGGTCTTGTGACATCACAAATTAACATTGTCATTAATAATGGATAACTTAAACCATGAAATATTTGTCTTGTTTTAGCTGAATTTATATAGTTAATATCATACTCATGTTTAAAGGCCAATGTTGTTAAAATTGTAAATTTTGCATTAGCACTAGCGGCAAATGAATCCTTAGTATAAAAAGAATTATCATTAATATAAGGAATTACAAATTTCTCAATGGTTTCTGATAAAAACAAACGGTCCTCTTCACTCATGTTAACATACTTACTAATTTGGGCTTTGTTTTGATACGTGAACATATGTAGAACTTTGTAATTGTTAATAATATATTGTGAAAGATCTTTAATTTTTTCAGAAGGAATCATTGAGATTGCTTCTCCCTTTACCAACTGATATTGAAAAATTCCGTAATATGTGACATTGAAAATCTCGTTTACTCGAGTTTTCAAATCAATACTATTTTTTTTATAAATTGGATTTGAAGTTTTTTTAGCCAGTTCACTAAAATAAACTCAAAAAATAGAATCTTGGCGATTTAACATATGATCTCCTTATAGTTAAATTTTATCAATAAATTCTTTCATTGCAGCAAGTGCTCTTTGAGAATATGCTTCTTTTTTGGCATTCTTTCCATTACGTTTATCAACATCAATTTCATCAATAATTCCTCAATTAGCTTTCATTGGTTGAAAGTTAGTTGTTGAAGCCTTATTAATATAATTTATTAGTGCACCAGTAACAGTTGATGACGGTGGAACAACCAGTGGTTGATTATTTAAATATTTATCAATATTAATCGCAGCAATAATTCCGGTAACAGTTGATTCTACGTATCCTTCTACTCCAGTTATTTGCCCAGCAAAGAAAATATTGCTATTAGTTTTTAATTGCAAGAAACTGTTTAAAACTTTGGGAGAATTAATAAAGTTATTTTTGTGCATAACTCCATATCTTACAAAATTAGCATTTTCTAATCCAGGAATTAAACTAAAGACACGTTTTTGTTCAGGTCACTTTAAGTTTGTTTGAAAACCAACAATGTTATACAAACTATCTTTAGCATCATCTTGACGCAATTGAACAACAGCATAATTAGTTGTTCCATCTAAGTTACGTAGTCCTTGAGGTTTCATTGGACCAAATAATAAGGTTTTCTCTCCTCGTTTGGCCATTCCCTCAACTGGCATACATCCTTCGAAATACTTAAAAGAATCTTCGCCTTCTAAATGACCAATCGCTAATTCAGCATTAATAAGTTCATTATAAAAATGATCATATTGCTCTTTTGTCATTGGACAATTTATATAGTCTTCTGTTTCCCCTTTTTCATAACGATTTTTTCTAAATGCAATATCCATGTTAATTGAGTCTTTTGTGATAATTGGTGCTACTGCATCATAAAAATAAAAGTCATCTTTTCCTAATAAGTCATTAATTTGATTTTGCATTTTTTCAGTTGTTAGTGGTCCCGAAGCAATTAATGTAACTGCTTCATTATCAATTTCACTTACTTCCTCATCAATAATATTTATTAAAGGATTATCGTTTAATGCCTTAGTCACATATTCTGAAAATTTTTCACGATCAACTGCTAGTGATCCTCCCGCAGGAACTCTTGCAAATTCTGCCGCTTTAATAATTAAAGAATCTAGCAAACGCATTTCTTCTTTTAAAGTTCCTACAGCGTTTAGCAAATCATCACTTCTTAATGAATTAGAACAAACTAATTCGGCCAAGTTATTAGTAACCTGAACCGAATTTCTTTTTAAACGTTTAACTTCATAAAGATTAACTGAGTATCCTCTTTTTGATAATTGATAGGCTGCTTCTGATCCCGATAGACCAGCACCAATAATATTTATTTTTTTCATATATACCTACTTCATTAATCCTGCTTCATATAGCTTTTTAAAATGACCTTCAGTTTTAATTAAGTCCTCAAATGTTCCAGTCTGAACAATTCCTGTTCCGTTTGCACCAAGGACGATAATTTCATCGACATTTTTAATTGTTGATAAACGGTGCGCAATTGTAACGCTTGTTTTCCCGACAACTAACTCATTTAGTTGAGCCTGAATTTCTTTTTCAACAATATTGTCTAACGCTGAAGTTGCTTCATCAAGAATAATTAAATCAGGATTTTTTAAAAATACTCTGGCAATAACCAAACGTTGTTTTTGTCCCCCTGATAATAAGAATCCTCTTTGACCTAAAATTGTTTTATATCCTTCTGGTAAAGTTAAAATAAAGTCATGTAACTTTGCTTTTTTACATGCTTCATAAATTTCTTCATCAGTTGCATCAAATTTTGCATAACGAATATTTTCATAAAAGTCACCAAAGAAAATTTGAGGTTCTTGTTCCACATAACCAACGTGACTTAAATAATTTGGTAAATTTAACTCTGTCAATTTATCTTTTTTATTGATGATAATTTCTCCTTGAATTGGATCATAAAATCTTAATAATAATCTAGCAATTGTTGACTTCCCAGATCCAGTTTCACCAACAAAGGCATATGAACGACCTTTTTTAAAAGTAAAATTCATTGTCGGTAAAATAATTTTTTCTTTTTTCTTTGGATAAGCAAATTGAAGATTAACAAACTCAATTTCATCAATTGATGAAATTAGCTTACCATTTTCAAGGTTTGGGTCAATTTCGGGAATTGGTTCAGTTAATTGTCCAATTCGATCAGCACTATTTGAAGCACGAGCTGCTGCACGTAGTGTTGGAACTAACATTACAATTGCTACAACCATTTGTGAAAGCAATGGTAACGCTAATACTAAATCACTCATAATTGATTGATCTCCACTAATAGCTTTTAATGCAGCAATGATAATAATAAAAGTTGATAAAAATGAAGTTGTTATTGTAATTCATAAGTTTAATAGTGCTGATAAACTTACAACAACATCACTTGAACGGTTATATCTGTTATTCATTTTTTCTAAACGCTGAATCTCGTATTCTTCTAAACCATTAGCTTTAATTAAAGAAATATTTGCGATTCTATCTGTCATGTCAGTATCCACATCACGTTTTATATCAAATGCAATAATCAATTTTCTTCTAAAAAAGATAAAGATGATTGTTGCAATAATAATTACTGCAAAAATGTAACCTAGTGCAATTCCACCTACTAAAAATTGTCCATATAAGAATAAAATTGTTAGTGATGCTACTAATCCCGTAACACAATAAATAATATTTGTTACAAATTGCTGAATTCCCAATGATAATCCTTGAGTATCTGCTACTAAACGAGTCATAATATTTCCTGAAACATGGTCAAAGAAAAATTCGACATCTTGGTTAACTAACGAAATCAAAATTTTATTACGTTGCATAACCTCAATTTTTACTGAAAAAAGTCCAATTGTTGCGTTAGTAAAATATTCTGCTACTAACATCACTGACATGATTACTAGTACTACATAAATTCAACTATATCAGTACATTGTCATTCCTAAAAAAGATCCAGGAGTTCCATTGTTTAGTAAAATTTTAACCATTTCTGATGATGCTATTGGTAACAAAGCCGCTAATAAAGCATCAAAAATGGTAATAAATACCATTGATAGAAATAAAAACATATTATCTTTGGCTGCTTCATTCATAATTTTAATGAAACTACCCATTTTTTTTCATGTGAATTTTTTATCACTATCGAATTTAAAAAGTGAATTTAACTTATTTTTTTGTTTCGTCATAATAATCTCCCTTTCTAGATTCGATTCTATAAATCATTTTTAGACTGACCAGCATCATATAACTTTTTAAAATGACCTGGTGTTGTTTTTAATTGTTCAAATGTTCCAATTTGAACAATTCCTTTTTGTGGTCCTAATACAATAATTTGATCAACATTTTTAATAGTTGATAAACGGTGCGCAATTGAAATTGTTGTGCGCCCTTTCATTAGTTCATCCAATTTTCCTTGAATTTCTTTTTCAACAATATTATCTAAGGCTGAAGTTGCTTCATCCAAAATCAAAATCTTAGGGTCTTTTAAAAACATTCTGGCAATTACCAAACGTTGTTTTTGACCTCCAGATAACATAAATCCACGTTCACCTAAAATTGTATTGTAACCTTCTGGTCAACTCATAATTAATTCATGAAGCTCAGCTTTTTTACATGCATTAATAACTTCCTCATCAGATGCCTCAAATCTAGAATAACGAACATTGTCATAAACATTACCTAATAATATTGATGGTTCTTGCTCAACATATCCTACATGATTTAAATATGATGATAAGTAAACATCTTTTAAATCAATATTATTGTTAATTAAAACTTGTCCTTTAGTTGGATCATAAAATCTTAAAAGTAATTTTGAAATTGTTGATTTTCCTGCTCCGGTTTCTCCAACAAAAGCATATGATTTCCCTTCTTTTAAAGTGAAATCAAAGTTAGGTAAGATTACCTTATCAGGTTTTTCAGGATAACAAAATGTAATATCTTTAAAATGAATATCTCCACTAATTTTATCAATGTGAATTCCTTGTTTATCTTCAAAATGATTATTGAAGCGAGTTTTTTCTTCTAAAATTTCCTCAATACGAGTTGCAGCAGTTGCAGCTTGCATTAACCCAACAACAACTCTTAAAAGTGCCATAATTGGTCCAATCATCATTCCAATTGCAATGATTAATGAAGGCAAAATTAATTTTAAATAATCTGGTGTATCTTTGTATAAAGAAGCAGCAATTACAATTAAAATAATTTGAATTGAGTTAATACCCAAAAATAAAATTGTCAACATTACTGATTGAGAATAATTTAATTTTTTATAATTATCATGGTACTCTTTATGCATTTCAACAAAACGCTCTGATTCATATTTTTCAGTTCCAGAAGCTTTGATCAATTTAACAGTATTAATACGGTCAATAACGCTACCATTTGTTTTAGTGATTGATTTTCTTAAGTTATACAATAACTTTTTCAAAGGTATATATGCTAAACCAAAAGATGAAAAAATAAGTACAAATAATCCAATCGCAACAAAAGTCAATGTTACATCAATTGTTGCCAATGAAATAATTGAAAAAACTAAAGTTAATAACGCGGTCAAAGTAGTAACCGGAATAATTCCTGTTTGTTCTCCCAAAATTTGAGTATCAGAAACAACTTTTGTTAGGATTTCTCCAATTTTTTTATCAGAGTAATATGACATATCTAACTCAATTAATTTTTTAGTAATATCATTTCGCAAATCAACTTCAATTTGTTTTCCCAACATTCCTGCAATTCATTGTGAGCAATATGTTGAAGCCGCTAATAATATTAAAAATCCTAATTGAATATAAACAACCGATTGTCATTGTAATCCTCATCATTTATTTGCTGAGTCTAAATCAAGTTTATTTTTAATTTTATATTCTACAGAAAGCATTAACTGCTCAATAATTTTTGGCGTAATTGCTGTTGAAACCGCAACAATAACTACTGATATTAAAATTCCAATTGTTCATCACTTGTTTCTAATCATATATCTAAAAACAAGTTTATAAAATGACCCTTTCCCAGCCTTTTTAAATCTTTTTGAAGATTCAACAAATTCTCTTGCTGCCTCTTCTTGAGGATTTAAAATTTTTTCCATATGGTCTTTTGGAGAAGAAGATCTTGTATACTTCTCATGATCTTGGGCATCTTCAATGTGATCTATTTCTGACATAATTTTCTTCACCTTTTTTCTATTGTATTAATCTTATCATTTTAAACGATTTTATGCTATAAAGTAAAACAAATCCCGTAATGGGATTTGTTTATAAATCATTTAAAATATCACTGCCCGATTCAATCAATTTTGCCCCTTGCTTAATCAAACTATTATTAATCTTGTATTTTGAAAAAATTGGTTCTGGAACTACAAAAATATCTTTGCCATCGGCTAAACCGAGATTAACAATTTTGTTAACTTTGACATTTTCATTTGATTGAAAAATTACAATTGCTTTGGAAACTCCAATCAATAGTCGATATAAATAATCCTCTTTTGAATCAGTGACATATTGTTCAATTTCGCTAGACTCATATTCTGATAAAATTAAGTAATCAAGATTATTAAGTTGAGCAATCAATTCTAAATTACTCTCGACAAAGGTAGATAGGTTCTCTTTAGTTACAATAATTAACCTTCCCTTATTTTTAATGCCCAAATTAAGAATAAAGTTTGAAGCTTGTTTGGAACTTTCAGTTAGAATGATTCGTTGTTCGGCTATAAGTTTGGAAACAATATGTTCAGTGGTTTGTTTGCCATACTCATTTTGAGCTTGAGAATCAGGACAACCTAAAATTTGATGATAATTATTAATTAAAGAAATACTTCCTTTAAAAAATAATACAAATGGTGGTTTATGCGATTGCTTTAAATGACTTGGATATAACGGACTTAAGATAGTTATAAATGGAGTTTTAAAAGAACTCGTCAATTCTAGCAAAACATCACTATCAATTTTTTCTTTTCTCTCTAAAGCATCATATATTTGATTTCAATCTCCATTGTACTTTAAAGAAAAATATAATAAAACATTGTCCATTAATTTAAATAAATAATTCGATTTGCGACGATTTCGTTACCATAATGTGTACTCTCAGCATTACCAAATGATTGAACTCTAGCTTCAATCCCTACAATCGCTTGGTCGTGTAAGGCATATTCGTCTTTGACAGCTGTAGATCACGCTTTAATATTTATAAAGTCTTCATGTTCACGACCTGCTTTGCTTTTAAATGGTTTGGGAACTTTTACAATAAACTTATAAAGTTTTTTTGATCCGTCTTTAGATGTATAAGCAACTTCTGCGTCGCCTTCAATTTGACCTATTATATTTACTAAATTCATAATTCTCCTTTTTGCCCTTTGGCATCAAGTATTAGACTTACCATTGCCAAAAAAGTCCTTTTTGAATAACAAAATAAAAAACAAATTATCGTTCATATATTCAAGAACAAAAAAAGACAAACTAGTGTCCTTTTTGTTTTAGTAAATCTCGTAAGACTGCCTCTTTAACTGGTTTATAAGATTGACGATGAATTTCTGTAATCCCATGTATCTCTAATTGCTGGTAATGATCTTTTGTACAATAACCCTTATGCTTATCAAAATTATATTGCGGATAAACTTTTGCATAATTTTTCATAATTCGATCACGAGTCACTTTTGCAATGATTGATGCCGCAGCAATCGTTTGACTTAAATCATCGCCCTTAATTATTTGTAAAGTTTGATAATCTGAAATTGGTAATTTTTCTCCATCAATTAAGCAAATCTCTGGCTTAACTGACAATTCTTCGATTGACTTAATCATTCCCAGAATACTAGCATGTTTAGGATTTAGCTCATCTACTGCTAATGAATCATAGACAGCAACTTTTCAATCAAGTGCTATTTGAGTAATTTCTTCATATAAACTTTCTCGCATACTTTCGGGAAGTTTCTTAGAATCTTTAATTAAAGGGTTTTGATAGGTAGCTGGTAAAATTACTGTTGCAACTACAATAGGTCCTGCCATTGCTCCTCGACCAGCTTCATCACTTCCGGCAATTATTTGAAGTTTGTAGTTTTGACGAATTTCGTCATCAAATAAAATTCGCTTATTATCTATCATTGACTAGTAATATCTCCAGTATCATTTGGTTTAACCTTAACAGTCTTCTCAATCTCTTCAGGAACTATTTCATTAGGTTTTTCAAATGACATTCTTGCAATTTCCCCATCAGCAAATTTTCTTAGCAAAGTTGTCATTACTCGTTCAACATCTGGCATGTCTTCAGCTAAAAATCATTTGCGTGATTTAGCAATCATTTCAAATAATAAATAAGTATCTAAAACTTCTATTGGACGTTGGAGATGTGGACTAATTTTATATTCTTGTTCGATAACATTTTCATAATTGTTAAAAATATATGTCAATATGCGACCAGCCACTCGTTCTTTTGGATAAACATCTTCTCGAATAGAATTAATTGCGCACAAGTTAGTAGCTGTTGCTTCTGATTCTAATTTTGCTGGTAATACCCCTGGAGTATCCATTAAGGTTATTCGTTGATTTAAATTAATTGTTTGAATTCCACGAGTAACACCTGGCTTGTTTCCAACCTTAACATTTTTATCTTTAATAACTCGGTTAATAAACGTTGATTTCCCAACATTAGGAACCCCAATTACTAATGCATTGATTAATGGATTAACCAATCCTCTTGCTCGGTCGCGTTCTTGCTTTGCTTTTGTTGTACGGTCAATCGCCTGAATTAATTCTTTAACAATATTACGATTTTTATCATTTAATAATAATACTTCATGGCCTTTTTGTTTAAAGTACTCTATTCACTGTTTAGTAATTTCAGGATCTGCTAAATCTCCTTTTGACATTACATACAAAACAGGTTTATTTTTTAATAGCTTACGAAATGTAAAGTTTTGTGATGAGTACGGTGCTCGAGCATCGACAATTTCAATCACAAGATCTACAATTGGAATTCGTTTTTCAATTTCTTTTAATGCCTTATTCATATGGCCAGGAAATCAATTAAATTCTGCACCCATGGTTACACCTCTTCTTAACTTTTTTAATTATAACTTTTTCGTGCTTAAAAAACAAAAAAATGAACAAGAATGCTCATTTTTGTAAAATTATTTGGCTGCTTTTTTAGCTGCTTTTTTTGCTTCTTTTTTTGCTTCTGTTTCAGCTTTAGTTGGCATAATTTCTTTAATTCTTGCAGCTTTACCTGTAAGTTTTCTGATGTAGTAAATTCTAGCACGACGTACTCTACCACGTTTGATTAATGTTACAGTATCAATAATTGGTGAGTGTAATGGGAAAGTTCTTTCCACAAATACTCCGTTAGACATTTTTCTTACAACAACTGAGTATGAAATTCCAGATCCTTGAGTTTTAATAACTAAACCTTCAAATGATTGAATACGGAATTTTTCTCCCTCTTTAATTTTTACATCAACTTTGATTGTATCTCCAGAAGTAAAATCTGGTAAATCATTACGTAATTGATCATTTACAATATCATATTTTGATTTCATTGTTTTTGTTGCTTTTGTAGCCATGTTAATTTTCTCCTTTCGGTTTTAATTTTTTTAATAGTTCTAATTGAACTTTGTTTAATTTAGACTCATCAATTAAGTCTGGTCGTTTTTTCAATGTTACTAATAATTGCTGTTCATCGCGATACTTTTGAATATTTGCATGATGACCGCTCAATAACACATCTGGAACAGTGTCTCCACGAAAATCATATGGTTTCGTGTAAACTGGATAATCCAATAAATTATTCTCAAAACTTTCTTGCTCATGTGATTGTTGATTAATGACATTAGGGATTAATCTAGTGATTGAATCTAAGATTACCAAAGCTGGTAACTCACCACCTGTTAATACATAATCACCAATTGAAATTTCTTGATCAACATATTTTAATACACGTTCATCAAACCCTTCGTAATGACCACAAAGAATAATTATATGATCATAATTTTTTGCATAAGTTTTAGCATCTTGCTGCTCTCAAGGTTTTCCCTGTGGAGTTGTCAAAACTACTAAAGAAGATGGTGTTTTAACAGATTCAATTGCTTTAACAACTGGTTCAGGCATGATAACCATTCCTCGTCCACCACCATATTGATACTCATCAATTTGATTGTGTGCCAAAGTTGTAAAATTTCGTAAATCAATGATTTCTAAATCAATTAGCTCACGCTCAATTGCTTTTTTAATGATTGACTCACTAATATAGCTTTGAATAATTTGAGGAAATAACGTGATAATTGAATATTTCATTATTTCAATTCCTCCAAATTTTTTAAAACAATTACTTCATTTTGATAATCTATTGTTTCAAGGTAAACCTCAACTAGGGGAACTCAAAATGGCTTTGTGTTATTTAAACTCACTTTGATTACCTCATGAGATCCATTATTAAATGTCTCAATAATTTCTCCGGCTTCTTGATTGTAAATTACTTGGTAAGATTCCAAAAGTGGCTTTATTTCAAATATTTCATCTGATATTAAACCATAAATTAATAATCCTTTAAGTTTTAAAACTTGATTAATTTCATTCAAATCCTGAAATTTAAACAATAAAGTTTCCCTTTTAAGTTCTGCTTTTTCAACTCTTAAAGGTTGAAGAGCACCTGAAGTATTTTTAACAAATAATAACTTAATTGTTGCTAAATCGTTAACTACTTCAATATCTTTGTTCAAAACTACTTTAACAAACCCTTTTGTTCCAAAGGTATTAACAATAGTACCGATATGTAATAAATCTTTTTCCAAATTCATTCTTATACCTCACTATTCAAATTGAGCTTTGGGTTTAAAGTTTCAAAGTCAATTTTAACTATTTGTTATTTTGAAATTCTTATTTGTTTAATTTAACAGATACTTGTTTCATGAATTTTACTAATTCTTGTTTTGTCATATCTCTTAAGTTTGAATCTTTAATTTTAATGTCTTTTGCGATTGCAATTGCACGCATTTTATTAGCATGTTTTTGTAATTCACTTCTTGGTTCATCGATTGATGCTGAACCATCTAATTCAGCTCTTTCTTTTGTAGACATTTTTTTAGCTAATGCATTTTCAGCTTCAGTTTTTGCTTCTGATGCAGCAATTTCTTTAGCATATTTAGCCGCTAATTCTTTAGCTGCTTTTTCAGCTTCAGCTTGTTCTTTAGCTTCTTTTTCAGCAAGTGCTTTTGCTTCTTCTGCTTCTTTTGCTTTTGCTACTGCAATTGCTTCTGCGGCTTTTGCAGCTTCGATAGCTTTATTTGCTTCCATTGCTGCTTGTTCAGCTTCAGCTGTTTCTTTAGCAACTTTAGCAGCAGCTTCTTTAACAGCTTTTTCAGCTTCAGCTTGTTTATCTGCTTTAGGTGCTACTTTTTTTGCAGCTGGTTTAGCAGTTTTAACTTGTTTTTCTTTTTTAGCTTTAGGCTCTTGTCCAGATTTAGAAGCTAATTTTGCTTCATGTAATTCTTTCATTACACCTTCTTTTGAAAATAAATCTCTAACTGTATCAGTTGGTTGAGCACCATTTTGTAATCATTTTAAAGCTAATTCTTTATCAATTTTTACTTCGTTTTTTAATGGATCAAATGTACCTACTAATTCGATATATTGTCCATTACGGTTAACACGAGAATCAGCAGCTACAATTCTGTAGAATGGAGCTTGTTTTTTACCAATTCTTTTTAATCTTAATTTAACCATAGTATACCTCCTATATTTTTCTTGTTTTTTTAAACCTTTATTATCATACATAAAAAAAACAAAGGTGTCAAGTAATTTAACTTAACACCTTAATAAATTATTTATGATACTTTTCATTATTAATTATTTTTAATCCCCGGTAAATCTGTTCAGCTAATATAACCCTGAAAAGCTGATGGGGTAAAGTTATTGAACCCAATGAAATTTTTTGTGAATACTTATTTAAAAACGTTTGAGAATATCCATCACTAGGTCCTACGGTAAATACCAACTTTCCTGATTTATAGTTTTTATTATCAGCAATTATTTGAGCAACTTGTTCGGATGAAACTTGTTTAGACTTTACATCCAAAACTACAACTTGATAATCACGAAGTTTTTCTAATTTTTCAATTAAGTATTTTGAATTGACTTCAGCATTTTTAGTTTCTTCACCGACAAACTCTTCTTTAAGTTCAATAACTTCTAGATCAACAAATTTTGATATTCTTTTTGAATAATCATTAAATGCTTCAGCAAAAAAATTTTTATCAAGTTTGCCAAAGCAAAGGATTTTAATTTTCATTAAAAGCCTCCAAAGCCTCTGCCCCCAAAGTTAGGCATTCTTCCTTGTTTCATCATCTTTGTCATTTCCATAACTTGCTTTTTACCTTTTTCAAAATTATTAACTAGTTCATTAAACTCTTTTTCTGTGCGTCCAGACCCTTTAATAATACGGTTTTTACGAGTTAGTGATTTTAATAATTTCGGTTCACGACGTTCTTTTAAAGTCATTGAGTCCATGATGATTGAAAAAACTACTAATTTACGTTGAGCATCCTCAATTTGCGTTTCAGATAATTTACCAGCACCAGGGATCATTTTCATAAGACCACTTAAAGACCCCATTTTTGCCATTTGTCCAAGTTGGTTACGTAAATCTTCTAAATCATATTGACCCATAAACATACGTTTCATAGTTTTTTGCATTGAACGTTCATCAATATTTTCCACAGCTTTTTCAAAAAGCGTTTCAATATCACCCATTCCCAAAATTCTGTCAGCCATACGTTTTGGGTAAAATGGTGCTAACGCACTGATACCTTCACCCTCACCAATAAATTTAATTGGCAATTTTGTCATGTAAGAAATTGATAAAGTTGCTCCCCCACGAGCATCACCATCTAATTTTGTAACAACTACACCAGTTAGTTTTAATAACTTATTAAACTCATTTGTTACATTGATAATTTCTTGTCCAATCATTCCATCAACAACTAATAGAATTTCACTTGGTGACGTTGTTTTTCTTAGCTCATTTAGTTCATTCATTAACTCTTTATCAATTTGCAAACGACCAGCTGTATCTAATAAAACAACATCATGTCCATTTTCTTCTGCAAATTCAATTGCTTGTTTAGCAGTTTTTAATGGTGACTGTTTACCTTTTTCAAATACCGGAATATTACTTTTTTGACCTAATTCTACCAACTGATCAATAGCTCCTGGACGATAAATATCTAATCCAACCATTAAAGGTTTTTTAGCATTCTTTTTAGCTAGTAAATATGCCAGTTTATTAGTAGTTGTTGTTTTCCCAGATCCTTGCAATCCAACCATCATAATTACTGTTGGTTTTTTTGATAAGTTTAACGGAGCATTCTCTTTTCCCAAAACAGCAATTAATTCTTCATGAACTAATTTAACCATTTGTTGATGAGCTTTAACTCCTTCTTCAATATAACCACCTTCAGCTTTTTCTTTGATATTAGCAACTAATGCTTTAACAACGTCAACATTAACATCGGCTTCTAGTAATGCTAATCTGATTTCTCGCAATGTTTCTTTAATATTATCTGCATGTAAAGTCGATTGCTTCATATTTTTTTCAATCGACTTTTTCATTCTTCTAGATAAAAAATCTCCAAATGCCATATGTTGTTCTCCTTTTTTTATTTCTACTTCTTGTTTTTTAATTATATCAAAAACTGGTTTAATTTATTAGTTCAAATTTCAATCGCTTTAACCAGCAAGCGCCCAAATTCATTAGCATCTTTTAAACTTAAATAATCAGCTTTAAATAACTTATCATCTTCAAAAATAAAAGTTAATGCAGCCATTTCACCAAAACTGTCAAGTCGTAAATCTTTAACTTGCTCTAAACCGTATTGTTTAAATATGCTTCCTGTTTCTGTCTGTTTTTGAACCATGATAATTCTTTGGTCGCTTAACAATATTAATCACGGATCGTTATCAATTAATCCGACAATTAAGCATAATGCTTTTTCTGAATCATGTATCAAATGACGAATTGTTTCAAATTCTTTTTTTTCAGTTAACGTGGAATTTGAACATTTACTGGCAATCAATTCTCTTACAACTTCTTCAACACTTTTCATCTAAATCACTTCCAATAATATTTTACTTGATTTTCTTTTAGATATAATCTTTTTATAGACGGAGTTTGAGATGAAAAAAAATTATTATGGAAGTTTGAGTTCACAAATTTACAATTTAACAAAACCTCCGGGAACTAGTATTGATGGAGATATTGAATTTTATACAAATCAACTAATGCCTCTCGATGGATTAATATTAGAAGCAGGCGTTGGCAACGGAAGAATGTTAGTTCCTTTGTTGCGCAAGGGCATTGAAATTATTGGTTTAGATTTTTCTCAAGAAATGCTAACAATTTGTCAACAAAATTGTGAAAACTATAATTGCAAAACTGATTTGATATTAGCAAACTTAAAAGATTTTAAACTTGCAAAAAAATGTGAAGCAATTATTATGCCTAATGGTAGTTTATGCTTAATTGAAGACCGTGAAGAAATGCTAGCAATTTTAGGAAATTTTAAAAATCACTTAACAGCTTCAGGAAAAATTTATATTGATTTAATTTATCCAACTTCATATCAAAGTGGGCAGGTTCATGAATATAGTTATCCGCTTAATTCAACTGAAACTATTTTGCTAAAAAGTCATACAAAAGAAATTGATTGACTTAAACAAACTACATACTCTCAAATTGACTATACATTATTGAAAGACAATCAAGTTGTCTCTCAAGAATCTCAACAATTTAATCTTAATTGATATGGAGTTGAAGAATTTAAATTAATTCTGGAAGCTGTGGGATATAAATCTATTGAAGTTATTGTTAACTATAATAACAAAAGAGTTTTGAATTTAAAAACTGTTACTTTTATTGCAAAGTAACAGTTTTTTTTATTTGATAATGTAAATTTCTCGTTTTTCCCGAATTACAGTAATAGTAATTTCTCCGGGAACTACAACAGTTTTTAAAATTCCTTCTTTGACTTTTTCAATAATTTGATAAAGTTCAGTATCGTTAACTTGCATTGGATCAACAATTACCCGAATTTGTCGACCCGACTGTAAAGCATAAGTTTGGTTAACACCTGGAATATCATTTCCGACTTTTTCAATTTCAGTCATTCTTGAAATAAACTCTGAAATTGTATTATTACGTGCTCCTGGGCGAGAAGCAGATATCGAATCGGCGATTGATACAATTGCTGCAATTTCACTATTTTTGGGTACATCCTCATGATGAGATTCAATTGCATTTACTACAATTTCACTTTCCCCATATTTTTTTGCAATTGTAACTCCAAGTATTACATGACTTCCTTCTTCTTCAAAATCCACTGCTTTTCCAATATCATGAAGAAGTCCTGCTCTTATTGCTTCTTTAATATTTAATTTTAACTCTGCAGCAATTGCTCCTGCAATTTTTGCTACTTCAATTGAATGCATCAAAACGCTTTGTCCATAACTTGTTCGATATTTCAAACGTCCTATTAATTTAACTAACTCAATATCCATATCAGAGATATTCAATTCACGAATTGTTTGATATCCTGTTTCAATAATAATATCTTCTAATTCAAGACGTTGCTTTTCAATTTCACTTTCAATTTTAACTGGTTGAATTCTTCCATCTCCAATCAACTTTTCCAGCGCTCGAGTAGCAATTTCTCTGCGAATTGGATTAAATGAAGAAACTGTTACAACACCAGGAGTTTCATCAACTAAAATATCAACTCCTCCATATTGCTCAAATGCCTTAATGTTTCGACCATCTTTACCAATCACACGTCCCTTCATTTCATCAGAGGGAAGTTTTACAATATTGGATGTTTTTTCGTTAACAACATTTGTTGTGTATTTTTCCATTGCTCCAATAATGATTTGATCTGAAATGGTTTTAGCTTTTGAGTGAGCAACTAACTCAGCGTTTTTTACATAGGTACTTAATTCCTTAGCTGTTTTTTCTTCAACTTTTTTAAGTAATAATTCCTTAGCTTCGTCTTTACTCATTTCTGAAATTTCTTCTAATAAACTAATTATTTCCGAAATTCGTTTATCATATTCTTTGGCACGTTTTTCTAAATCATTTTCTTTTGACTCTAAACGTTTTTCTTTTAAATCTAGTCGATCACGATCTTTTTCAATTTCTAATCGATGATTTTTAATACGTTGCTTTTCATTAGTAACTTCTAGCAATTCAAATTGTTTTTCTTTTTCAAATGCTTGTTTTAAATCATTTATTTCTCGGTAAGCATTACCAAGAATTTGTTTGCGTTCATTTTTTGCAGCTTTGATGGCTTTACTAATTTGATGTTTTCGGCTTTTTGAAACCAACATTCAAACAATAAAACTCACTGCACCAATTATTGTAATTGTTAAAATCACAATAATGATTGTTTGTATCATTTTTTAACTCCTTTGTTAAAAAGCGTGGACACATGTTTTACCATGCACATATAATTATAGTCTTTATCAAAATAAAAACCAAACAACGTTTGGCTTATTTGCTTAATTCTCTAACCTTTGTTTCAATCAAAGCTAATTTTTCCGGATTATTTTTCATTCAAACATCTACTGCTTGTTTTCCTTGGCCAATTTTTTCACCTTCATAAGAATATCAAACTCCTGCTTTATCAATTATTTTATATAAAGTTGCCAACTCTAAAATTTCACTATTACGATCAATTCCCTGATTATAATTAATTGTAATTAAAGCAGTTTTAAATGGTGCTGAAACTTTATTTTTTACTACTTTAGCTTTAATCTTATTTGCTGTTGCCTCACCATTAACAGAAATTTGTTCACCCTTACGAACTTCTAATCTTACTGAAGAATAAAAGCGTAATGCACGACCTCCTGGGGTAATTTCAGGATTTCCAAAAATGATTCCAACTTTTTCTCGTAACTGATTAATAAAAATTACTACAGTATTTGTTTTTGAGATAACTCCGTTTAGCTTACGTAATGCTTTCGACATCAAGCGAGCCTGTAACCCAATTGATTGATCACTCATTTCGCCTTCCAATTCAGCCTTTGGAACAAGAGCAGCTACTGAGTCAATTACAATAATTGATAATGCTTCTGATCTCACAAGCAATTCTAAGATATCTAAAGCTTGCTCTCCATGATCGGGTTGACTTACTAATAAATTATCAATATCAACGCCTAATCGTTTTGCGTAATTCGGATCTAACGAATGCTCAGCATCAATAAATGCGGCAGTCCCACCAGCTTTTTGGGCTTGTGCAATCGCATGCAATCCTAAAGTAGTCTTCCCTGATGACTCTGGTCCAAAAATTTCGGTAATTCGACCTTTAGGATATCCTCCAACTCCAATTGCTTGATCTATCAAAAAACTTCCTGAAGAAATTGTTTCAATATTTAGGTCATCACTATCTCCTAGTTTCATGATTGCACCCTTACCAAAACTTTTTTCAATATCTTTCAAAACTGTTTTAAGAGTTTCATTTTCTCAAATATTTTGATTATCTTTGCTCATTTTTTGAGAAGCCCCTTTTCTATTTGTTAAATTTATATTACTCATATTTTTCTCCATTCCAATAAGAATTAGAAAAAAAACAAAAACTATTGGAGAATTTCAATAATTTTTGTTAGTGCAAACATAACTGCCCGATGTTTATATTCTTCACGTTTTAAATTAGATTCAAAAAACTTAAAGGTTCATTGTTTTCCTAAATAACAAATTGCAATATAACTTAAGCCAACCGGTTGATTTTCCAATGCTGATGGTCCGGCATTACCCGTAAAACTTATACATATATCTGTTTTAAGTTTTTGATTAGTTTTGATAACCATTGCTTCTGCACATTCTTGCGAGACGACACCATATTTTTTAATAATTTGTTTTGCTATTTTAACTTGTTTAAGTTTAAACTCATTGCTGTAGCATACAAATGATCCAACAAATACTGCGCTTGAGCCTGGAGCGTCAGTAAAAATAGAACTAAATAATCCCCCTGTAAATGATTCACAAGCAGATATCTTTAAATTCTTTGTTTTAAGAATTTTAATTATTTCTTTTACTTTAGTATTCATTTTATCACCACGAACTATTAAAAAATATGTTGAGATTTTGATAATAAGCCACGTTTTGTCCTGTTTCCAGTGTCAACCATCTATCTAGCTTTCGCTTCTAACTAATATTCATTTCTATTAGTTAAACTCCTCTACCAAAATTTGAGTTTCTTGCTTATGGGGTTTACCGCGTTCCATTTCCAGGTTTCCCTTTACTCGTCTCTGTGGCACTTTAATAACATCACCATAGTTGCCCTTAGGTTAGTTAAGCCGTCAATATAAAATATTGCCTAGTTTTATTGTTTCAACTAGCATAATCACTACAATCATCGCAGATTGTGCAAGCGTGGACTTTCCTCTATACTATTTTTCAAGTATAGCGATTGACCCTCAAAATCTCCTATTTATTTTATCTTATTATTGGTTATTTTAATACTTTAAAAGAATGGTAAATAAATTATTTAATTTTCAACTAAAGTTTTGATCAAGCTGATAAATGTAAATGAAATGACAAAAAAACCTTTTTCTTTCTAATTGTGACCTTTTTAAAGTCATATTAGATTGATAAAGGTTTTGTTAAAGTTTTTTGTTACTTTGTTAGTAAGCAATTATTTTAAACTATTTGTTACTCAATTCTTATTAGTTATTTGGGAATCAGAATAGTGGTCTATTTGCTAATTGATAAATTCCGGCATTAGCACTACTTGTTCTGTCAAACTTATAAGGATTTTCGGCAGTTCAATTGAAGTGATTATTATTAGTTGAATCAGCAAATAAATTTTTCTCTTTACTTAAGTTGATGTATTGTTCACCTCTTCAAGTTTTATCGCTATTTTCTACAAAGTTATCAAATCATTCACCATCATCAAATGGTAAGAACAAGTTAAAGTTCATTCATCCTAAGTTAATTTGGTAATTATTAATACTTGGAATAATATCATTTGTTTTGTATGGAATATAAATTGATGAAGTATTATTCATTGCAAAATTAGCATGAGAACTGTTGTAACGAGTTTTTGTAACCATCATTCTATAAGCATCTAAACCATCGCTAGTTCTTGATGTATCAGTTGGTGTTAAAGTATTTTGACGTTTATCTTCACCTTGAATACTTTCAATTTTAGCTGAGAAAGAATCAAAGTCATATAAACTATTTTTTGCTATAATGTTATCTCTATTAGTAGACTTATCATTTCCAATTAAGTCTAGTGAAATAGCACCTGTTGCTAAATCGTGGTTTCAAATTCTGAAATTTGTTGCTCCACCATTGTCTTTTGAATTTCAATCTTTGAAAGACGAATTAGATACATCAGAAAGAATTGAAGTTCAAGGTCTTAAGAATGATTCTTTCAAGTTTTTAACAGCATCAGTTGACAGTGAGAAAATGCTTCCAACTTCTCCTAATGGATTGTTATCATTTGATGTTACCAATTTTGAGTTTGTTCTCATAACATCATTGTTAACAATTTTAAAGGCTTCATAAATTGAATATAATCAACCTTCTTTTTTGTTAGAACGTCGACCATTTCTAAGAACATCATTTTGGTATGTTCATGGAACAACAATTGTTGGAAATTCAATTTTTGTATCATCATCTAAATCAACAAATATATTTTGAAGTCTAAAGTATCCAAAACTATAACTAGATAAAATTAGTGCTTCTTTTAGGTCTTTGTTAGAAATGTATAAATCTAATAGTACTCTTAATTTATCTTCATAATCAGTTATTTTTTCATTAGCGTCTACAACTACTTCTTCAATCATTGAAATAGCAGGTTTTTCTTCTAAAACATCAGTTTCAGTTTTTTTCAAAATTAAGCTATTTGCTAACGGATTTCGTTGAAGATCATACATAGTTTTAGTTTCTAATTGTTGCTTAGTTTCAGTATTGTTTTGAAGCATTTCTGAAATAACCTTAATTCCGGCAGGATCAGCAATTTTACTTCCATAAGATAATTTGTAATCAAATTCATCTTTGTTAATTTCTTCAATATTTCTAGAAATATTATTTTGGAAATCTTCAGTGTTAAGTAAAGTATTTAAAGATACATCTAATGAACCAGTATATGTTTTAAAATTTGGAATCAATTTCTTGATATCTGTACTAGTAAAACTGCTGCTTCCATTATTAATCATTGTTTTTGGTAAACTAGTACTTACTTTATCAATAAAGTTAATAGTTTTACCTTCTCTACCAATTAACAATTTTAATGGTATTTGTACAGTACCATAAAACTCAGTAATTCCTTGAATATTTTTATAGTACATATCTTTGCTAACTGTTACATTAATTGAGTAAATTAATTCTTTTGTTCCTGTAACTGTATTTTTAGCGTGAACTCTTGTTAAAGTAAAGTCTTCATTTTCAGAAACTTTGAAATTCCCTAAAGTAGCTTCTGGAGATCCCATGTAAATATTTCGATATTTAACTGCGTTTGCTCCAGTTGCTAAATTAGATTGAATTAAACTAGCAAATTCCTGTTTTGGAAATATAAGATCAAGGTCACTAATCATCATAGATTTATTATCCTTGTTGTCTATATTATCAAACAAATCAAAAATTTTGTTATTTTCTCCAGCATATTTTTCATTTAAATAGTTGAAATTAAATAGGCTGTAATTTTCGTAATCACCACTAGTTTTAATTTCACGTACAAATTTATCGGCGTTTTGATTATAAACTGTATTTCAAATGTTGTTCAATTCTGTTTTATACTCTCTGATTGATTCATCAGTTGGCGGAATTGAAGGAGTTTTAGTAGTTCCACATGCAACTACTGTTAAACCTGTTGAAGCCGTTAATGTAATAGCTCCTAATATCGTTAAAATTTTTTTCATATTGTCCCCTTTTTAACTATTCAAATTTCTTGAAATATTTAATCGCTCAAATATCTTGTTAGTGCTCAATTTAACAAGACGAAATTTAAATTTTTGGCATTTCTTGTTTGACTGATAAGGCAATTACAAAATAGACTTTAACAAAAAAAAAAAAAACAAGAGTATGTTCCAAAAAGGAAAATTCTCTTGTGATTTCATGCAATTTACACCTGTTTTTCGAAAATAAGTTGGCCTCTGCAACTTTATTCTAAATAAAGTTACAGACCAATGTTTTATTCATATTAGACTATTTTGGTGTTTCTAATTTTTTACTTGTTGTTTATAGGGTCGTTTTATGAGCAAAAATTTATTAATAATTTGATTTTAAAATGTTTTAAAACTGCTGTTCAGTTGCTGTTCGGTTGCTGTTCGGTTCTTACTATAAAATTGGTGCTTTAACTTTTTTAAACAACAAGTTATATTTGTTTAAAAAATACTCTTATTTATCACTTTTAATTTTTTTAATATTTTTATCAACGTCATGTAATAATTTTTCAATATTAGCAATTCTTTTGATGAAGGTTCCATTTGATACTTCTTCAATTTCTTTGGCGTGACTTTCAGACTTTAATGTTTTATTTAAAACAACTAAATCATTTTTCTCTTGAAGCAGATTTTGATTTTCATTTTTAAGTGCTTGATTTTCAGCTTCCAAAATTTTTAAAGTCTCTGTAAACAAAATGTAATCTTGACGGATAGTATCTAAAAAATCATCAACCTCTTCAATTCTGTAACCTTTAAGTTCAACTAAAAACTCAGTTTCTAAAATTTCTTCTGCGGTTAACTTTGGATTAACTTTCATACAATACCTACTTTCATAAATAATTTTAGCATTTTTCTAATCCTTATTGAGGTGAATCAATGTATCCGATCAACAATTTAGGACAATATTTAGAAACAATTATCAACATCACAAATCAAAAATACTTGGAAGAAAATCTTTGTCTAGTCACAAAAATTCCGACTAACATTAATTTAGTCGAAACTAACAATAAAAAAATTTTAAATGCTAATTTTAAAAAAAGTTTTAACTGCGACTATATTGGTGTTTATCAAGGACAATATTTTGAATTTGAAGCAAAAGAAACTTATCAAGATTATTTTGATTTCAAAGCATTACGAAAAAATCAACAATCAAAACTTTCTTATGTCTGTAATTTTAAAGGCATTGGATTTATTATTATTTATTTTGGTAAATATGAAGAGTTTTTTTTAATTGACTTTTTGAAACTTAAAGATTATGTTTTAACAATTAAAAAACGTGTTCCCTACCAATGATTTGAGGAAAATGCCTATAAGCTTTATTTGACTTACGAGTTAAAACTTGACTATCTGAAATATCTTAATTATCTAATCAATTAAATTTCGTAATTCCCTTTGGTTTGTTATTAATCAATTTACCAATACGCTTAACAAATTCTCCATAAGTATTAATTGTGTCTTCAGAACTCAAAATTTCTAATAACTGTTTTTTTGAAACATTAACATTAATGATATTTGCTAACTCTTTGATTTGTTCTTCTTCAAGCTCAAATGATAATTGTTCTTGAATTGTTGCAATAAAAGTTTTATCCTCAAGAGCTAAATATTCTTGTTCTGAAGATATTGCTAATTTTATAAACAATGGGGAAAAATCAATATTTTTGGCAACAATTTTAACCAAACCTTTTTCAATCATAGTTTCAATTTCATTTTCAATTTCAGTTTCACTTAGTGTCATTTTAGTTGCTACAACTCTAGGTGTAACAAACTTACTTTCACTTTTGCTTATATGCATAATCATTTTTACAATCATTACTTGGTTTTCATTTAAACCAATCTTTTTGTAGTTATCAAACAATAAATTATCTTTTGATATAACGCCTTTTTTCAGCAGATCTATTAACATTTTTGTCTCCTTGGATAAAATTAAAAGTAAAGGTTTTAAAACCCTTACTTTTTTATTTTATATGTTTTTTTCTTATTTGTTTAGTGTTTCTTTTAATTGTTTAGCTGGTTTAAATTTCGCACTTTTTGAAGCTTTAATAGTAATTTTTTCACCTGTACTTGGATTGATACCTTCACGTGATGATCTTTCACTAATACCAAATTTACCAAATCCAGCAATTGATACTTCTTTCCCTAAAGCTAATTCATTACCAATTTTTTCAAAAATTGCGTTAACGATATCTTCACATTGAGTTTTTGAAATATCTTCGTTAGTTAAAATTTCTTCAATTAATTCTTTTTTTGTCATATTTTCCCTCTTATCTAATTTAACTTTAAATAAATGTGTTTTTATTTAAACCATATTCACATTTTTAAAAACATTATTTATCAGTGATATTGGCCTACTATTATTATATATAATTTCATATATAATTTCGAAAAGCGAACTGTTTATTTTCATTTTTCTACAGATTTTATAAGCAATTTCTGCCGATGCTACTCCTTCAACAGTATATTTAGTCTTTGCCAAAGCAGATTTAGCATCACCTTCTTCAACAATTGCTACTCCTAGTCTAAAATTACGAGATTTAACTGATGAAGCTGTTAAAATTAAGTCTCCCAATCCAGCATAATTTAGGAAAGTTTCAACCTTTGCTCCAAATTCTTTTGCAATAGTATAAATCTCATTTAATCCCAAAGTAATCAATGATGCTTGAGCATTATCACCAGCTTTAAAACCACTAAAAATTCCCGCAGCAATTGCCACAGTATTCTTTAAAGCTGCACCAATTTCACATCCAGCAATATCATCTCAAGGATATACAAAAAAGTACTCATTTGTAAAGATTTTAGTCATTTCTTCAGCAACTTCAAATTGATCAGCTACCAACATTAATGCTGTTGGTTTCCTTTCAACGACTTCAATCGCTACACTTGGTCCATATAGTGCTGTATAGTGCTTCATTAAGCCTGTACCAGCAAATTCTTGCTTAACAACATCAGATAACAACCCTAACTCTTTATCATCAAGACCTTTTGCAGTGTTAACAATAATCATTTCATTTTTACCATATTTTTTAATATCTTGAATTACACTTCTAATTGCAAAAGAAGGTACTCCCAAAATCAAAATTTCAGTATTTTCTAATGCTGCTACTAAATCAGTTGTTGCCTTAACTTTTGAATTAATTTTTACATCTTTAAAAAAGAACGAATTTTCATGATTAATATTAATATCATTGACTTGATTTTCTTCAATACCATACATTAAAACATTATGACCATTATCAGCCAAAACATTTGCCAATGCTGTTCCATATGCCCCAGTTCCAATAATTGTAATATTTTTGTTCATAAATTATTTCCTTTCTCTAAATAGTAGTGTAATTGGTACACCATCAAATCCAAATTGTAATCTAATTTGATTTTCCAAAAAACGCTTATACGAAAAGTGAACGTAGCTAGGATTATTTACGAACATTACAAATGTTGGTAAATAAGCTTCTACTTGCGAACCATAATAAATTTTTAATCTTCCACCATTATGATTAGGTGCGGGATTAATTAATTGTGCCCGGTTTAATACCTCGTTAAATACTGATGTTTTAATTTTTCTGTTTAAAGCCTCTTTAACTTCTTCTACAGCTTCAAAGATTTTTCCAATACGAGTTTTATCATGAGCAGATACAAAAATAATTTTAGCATATTGTAAATATTTAAAATAAGCTCTAATTTCGTCTTCTTTTTTCAATATTTGCTTTTCTTTATCTTTAACTAAATCTCACTTATTAGCAATGATAATAATTGGTTTCCGCTCTTCATACGCTAGTCCACCAATATTGGTATCCTGATCAGTGATTTTGACTGATGAATCAATCATTAGCAAAACAATATCAGCACTATTGATTGTTGTTAGTGAACGTAAATAACTGTATTTTTCGATTGTTTCAAAAACCTTACTTTTACGACGAATTCCAGCAGTATCAATTAAAGTATATTTTTTCCCATTAACTTGTAAATTTGAATCAACTGCATCTAAAGTCGTTCCAGCAATTTCTGAAACAATCATTCGGTCTTCACCAACTAAAGAATTAACTAACGAAGACTTTCCAACATTTGGTTTCCCAATAATTGCCATTCTTGTACGATCATCTTTTGCAGCGTCTTCAATTTTTGGCATTTCAGAAATCATTTTATCTAATAAATCTCCAACTCCAATTCCATGCGTTGATGAAATCATAATTGGTTCTCCCAATCCAATAGACATGTATTCATATGCATCTGTTGACAAACCTTTTTTATCATATTTATTAACTGCCACAATAACAGGTTTTTTAGTTTTGTACAAAATTCTTGCAATGACTTTATCTTCATCAGTTAAACCATCTTGGTGGTTCAACAAAAATACAATAACATCTGCTTCTGTCATAGCAATTTCTGCTTGAACTTTAATTTCTTTTGCAAATGGTTGATCTTCAAGAGTAATTCCTCCAGTATCAATTACAATAAATTGACGAGTTAATCACTCAGCATTTCCATAAATACGATCACGAGTAACTCCAGGAATATCTTCAACTATTGATTTTTTTTCACGAATAATTCTATTAAATAATGAAGATTTTCCAACATTTGGTCTTCCAACAATAGCGACAATTCCTTTTTTTCTCATATTAACTTAATTCCATTTCTCTTATTTTTTTAACAACCATATCAACAACTTCATTAATGGTCAAATTTGAGTTATCAATATATCAAGCATCTTCTGTAATAACTAAGGGACCAACTTCACGATTTTTATCAGTTGTATCTCTTTTAATAATTGCTTGTTTGATACCTTCCAAACTTTCATCAGTAATTCCTAATAAAAGATTTTGTTCATAACGACGTTTAGCTCGAACTTCAATCGAAGAATCCAAATAGATTTTTAAATCAGCATTAGTTAACACAACTGACGTAATGTCTCTTCCGACCTCAATAAACCCTCCACCTAAAACCATTTCGCGCTGAGCTTCAACCATTTTTTTTCTAACTTCAGGAACAACGGTAATAAAATTGATATATTTTACAATATCATTATCTCTCAAACGATCACCAATTTCTTCACCATTTAAATAAGGTTTACCATTTTTAACTTGATAATCAAATTTATTTATTAATTCTATAATTTCTGATGTTGAGTGAAAATTAATTTTTTCATTAATTGCTAGCAAAGTAAAAGCTCGATACATTAAACCAGTATCAATCAATTCATAGTTAACAATCTCCGCTACTCGTTTGAAGGTTTCAGTTTTTCCAGATCCTGAAGTTCCATCAACTGCAACAATAATTTTTTTACTCATAATAAACCTTTCTTTTCATTTTTACTTTTAAACAAATATTGGAATAATAATTGCCAATGCCATTGTAATCACCAATATTGATGCGGTGACTATATATCATTTAGTTTTGATTTTATAATTTTCACTCTTTTTTAAAATATCTCGAATACTTTTATAAACTGTATCTCGCCCCTTTAAAAAAACTTGTGAGGCTGGATTAGCTCCAATTTTTTCTGTAATTCCTTTAAACTCTTTTTCTCTAACATTTATAAGCGCAATTTTTTTACCGCGATTAAATTCTTCTTGCTTTTTATTTTTTTGATTTTGTTCAAGTTGAATATTACGAATGTTTTCATAAATAATTCGATTTTCATCAATATAAAAATCATCTTCGGCAATTAATTGTGATTTGCTAATTTTACTATTATCTAAATTTGTTTTATTAACTGAATTTAAAATAATTTTGCTATACTGATTTTTAATATTAGAAATAATTTCTGGATTGATAATATACTTTGATTTATCTTTTCCCAAATAAAATTTTCCAATATCAAATTCAACCTTTAATTCATCGTATATCTTTGAAAAGTATTTAGCATCAACCATATTCAAAGTAGTTAAAACTGATGAAACATAGCTATCCATATCATTGTAGTTTTTTAAATTTTCAATTTCGCGATTTGTATTAGCGATTAAAGTAGCATTACGTTCTTTTCTTGAAATAAATTCACCCATTGTAACACCCCACAATATACATTTTATTTTATAACATTTACAGCAAGAAAAAAACTAAAACCTATATATTTAAAAGGTTTTAGTTTGAAAACTTTATTTATAACGGTGATTAATAATTCGCATTCTACCTTCTATCAACACAAACAGTACAAAAGCAATTCCATAACGTAAAATATTTCATCCAAAAATTGCAAAAACTATTCCTCAATTAACTCCTGTAATTGATTCTAACATTCCTTGATGGTCATGGTCATGATCGTGATCGTGGTCATGACCACGAGTACTTGGCAATAATGGTGAATTAGGTGAAACTTTACTTTGAATATACAATGCTAGAATAAAACTGATTGTTGCGATAACTGCTACAAGCACAATAATAAATGGCATTGGCATTCATCTTTTAGTTTCATAAACTTTTTTGTTCTCATCACGATGAATTGGTGAATTTTGAAAAATAATGTAAAAAATTAATCAAACAACTCAAACAATTAAAACATTTTGAAACATGTCAAGCATTGGTTGAATTCAACCATGATGCATTCCGTGAATTAGATTGTGCATTACGGGTTGAACTGCTCCTAATACCGAACTAAATAATGGTCCTAATGTCGCAATCGAAGCCACAACTAATACAATATCTAAAAAGCGTGTTTGAATAAATACTTGGTCTCCTACAGGCAAAGATAATGTTTCTAATAAAATGTCAAGTAAACTGACAACAACTGATAATGCTAAAAATACGGCTGTTAACGAAATTTTGAAAGTTAGATTTTTTTTAGAAAACTTGAAATGGTGCGAAGGCTTAAATTCATCTTCGACATAATCATCATGATTCCCAAATTCATCGAAGTGATGAATTCCATGATAATGATCTTTTTCGCGGTGTTTAAGTTTTTCTAACTCATCTCCACTTAAAAGTCGTTTATCCAAATCACTTTTCAAATGTTCCAAAACTTCTTTGGGGTTTTTATTTTTTTTCATATTAATTTTTCCTTTGCTATTTATAAAAATTATAAATAAGAAAAACAAAAAGTAAAGACTTATTTATAATTTTTATAATTAAATTTTATAAATAGTTATTAAAGTCACCACAACTTTATAAGTTAATAAATACAAAACTAAGTTAATAATAAATTTTACAAACGTCAATGAAACAATGATTGGATAAAATCCTGCCTTAGCACTTTTATCAATTCCATACAATTCTAGGATAAAAGCATAATTGATTAATAATCCTATTGCTGCTGCAAACAATGCAGAGACAATTCCTATTATTATTGTCAAGACTAAGACCTTTTTTTGATTTCCTTTAAGATCATTTGAAAATCGAGCAATCAAAAATTTACAAATAAATAATAAACACGCAAAAATTAGTAAATAACTTCCATCCACTAATGTCATCGCAATTAATCCCACTGGCTCTGAGCCAAGGGCTAAACGAATTCAAATAGCTGCTTGTAAAATTAACATTGCATAAAATAAGTTTGACATTAGCAAAATAATCAGAATTACAAAAAATGAAAGTTCAATTACAAAAAAACCTGAAACAGGAATTAATCCCATAACAAATTTTGAAAAGATTGTCATCAGTATTTCTAGTGCTAACAACAACGATAGATATGTAACTTTTTTTGTTGATAAACTAAAGTACTCTTTAATCCTAATTTGGAAATTGCGACGATTTATTTCGGCAAAATCCGCTTTATGTTTTCAAAATTTATATTGTGAAGTTTTGGTTACTACATCATTATCTTGAATTTTATTCATTATCTCGCCCTTCTTTATAATAGTAATAAAGTGATTATATCAAATACTTATTTTTTATTGTAAAATATTAAATGAATGAAAGAGGTAAAATATGTCAAAAAATAATGTTATTGATATGATTGTTGAAATTCCTAAAGGATCTTCAAACAAATATGAAGTTGATGGAATTACAGGAAGAATTAAATTAGACCGTGTATTATATGGTGCTAATTTCTATCCTGGAGAATACGGAATGGTCGAAAATACTCTAGATTGAGATGGAGATCCATTGGATGTAATTTCATTATGTACTTATCCTACCTTACCAGGAGTACAAGTAAGTGTAAGAATTTTGGGATCAATTAAAATGATTGATGCTGGTGAAATTGATACAAAGCTTTTTGGAGTATTTAATGATGATCCAAGATTTGCTGAATATACTACACTTGAATCTGTGCCCCAACATTTAAAAGACGAAATCGAAAATTTCTTCTTACAATATAAAGCATTACAAAAAAAATCAGTTGTAATTAATGGTTGAGGAAGTTTAGAAGAAGCAATCGAAGAATTGCATGAATGTACTGAAAGATTTGAAACATATAAAGACCGTTTGGCAATTGATGGTGGACGTGAAGCTATCTTGGCTGAATGAAAAGCTCAAGGATTAGGACAAGCTTAAAAAAACGAACTAAAAAAGTTCGTTTTTTTTACATGTGAACAAACGGACCTAATCACTTACTTTGCTCTCAAAAATTTGCTGTTTTTATTAATGGTATAAATGGATATTTAATATCTTGGGCATAAGTTCTTGCAGCAATAAAATCTTTATAAAAGTCATTCATAACAGTTCTTACTAATCCAATAATTTCATTGTTATACTCATGTTCAATTATTTCTTTATATCGATAAGCAACTAAAAAATTAACAATCAAAATAATTAACAAGCTAATGATTAAAAACCCAACAAATTTAGTATTTCATAACCATACTATAGCTTTAAAAAATCAGCCTCTTTCAATTTCACTTGTATAAGTTGCATGTTGGCTAACTCCAATAAAAAAAGTAGTTGTCTGAAAAACATATAGCACCAAAATTGATCATATTAAAATCAATGGAAAAATAATTACAGTTAATTTGTAAATTAAAACTTTATTATCTTTTTGAGCTGCTTTAGCTGATAACCAAATACGGGCAATTAAATAATCTAATTCATATCCAACAGATTCAAAAATTTTCTTAGAAATAACAATTTGCTTTTTCTTTTTATTTAAGTTTTTAAAAATTTTAATATACTTATCAGTTTCAGTATAGATAATCTCATACTCACGAAGATTAAACATCGTTTTAAACTCTACTAATAATCTTTCGATATCTGAAGACTTTATGACATCATTATAAGTATTAATTCTTGGAACTTGATAATGATTATAATTTCTTGTTGTAATCAAGTAAACTAATAGCAACGAAAATAACGCAAATGAATCAACCACTCAAAGTACAATGTTTGCGTAAAATACAGTTCCCATAAATTCACTTCCCTTTCTTAGATTATAAATAAAAAACACCCATAATGGGCATTAATATTATTTATTTTATATTGCAGCATTGTGATAAACATTTTGAACATCTTCAAGTTCATCTAAACGATCTAATAAAATCTGTAATTGTTTCTGAGTTTCTTCATTATCAATTTCAACATATTCATCTACTGGAATCATTTTAGTTTCAGCAACTAGGTAGTCTTTTACTCCCATTTCATCTAAAGCTTTTTTAACAGCGTTAAAGGCTTTGAACGGTGCGTAAACTACGATTGCATTGTCTTGTTCTACAACATCATTTACATCAATATCATTCATCATCAAATTTTCTAAAGTTTCTTCTAAGTTAAATCCTTCAAAAGCAAAAACGGCTGCATCTTGAAATAGAAATGCTACCTTCCCTTCAGGATTTCCGTGGTTTTTGTTAAACACTTCACGAATATTTGCTGCTGCACGATTAACGTTACTTGTTAGCGCATCAACAATAATAGCTACATTACCTGGACCCATTCCTTCATAACGATTTGAAGTATATGATTCAGCATCGCCTCCTTCAGCACGTTTTAAAGCACGCTGAATAACGTCACTTGGAACTTGATTTGATTTTGCTTTATCAATCACTGCTCTTAATGCTAAATTAGAATTAGGATCAGTTCCTCCTGCTTTAGCAGCCATATAAATTTCTTTTGCTGCTCTACCATTGACTGCTGATTTTTTTGCTGCTGTCTTAGCCATAGACGCAGCTCTAACTTCGTGGGCTCTTCCCATAATATATCATCCTTTCAAAGTTAAAATATTTCTTGATAATTATAAAATAAAAAAGACCTTTATTATAGGTCTTAAAGTAATTATTTTTTTAATGATGGGTCAATTTCATAAATTTTATTCATGATTTTTTCCATTTTCTCATCCATATCGTCTGTTTCGGCATCTACAACAAAGAATGGGAAATCATATACATTTTGATCATAAAATTCATTATAATTTTTATTTAACAATTCTCAGTATTTTTTATCAACGTCTAGTTCAGATGAACGACCACGTTTTGCAATTCTTTCAATTGCTTTATCTGTTGAAACTTTAAGATAAATTACGATGTCAAATTTAACTCTTTCATCAGGAATTTTTAAGTTTTCTAAAACAACATTTTCATAAAAATCTTGATATGTTTTATAGTCAATATCATTGACATTTCCTAAATCATAATTCACTTTCATAAAAATTGGATCTTCTAAAATTGTTCTATCAAAAATAATATCTTTTAGTTGATGTGCTTGTTTTAACTGTTTAGATCTAGCAGCTAGCATATAAATTTGCATTTTAAATACTGTCGCTTTTAAATCTTTATAGTAATCATCAAAATATGGATTTTCTTCAATTGGTTCAGGAAATATTTCGTGATTCAAACGTTTACTAATTTCCTCTGATACTGATGATTTACCAGCCCCAACTGTTCCAAAAATTGCTATTCTCATTATGTTCTCTCCTTATTTAGTTATATATATTTATAAATCTTCTTTACGTTTTGTAGCATTGTAAATTCCATAAAATTGTTTAACTTCATGCGCTTTTAACTCACGAAACTCACCAACTTGTAAATCATCAATTTCCAAAAATTCAATTTTAGTTCTCATTAATTTAGCTAAATCAATTTCTGCTGCTGCTAACATTTTTTTAACGTGGTGTTTACGTCCTTCAGCAATTGTTAATTCAACAATTGAAATATTTTTTTCTTTATTATAGTTCGCCATTTTAGCTTCAATTGCTTTGGTAAAATAGTCATCATCAATTGTGACTCCTTTTAACAATTTATTAATTTGATGCTTGCTAACGCTTCCATGACACATCGCTTGATATGTCTTAAAAAACTCATAACGAGGGTGCATAACAAAATTGGCAAATTCTCCATCATTTGTCATAATTAGCAATCCTGAAACGTCATAGTCCAAACGCCCAACAGGATAAACTCTCGCTGGAATATCTTCAAAATATTCTGCAACTGTACGACGCCCTTTTGGATCGTCCATTGTTGTTAATACTAACCTTGGCTTATTGAATAAAAAGTAATATTTTTGATTATCAGTAACGATTTCTTGGCCATTAATTTCAATAACTGCATCAATTGGTGCTTTGTAACCCATTTCTGTAATTACTTGTCCATTAACCTTAACACGCCCTTGTTCAATTAATCTTTCTGCTGCTCTACGTGAAACTGCTCCGCGATTAGCAATAATTTTTTGTAATCGTTCTAATTTCGGCATTATTCGGCTCCTTGAAATTCATCAAAGTCATCGTCTTCTGAAATTTCATTAAAAAATGTCTTAGAATTATTTTCAGCCTCAGTTGTTTTTAAAACTTGCACATTTTCGGCAATAATTTCTTGCAGTTCTTCATCTCCAATTAATGGTAAAGTTTCTTTACCACCAGATAAGTTAAATAATTTAAAGAAATTTTCTGTAATTGAATATAAATTTGATCTCCCTAAGTCTTCTGATTTTCCAGTAACTCTAATCAAATTTCTTTGTCTTAATTTATATACTTGATAAGAAGAATCGGCTCCACGAATATGGTCAATTCCAGCTTTTGAAATTGGTCCTTTATAGGCAACGATTGATAAAACTTCAATACTTGATTTAGACAATTTAGACTGATCTTTAACTACTTCTAATTTTGCAAATCATTCATACAATGTTTCCTTAGTTTGTAATCTAAGTTTATTAGTTCCAAATCTTTGTATAGAAAAAGCTGATGATTCATCATTTTTATATTTTTCTTCAAGTTCATTAATTGCTGCCTTAATTTCAGAAGGTTTGTGATTTTCTAAAACTGTTTGTAAATCAAGCAAAGCAATTCCATCATCTCCATAAATAAATAAAAGACCTTCAATAATAGCTTTTAAATTGTTATTCATATCCCTCTACCTCAATTCTTTTGATTAATGATTCATCTTCTAAAACTGCCATAGTAAATGCAATTTCCAATTTGTCATCTTTTTGATTAACTTTAATAATTTGATGTCTTACTAAGTCTAAGACAGCTAAAAAAGTTGATATTAAATTTTTAATATTTAGCGTATTAACATCTAGCAATTCTTCTAATGCTCATTGTTTATGTTTATTAGTTTTCATTTTTTCTAAAATCATATCAGCAATTTCTTGAGGTGAAATAACTTCAGTTGTAATTGTTGAATACTCTTCTTCTAAAAGTTCAAAGTCATCATAATTTCTCATTTCTGATTCAGTCATAACTTTTTGAAAAATTCTTGAAAATGCTTCCATGTCCATATCTAATGGATCAACCATTAAATCAGCATCATCTTGTTTGATTTTAGAAACAAAGTTAATTTTTGATTTTGGTTTTGAAAATGTACGTAAATATTCTTCTTGCTTATTAGCAAAAAAATCAGTAACACTTCGAATTTGTTCATACTGAGTCAATTGTTCTAAAAATTCCTCATAAGAGTATTCTTCTTGATCATCAAATTCAACTTCTTTTGGTAACAACATTTTTGATTTTAATTCAATCAATTGTGCAGCCATTACTAAATACTCACTTGCAATTTCAATATCTAATTGTTGTTGCAAATTAATGTACTCAATATACTGATTTGATAATTCAATTAAGTTGACATCGACAATATTAATCTTCTTGTCTTTAACCATTGCTAATAAAATATCTAAAGGTCCACTAAACTCTCCGATATTAACTTCTTCTCAACGTCTCACGACATTCACCTCTTTTTTTCATAATATAATTTTAACTTAAAAATCGTCCTAAGAACCTTTACTTGGCAACTTTTTTATTTATTAGGCTATATATTTTATCATCAGTTTTAAAATCAGAAATAATTTCAAAAAGTGTTCTAGCCACTAAAATAAAAACTAACTCAATTTCGATTGCAATATTGTATTGAGAACCAGGATTTGTAAATGAATGCTCTAAATTATTTCTAAGCTTTCGAATATAGTGAAAAGCTGATGATTTATAGAGTTTTCGAATATAATCTATAAAACGTAACTCCGCTGCTTTATTTTTAAACAATGGAATTGATAGTTTTACAAAGTCGTTAATAAAACGATAATTAACATCATCATTAACTTTTTCTAAATCATAACGCTGAACTAAATAATGATTTATATATGTTAGTTTATCAAAAGTAGAATAAATTGTTTTAAAAATTTGATTTTGTAGATGGTATTCTGGTTCATTAATTCCAAAAAAAGTATTCCGAGAGTCATAAAGTTTCTCTTTTAAGCTTAAATTAATATAAAAGAACAATGATGCTTTAACTTCAGAGTAAATATAGAAGTTGAAAATGTTGAATTTGGTAAGTAATAAGGCAATGATTGTTTTAATTAGAAATAGGGTTTCATGAACTTGATTAATACTTAAAGTTTCGTCTCTCACTCGACTAATATCAAGATCCAAAACTCGACTAGTTTTTTTCAATTCAGAATTCATAGTAAATACTAAGGAATTATCATAAATAAGCGATTGATCAATGATTTTAATCATCACTTGAACAATTTCAGTAATTTTGTCGTCAATTTTATCAGTTTGTTTTAAATAGGTTGCTACTTTTTTTAACTTTTCAATATTTATTTTCAATTGTTCTTTATCCATGTTTTCTCCTTTCACCAACTTTATATAATTATAAAATAAAAAGTACCCTTAAAGGGTACTAAAGTATTTTAAAAATTATTTAACAATAATGTTAGTAATTTGTAATGCTAAAGGTTCTTTACCCAAAACACATCAAACAGCAGCAACGATAAATCCTACTAATGTTAAACATAGTAAAAATCAAATTAATCCATAAACAAGTCTGTTTAATTGTCCTCTTGTATCAGGTGTTCCTAATAACATTTGACCAACTAATGGTTTTTCTAACAATCATAAAACTAATGGTAAAATTCCAAAAGTAATTCCTGCTAAAAACCCATTTAATAATGTAGATAACGCTCTTTTAAGTATATTCATATATTCATTCTCCTTACAATATATAAATATACTTAAAAAAAAATTTAAAAAGTTATTTTTTCTTAAAATTTTTAATTATTTGAAATCCAACTAAATGTCATTTCAACATTGTTATAATTTCTCGAACAGCTTGCTCATAAAACTGTGCTGCTTTTATACCCGTCAAAATATTTGTCAATTGTTCTCCATGAATTACTAATTCAATTGAGTCTTCTAGCTCTTTAATTTTAGCAGTAGTTCAGTTTATCAAAAGTTCTGCATGCTCTATTTGTTCTTCACTAATAGCATTATTTTCAAAATCAATTGTTGCTTGATCTTTAAACATAATATTAGCCTCTAAATAAATGTTTAGTTCTCTAAACATCGTTGCTCTTAAAGATTTTTCAAAAACTTCATCTAAATTTTTAATTTCAGTTTGTTCTACTTCTAAGATTGCAAATAAATCTGATTGTCTGACAAACTCATGTTTGTTACATGCTGCAACAATTTTCACACTTTGAATAAACTTTTCAAATAATTCTGCGGAAATTTCAATATTTTCAGAAGTGACTAAAAACTTTAAAAAATCTCTACCTACTTTATCATTAATATTAGTTGTTGATAAATTCCCAAATTTATCAACCATTGCTTGAAACTCTTTTTTAAACATATTGCTCCTTTTTAGTTAATTGTCATTCTTGTTTTGATTTTATTAGCAATACTTCTTTTTTCAATGCTAACAAGCTTTGAGTGAATTTCTTCAACATTTACATACTCTACTAACATTTGGTTTATAGTGAAGGTTAAAAATGCTAAATACGCCAAAGCTAAGGCAAATATAATTGACGACATCAAAATAACTGCTCTTGTTAGTGTGACTAAGATTTCAGAAACATTTTCTATATTTGCTAATGCTTCTAAACTATTGTAGTTTTGGAACACTCCAACTCCTGAAATTCTACAAATACTTAAAATAATATTAGGAATAAAACTTCCCAAAATTGTTGATGCTCCGACAAGTCCTGTTACTGGAATCCTTTCAGTTCGATAGTTTCACATTATTGCTAAACCAAATCACATATAAAACAGTTCAAAAAAGATTAACCCTGCTACAAATGAGACAAACAGTAAAAAATAATAACTATGAATTAAAGTCATCAAAAACGCTAAAAACGCCAAAATAACTATTAGTCCAATTACACTTTGGCGATAACCAATTTTCTTTACTATTTTAAAATATCCTAAATATCCTAAAATTAATTGACCTCCAATAAAAAAGTCTTGATACTTTCTTACAAAGCTTAAAGCTACCTCAGCACTTGCACCACTATTCTTAACTTTAGCAACTATATAAAACTCATATATTGGTGATTGGATTAACCCATAAATTAACCCTAGAAATAGCGTACTTAACATTAAAAGAACTAGTATTTTACTATTGTATGGTTCCAGCTTATCTTTAACATCAAAATCAAAACTTTTGACAAAGCTTGACTTTTCCTTATTCATAAAACTTAAGCCAAACGCTACAATTAAAAATATTATACAAACAATTCCTGCTCCTAAATAATTAACAGTTTCATTGTTTCCCAATACCGAATGTTGAGAAACGTTTGTCAAATTAAAAATGTATGATCCAAAAAAAGTTCCAATTATTATTAGAAAAGCTGTTCTAAACGTTGCCTTTATTGGAAAAATTCGATAGTACTTTTGTTCATTGATATATAAAAAGTATAATGACTGAGATGCCAATGATATTCCAATCATTATTGATCCAACAATTAATAATCCCGAAACATCATTTAAGCTGCTATTTGCAATCAAGAACAAAATTATCGCAATAAAACTACTTAGCATTGAAGCTCATATTCAATAACGTCGATGTTTTACTATACCAGTAAGTCATGTTGCTAAAGGTTTGAATAACATAGTAAAAATAGCAGAAACTCCAAAAAGAGATAATGCTATTGCTACTGGATTAGAATAAGCATTGGTAATGCCGAATCTTAAAATTCCTAACTTTACCAAAAAGCTATTTACAGTTCATACTAAAATTGTTTCGATAAAAAAATATAATCATTTTTTTGATTCATTTTCTCTTTTTCAAATAAACCAAACTGCCGCAAAACTTAAAATTATAAGAATTGGATTCAAAATGAATAAGTCTCAATTTTTAAGCATAAGTTTCCTTTCAATAATTACATTTTTTCTAATACTTCAATCCCAATTAAGTTAAAGGCGTTAGTTAAAACTTGTAAAACAGCAATCACTAAGCCTAAACGAGCTTTTGATAAAGGAAGATTACTTTCATCAATAATTTTTGTATCAGAATAATAAGAGTGGAATTGTTTTGCCACTGATTGAATGTATTCACAAATCATTTGTGGAGCACGATTTTTAGAAGCTGATCTAATAACTTCTCCAAAATTATCTAAAGTTACTATTAATTCTGCTTCTTTTGCTGTTACTAACAATTCAGAAATTTCAAAACTTGGACTAATTTGTTTTTCTTTTGCTTGTCTTAAAATTGAATTGCATCGTGCTGTTGCATATTGTGCGTAATAGATTGGATTTGAAGCATTTTTTTGTTGTACTAAATCCAAATCTAAATCCATATGTGAACTAGATGCCTTTGAGGCTAACATGTAACGTAAAGCATCTTTTCCAACCATTTCTTGAATGTCAACTAATCATACAGCAGTTCCCTTACGTTTCGACATTTTATATTCGACTCCGTCTTTAATTAAACGCACCATTTGAACCATTTCGATTTCTAAGATTTCTGGATCATGTCCTAACAAAGCTAAACCAGCACGCATACGTGGAATATATCCATGGTGGTCTCCTCCTCAAACGTTAATTAACTTGTCAGCTTTTGTTCTTTGAATACGAATATGGTGTGTTGCTAAGTCAGGAACGATATATGTATATGTTCCATCTGATTTAACTAATACACGGTCTTTGTCATCCCCAAAATCAGTTGTACGTAATCATACAGCATTATCTTTTTCATATGTTGCTCCTAATTTTTCATACAGCGCTAACATTCTATCAATTTCTTTTTCATCATACATTGCTTGTTCACTTGATCAGTGTTCAATAACCACACCAAAATCTTGTAACTGTTGTTTAATAAGAGTTAAGAAATGCTCAACTGATTTTTTTCTAAAGATTTGATGAACTTCATCATCATTGATCATAGTATCTGAAAAAGTAACGTCTCTAAACTTGTCTCCAAATTCATCTATTAAGTATCCTGCTACTTCATCATACATATCTCCACCATAAGAGTTTTCTGGTTTAACGGCATCAATTCCTAATAAATTTAAATAATGTACAAAAACTGTAACTGCTAAAACATTAATTTGATTACCAGCATCATTAATATAATATTCTGTTTGTACTTCATATCCATCTGCTTTAAAAATTTCTTCTAATGTTGAACCATTAACAGCATTACGTGCATGTCCTACATGTAAAAATCCTGTTGGGTTTGCAGATACATATTCGATGTTCATAATTTTGTTGCGTCGAGGTTGTTGACCATAATTATTTTTTTCTTCAGCAATTTTTTTAACTACTGAACTTAACAAATCTTTTTTCATTTTGACATTAATAAAACCAGGTCCAGCAATTTCGACCTCTTCATAATTATTTATATTCAGTAATTTTGTCTTAATAACTTCTGCTAGTTCCTTTGGATTTTTGCCCAATTTTTTAGCAGCCATTAATGCTAAAGTTGTTGCAAAATCGCTTTGAATTCCTGTTTTGTTGATTTCCACAATTGGTTCAGCTTCAATTCCTAGTTCCTTTGCAATTGATTCTAAATCTTCTTTAAAGATATTTATAATATTTTTCATTTTTTACCCCCGACATATTAAATATGTTTATCTTTATTTTAATATAAAAACATTGGTTTCCCAATGTTTTTATATTATATTGTCTAATAATTTACTATTTTATTTAATTTGTTAATTAATTCTGCTTGTCTTTGTGTTTCTCATGAAATTGTTGTTGCTTCAATAAAAATATAAAGAGTCATTGTTGCAAAAACTGTTACTAATAAAATATTTAAAATGAAATCAAATCATTCATTTAAAGTGCTACCATGTGGCAAGTTTATTAATAACTTTCCATTGACCCCTAAAATAAAATCTCAATTGAATTCACCATTTACTAGCATGTAATTTCCAACTTTTAAGGCAATAAATCCTGCAAGCATCATTACTAATGAAAATGCTAACATCACTCACATACGAGCAAATTCTTGCTTAGTCTTAATGAATTTAGCCAATAGCTTGAATTGAGCATCTTCTTTACTGTTTCTTGGCTCTAAAACAACAGTCTTAGTTTTTTCATCATAAAAGTTTCGCTCACTTTGTTGAATTGATAGAGTTGATTTGGCTCTTTTCATTCTAATAGTTGCAACTCCAGTTTTTGGTTCAAAATTTTCTGAGTGATACTTACATAACGGAACTTTACGTCATTTTGCTTTATAACAAATTTGTGTATTTCCACATTTGCTATTTACAACAATATTTTTTGCGTTTTGTTCTTCTAATAAAACATCAATTGTTTCAGATTCTTCAACTGCTTGTAAATCAACTTTTTTGCTAACTCAAAGACTAGTTGTTTCATCGAATTCTGAAACAAAGTTATTGTCTTTAGCATCAACAATTTGCCCAATTTTTGGAAGAGCTGTTTCAGAGACAAATTCTTTTGTTTCTTTTACTGGCATTGACAAAACTTTTGAACTATTTCTAACAGCTAAAGTTTGTTTAATTCTTCTTGTTCGGTTTACTCGATAAGCTTTATTTTTTTGAACAAGTGAAACAGGTAAATGTCCTTCATATTCATCTGCATTAATATATGCATTTGGTTGTGGATCAAATCTTATTTCAGCCTTTTTAATTTCTTTTTCAACTTTAACAGAAACTTTTTCTGACTCTTTTAAAATATCAGTAATTTCAGTGAAATATTCTTCGTCTTGTTTTTCTAGATCTTTAATATAAACGATAAACTCTGTACCTTCAGAATTTATTGCTAATAAAAATGGATCTGTTTCATTTGTATTATCTTCATGGTAAATTTCTCCCAACTTAATAATTGTTAGTTCTTCACCATTGTAAATAATTTTATCGTCAATCTGATACTTCATAAGTTTTTTTAAACTCCATTCATTTTCTATATTGTCATTAATTCTTTTTCTTTTGCCTTTGCAAGGTCATCAAGTTGTTTGATATATTTATCTGTTAATACTTGAATATCTTTTTCTAATCCTTTAACAAGGTCTTCAGAGATATCTTTATTTTTTTTAGCAGCATCAATACCATCGCGACGAGCATTTCGAATTCTTACTTTAAAAGTTTCCAATTCCTTTGTCATTTTTTTAACTAAGTCTTTACGAATATCTTCTGTTAATGCTGGAATATTAATACGAATTACTTCAGCATCAGCAATTGGATTAACTCCTAAATCTGCTTTATTAATTCCATTTAAAACTTCTGAAATTTGTGATCTATCATATGGTTTAATTAATAATTGTTGTGGTTCGGGAACTGAAATTTGTGATGTTTGAATAATCGGTGTTGGTGTTCCATAAAAGTTAACCATTACTTTATCTAACATTGCAACGCTAGCTCTTCCAGTTCTAATTTTAGTCATATAATCTTTTCAAGCCAAAACTGTATTTTGCATACTGTCTTCAGCAATTAATAGTATTTCGTCCATTTGTTGTTACCCCTTTTTTCTTATTAATATCTTATTCAATAATTGTTGAAACTAATTCTCCATGCATAACTTTGATAATATTATCTTCGCCTTGCATATCAAATACTTCAATTTTCAGATTTGCGTCACGAGCTAATGTCGCTGCTGTCAAATCCATTACTCGTAATTGTTTTTGTGCTAACTCCTCGTGAGTTAAATGAGTATATAATTTTGCATCAGGATTTGTTTTAGGATCTTTATCATAAACTCCAGCTACACCATTCTTAGCCATTAACACTACATCAGCGTCAATTTCAATTGCTCTAATTGTTGCGTTTGTATCAGTTGTGAAATAAGCAAATCCTGTTCCACCAACAAAAATTGCAATATATCCTTCACTCATTTTTGTTCGAGCAGTTTTGAAATTATAATCTTCTGTAACTGTCTTAATTGGTAATGATGAGTAAACTGATACCTTATCATATCCTAATTGTTTAATCGTTGACTCTAAAGCTAAACCATTCATAACTGTCGCTAACATTCCCATATAATCAGCATTAATTTGAGGCATATTGATATTTGAACCTAAGTTCCCTCGTCAAATGTTTCCTCCACCAATAACAATTCCTAATCTAACACCTTCTTGTGCTAATTTTACAATTTGTTTAGCAACTGTTTCTAAAGAATCTTTATCATAAATTTCGTTGTCCCCTTTTAAAGCTTCACCACTAAGTTTTAAAAGCGCCGTTTTATATTTTAAATTCATTACATACCTCTAATTTCTAAACACTATCTAATTTATTATACTAATTTAATAAGTAAAACTCCAACATATACCACAAAAATAAAAAAATAATACTTCAAGGAAGTACTATTTTTTATCTTTTGATTTTTGATTTTGTTTGTCTTCTAATTCTTTTTTTGCCAATACATTCATATTTTTAAAGTATTCGTCAGCATTCATAATTTCTATTGAATGACCTGTAGCTGAAACATTTTGAATGAATCATTGCCCCATAACTGAACTTTTTGAAAGTTTGAAACGTTTATTTGTTCTTATTCCTTGTAAATAATTGATATAAATTTTACCTTTATCATCAATAATTTTTGTAATTTTTGAATATGCTATTTTTTCTCCAATAAACAAGATTTTTTCATCGTCTAAAGCGATACCAAATTTATAAATTCCAAATCATAATAATACTGATGATCCCACAATCACTGCAAAACCAATTGCTATAATTGCTACAATCACTGCAAAAGCTACATTAGCTCCATTATCAATATTTGATCCACTGCCAAAAATTGTTTTAGCACTTGAAAATAAGATTATCGCTAAAATTCCTGAAAAAATTGCTATAACATTTGATATCGCAAACATAATAATAAAATTAACTCCATAAATTTTATGTTTTGATTCATTCTTTTTGAAATCATACAAATATTTTGCAAATGTCAAACTCAAAATTAATGAGACAACTATAATAATTACTCCTAAAATTAAAATTTGGATATTTGCCTCTCCATCTTTTCCTAGTTGGTTACTTCCATTAACTCATGTATTAGATAAGAATTGAATCATATTAGTTACCTGCTACTTGAGCTGCTACTTCACTTGCGAAATCAGTAACAACTTTTTCGATTCCTTCTCCAACTTCAAATCTAACCATTTCTTTTAATGAAACTTTTTTAGAGTTAATAAATTGTCCAACTTTATAACTTTCATCAACCACGAAAGCCTGATCTTCTAATGAAATTTCAGCCAAACGTTTTGATAATTTTCCATTTAAGATATTTTCAATAATATTTGCTGGTTTACCTTGTAATTTAGGATCTTCTTTTGCATTTTCTTGAATGATATGCATTTCAGATTCTTTGAAATCTGCGGGAATTTCGCTCATAGTTTTGTATTTTGGTGCCATCGCTGCAACGTGCATTGAAACGTTGTATGCATCAGTTGCATCAATATTCCCAGCAAATTCTAATAATACAGATACTCGTTTATTTGCATGGTTATATAAAGAAATTGTTGTATCAGGAGTTTTTTGAATTAACACAAATCTTCTTAATTCAATTTTTTCCCCAATTGTTGCTGTTGCGTTTACTAAAACTTCTTTGATTGATTCTCCAGTTGAAGTTTTAACTTCCAACGCTTCTTCTAAAGTTGTTGCTTTTGATGATAATAATGAAGTTGCTACTTCGTCAATGATTGCTAAGAATGCTGCGTTTTGGGCAACAAAATCAGTTTCTGAGTTAACTTCAATAATAACTGCCGCTGTATCATTTTGTTTTGCTAAAGTTACTCCTTCAGCTGCAATACGATCTGATTTTTTAGCTGCTTTAGCTAAACCATTTTCTCTTAATCAAACAATTGCATCTTCAACGCTATTATTTGAAGCTTCTAAAGCTTTTTTACAATCCATCATTCCTGCTTGAGTGATTTCACGTAATTCTTTAATTAATTTTGCATCTACTGCCATATATCTTTCCTCCTCTTATTATTTCTTAATAATTATTTTGCTTCTGTTGTTGCTGGGTTTGGTTTTGGAGCTGTATTTTTTGAAGCTCATGATGTATTTCTGTTTTCAGTATTATATTCTTTTTTTGGTGCAACAGTTTTTAATACTGAAGGTGCCATTTTAATTCCTGCTGCATCTGCATAAACATCAACTAAATGATTAATTAAAATGTTTACAGATTCTTGTAAATCATCGTTTGCTGGAATTACTAAGTCAACCATATCAGGATCAACGTTTGTATCACATAAAGCGATAACTGGAATTCCTAATTTTCTTGCTTCTTTAACAGCAATTTCATCAGTTTTTGGGTCAACTACAACTAATGCTGCAGGTAACTTATTCATTTGTTTAATTCCACCTAAAGTTTTTTCTAATTTAACTTTTTCTTTTAAAATTAAAATTTGTTCTTTTTTAGTTCTTAAAGCTAATTTACCATTTTTTTCTTCTTCTTCAATTTTTCATAAAGCTTTAATTCTTACTAAAATTGTTTTCAAGTTTGTTAGAGTTCCCCCTAATCATCTTTGGTTAACAAAAAAGTTCCCTGATCTTAAAGCTGCTTCTTTAACAGCATTTTTTGCTGAACGTTTAGTTCCAACAAATAAAATTTTGTCCCCTTTTTGTCCAATTGCAGTAATTAGATTTCTTGCTTCTTCTAATTGAAGCATTGTTTTTTGTAAATCAATAATGTGATTTTTATTTTTTGTTCCATAAATGTATGGTGCCATTTTTGGGTTTCAACGTTTAGTTTGGTGTCCGTATTGAACTCCCGCTTCTCATAACTCTTCTCTTGTTAGTTCTTTTGCCATATTGATGGTCTCCTTTTCTTTTATTTGTTATACTTCCAAATAATTCGAACATTAGCCACCTTTTTGATTAATAATTTAAGGCACTAGGCTAATGAATTCTTATTTGTGATTGACTACATTTTATAAACATATATCAACTTTATAAGTTTAACAAAAAAAGTCTTAAAATACAAAACTCAAACTAAGATAGTCAACAAAATATAAAGCTAATTAAAATCTTGTTTATTCAAATAAAAAAGCGATAATTCGCTTTTCTCAAAATTATTCAGTTAATAAAGTAATTGCTTTAGTATAAATTTCTAACATTTTTTTCAAATCATCAATTTTTACATATTCGTTATAGGCATGCATTGTTGATTTTTCAATATCAAATTCGGCCCCGAAAGCAACAATATTTGGCATTGATTTAGCGTATGTTCCTCCACCAATTGCTAGAGGTTGTGACACCATGTCTCCAGTTACTTCTTGATAAACTTTCATTAACTTTTTAATTAAATCAGAATCTTTTGGAACATAAACACTGTCTTCAATTCCAATAACATCAAGATTTAAATTATAATTGTCAGTTAAAAACTTAGTTAACTGAGGAATAAATTTTTCTTTTGGTTCAGTAAATACTGGAACACGATAATTAAATGCTAAACGTTGAATTCCATCTTTAATTTCAATAATTCCTAGATTTTGAGTCAAGTCTCCTGTTTCATCTGCAATTCCTTTAAAAATGCCTGATGCATGATAATTCATATGAACTTCTTTTGCTAGGAACTTAATAGTTGGATGATCAATGCCAACTTCAAACATTGCTTTTGCCAGTCAAGTAGCTGCGTTAACTCCAACTCATGGCAGACTTCCATGACCAGCAGCTCCTTGAACAACTAACTCTTGATTTTCATTTAATGACGTACGAATATCTTGGGCATTTAAATATTTTTGAATTTCAGAAATCTTTGGTCCTTTATAAGTTACTAAATCACAAATAACATTATAAGCAGAACCCCCTTTAATTTCAAAATCAGCTGGTAATGATGAAACAATATCGGCATCAACAATTCACTTTTCGGCATAAACTACTGGAAATTCTCCATCAGGAACATAACCTGCATCAGCAATTCCATAATCTTCGATATAGGCACGAATACTTTCTCATGTTGTTTCTTCAGTTAATCCAAAAATCATTCTAATTTTGTACTTCTCAGACTTAAATCCATGATCTTTTAAGTATTTTAAAGCATAAAGGTTCATCATTGTTGGACCTTTATCATCAAATGATCCACGCCCTATCAATTTACCATCTTGTTCAATTGGTGTAAAAGGGTCTGTTACTCATTCACTCATATTTCCCGGAGGAACAACATCTAAATGGCACAAAATTACAAATAGTTGTTCTCCATCTCCATAATCTAAAAACCCGTAACGATTTTGCTCATCTTGATGAGCTTCAAAACCTAACTCTCTAGCCAACTTAATTGTGTAATCTAAAACATCTTTTGTACCTTTACCAAATGGTGCATTTGGTAAAGCCTCAGTTTTAAATGAAGGAATTTGTAGTAACTTTTTTGTTTGTTCGTATGCTTCTGGAAAGTAATTTTCTAGTAACTTTTTATTATCAATTATCATAATTTTCTCCTTTTGATTTTGTTAAATATATTATATACCTTGATTAATTTATTATTAAACTAACTTAAAAAAATTATTTTAAGTTTCTAACTTTTAAAATTAAGTCATAAGCCTGATTAATTTTACTCATATATTCGTTTGCTTTTAAGTCAGGGTTTTTGTCAGGATGATATTCCATTGCCAATTTACGATAAGCTTTTTTAAGACTAGCATCATCAATACTACTATCAACTCCTAATACTTGATAAGCTAATTCAAACTGATCAAAGTTTTTCCCATAAGTATTCATATTTGGATTATCATTTGTAGATTGATCTGATTCTTTTAAATAGATAAACTCTTCTTCGTTAATTGAAAGATCTTCATAAAGTTTTTTAAGAATAACTCCCACTGCTTCTTCTAAAGCCAATTCAATACGATCTAAATTCTTTTTAATAATTTCCTGTTTGTTGTAGTTAATAGTAATGTTTTGGAATATTTCATTTAGTTCAACTACCATAATCTTATTAACAAAATTCTTAATAATTTGTTCTTTATAAGTATTCAAAAATACATTATAAAATTTTAATAAATAGTTAGCATTTTGATAATTATATTTTAATTTAGTTTTATCAAATCCTTTTAAAAGTTTAGTCGAACTTTTTTGAAAGTGTCTCAAAATTACGGATTGATGAGTTAACAAGTCTTCAACAACTTTATCAATTTTAGTTGATGATGCTCCTCTTTTTTTAAGCATCATTGCTTTACTTTCTTGGAAGTCACTTAAAAAAGGAAACTGGTCAAAAACTTCACTAAACTTGTAAGTATCAATCATCACAGTAGTTTTTGTGTTAAACAATCAAATTTTTTTATTATTTTCAAAGTAATTAATTTCAATAGTTGGTTCCTGTCTTTCAGCAAACCGAATTTTATTTTTTTTGATTAAAACAATTGTTCCAATCGCCAAGGCAATAAATGCTGTTAAAAAAATTCCAATAATAATGATGAAGTTTTCCATAGTTATACCCTTTTCCTTTTAGTTGTAATATAACATATATTTTAGTTCAAATATTTCTTAAAATGGGTCTATAAGAAGGTTTTATATTTTATAATTAATCTAAAAGAAGGTTTATATGAAAATAAGTAATAATAAAGTAAAGTTAATTGTCAGTGATTTAGATGGAACAATCTTACCCTTTGGAGCTAAATCGCTTAGTCACGAAACTCAAAAGTATCTTGCTGATTTAGCAAAACAAAAAATTTATTTTGTTTTAAATACGGGAAACTTACCGTTTATGGTGCAATGAGTTGTTGATTCAATTAGTCCGGTTGCTAACCACTATACAAAATATTTTTTAGGAAACAGCGGGACAATTATTTACAATTTTATGTCACAACAAGTAATTGTTGAAGGGGTTTTTAATAACACTATCGTTAAGAAAATAATTGCTGTCTTAAAAGGTGCCAAGGTTCATTTTAATGTTACAGATTCTAGTTTGACAACAATCTATTATTCTCATCAAAGCGATGCCGATATTTCAAATCAACATCGCAAAGATTCAAGTGATATTAATAATTACTGTTTGTTAACAGATGATGTTTTAATAACTTTAACATCACCTAAAATTGTTTTTAGAGCAAATAACCAAGACACTCAAGCATTTAATCAAATTATAGAGCAACTAAATGCTGAAGTTGGCAAAACTAATTTTCAAGCAATGTCGTGAATTGCTACAGGTGCTGATTTAGTTGTTCCAGGACATAATAAATTTACCGGAATTTTGAAATTGATAGATCTAATTAATCAAGAAAATAATACCAACATCACCCTAGATAATGTTTTATTTTTTGGAGATCAAAAAAATGATCTACCTGTGTTTGAAAATCATAAATATGCAATTGCCGTTGGTAATGCGATCCCTGAACTACAACGGCTTGCTTATGCAGTAACTGATAGTTGTGATGCTGATGGGGTTATAAACTTTTTAAAGACTTTGAAATAAAAAAAACTGACTACTGTCAGTTTTTTTAAAAACTATTTAGCTTCTTGTGCAATAACGATTGCTCTTGTACGGTTTTTTCCAAATTTTTCGTATTTAACGATACCTGAAACTAACGCAAATAGTGTATCATCTCCACCACGTCCAACATTTTGTCCTGGGTGAATTTTTGTACCTCTTTGTCTAAAGATAATTGATCCAGCATTAGCGAATTGACCGTCAGCTTTTTTAGCTCCTAAACGTTTTGATTCTGAATCTCTACCGTTTTTAGTTGATCCTACTCCCTTTTTAGAGGCGAAGAACTGTAATCCTAATAAGAAACGCATAATTAACGTACCTCCTTCAATTCTACATTTTTTGGATATTGAACAGCAATTGTATCTAACTGTATTTGTAACATTTTTAACATTGTTTGAAGTTCATCATTATTCAAGTTAACAACTTCAATAATTATTTTGTTCTCCAAAACTTGCATTTCAACATCTGTTTTGTGATTTATATCGAAAGCATTCATAGCCCCGCTAACAATTCCTGTAATGGCAGCACAAACTAAATCGTTACCATAATTACCAGCATTTGCATGACCTGAGATTTGAATTTTTTCAATTTTATTGTTTATGACTTTTAAATTAATTTTAACCATAAATGTTATTTGGCTGCTTCTGATTTTGCAGTTCCTACAGAAATGTTATCAATAACAACTTTTGTAAAAGGTTGTCTATGACCATACACTTTATTAACATTTTTCTTTGGGTGATATCTTACTACACGGATTTTTTTACCTTTACCATGTTTTACAATTGTACCAGTAACTGTAGCTCCTTTAACAAAAGGAGTTCCAAATTTACCATCTACCATTAATACTTCATCAAAGACAACTTTATCATTAGCTTCTCCACCAATTAATTCGATGTAGATTTCTTGTCCTGATTCCACTTTAATTTGTTTACCACCAGTTTTAATGATTGCGAACATATATATTTCCTCCAGTCTAGACTCGCCTTTGCATGTGAGAGTAAACTCTTCTTGAAAACATGCTTTTAAGAGCGGTTGAAACTTTATTTTTCAACATATATATAATACTATATTTTACTGGTCTATTTCAATATAAAACATCAAAAGTTTTGAGTTTTCAATTTTAAGCTAAATAAAGTCACAAAGTTCAGAAGTCTCGAACTCCGTAGGGCTTTGTTCTAAACTTTCTTGATGACTTTCAGTTTGATAATTATCAGTTAAATGAACAGTATCTAAATTTTTGAGTCTTGCAGTGTCATCTCAAGAACCACTAACTGAACCGACTTTGAAACTACCTTTATTTGGATGATTATTGATAACACTAATTCCCAGTAAGGTTCCTACAATTTCACTTACAACTAAAGTTGATGCACTAATAAGTTTTCCTAATCCTGCCAGGAAAGCTCCGCTGACTGCACCACCTTCAACTTCTTTCATTTCAATTTCAGACATTTTTTTCATTATTCCACCCCTAAAGGATTAGGAATTATTTGTAAAAATCTAAATATAATTTATAAACTTCATTTTTTTTCTTATTATATAAGTTTGCTACTGCTTCACTTGCTTGTTTTAGTTTAAATCCTTTTTCTAAATATTTAGCAACTTCGTCTGCTAATTCTTGGTCAGTTAAGTCACTTTTGTGATTAGCAAATTGGTCAATTACAATAACAAATTCTCCCTTTTCAATAAAACTCTCCGAATAAACAAAATCAGCAAGTTCCAAAGGTGTTCCACTAATAAACTCCTCATTGAGTTTAGTTAACTCTCGGGCAATTAAAACTTTTTGAGTAGGATTTAAAATATCTGCTAGCATTTTAATTGTCGCTTTAATTCGATGTACTGATTCATAAAAACTAATAATAGCTTGATCATTATACTTATTAATAATTGATACCAACTCTTCTTTTTTGGCTTGCTCAGTTTTATGTTCAATAAAGCCATGGAAGTAATTTTGTTTATTAGTAAATCCAGCAGCAACAATTGCATGAATATATGCTGGACCAACGTTGACAGCAGTGACATTAAACTCAATTTCAGTCTGATTCATTTTATTAATGAATGCTGCTCCGGGATCAGAGATTATTGGTGCACCCGCATCAGAAACAATCGCGATTGACTTACCTAGACTAAGAATTTGGCTTATCTCATTAACTCGATCAATTTCATTATGCATATGCAATGACATTAACTTGTTTTTAATTTTAAATTTATTTAATAAGACTTGAGTGTTGCGAGTATCTTCACAAGCAATTATTTCCACCTGAGTTAAAACTTCAATTGCTCTAGTACTCATATCATCTAAATTTCCAATTGGAGTCCCTACAAGATAAATAGTTGGTCAATTATTTTTAAAGGTTTGTTGTATTTTCATAATGCTCCTTTTGATTTGATAAATAAAAACCCATTCAAAGATGGGTAATAATTATTTTACTTTTTTAATTGTAATTTTGTATGGTTTAGAAACTTCTCTAATTTCTACAGTTGTTCCTTCTTTTTGACCTAACATTGCTTTAGCAATTGGAGATTCGTTTGAAATTAAATTTTCAAAAGGGTCAGCTTCGATAGCACCCACGATTGTAATTGTTTTTTCTTCATTTGCAATTGTTGAAACATAAGTTACAGTTGAACCAATTTTAACTTCACCTTTAGCTCCATTATTTGCATCAATAACTTTTGCTTGACTGATCATTGCTTCAATTTCTTTAATTTTAGCTTCAACTTCAGCTTGTCTATTACGTGCTGCGTCATAATCAGCATTTTCTGATAAGTCACCTTGATTACGTGCTTCTACTAGTTCTTCAATAACCTCAGGTCTTACAACTTCAATTAAGTGTTTTAACTCATTGCGCTTTTCTTGTAATCCTTCTTTAGTTAAGATAATTTCTTTTGCCATTTTAATCTCCCTCACATGATATTTTTAACATATCAATTATATAATAACTCGGTTCTATAATCTATACTATAATTCTCTATTTTGTAGATAATCAACCAGTTGGTCTGTTAATTTCTTATTTCGTAAAACTTTATTCAATTCTTCTGGTGATGCTAATTTCATTTCTGAAACAGTATTAAAGTTCTTAAATAATTCTTGAAGACGTTTTTTTCCCATTCCAGGAATTGCTTCAAATTCACTTTTTAAAAATGATGTATTTTGTTTCTTTCTAAATCCTGATTTAGCATATTCATCCACACGCAGCTGAATTGAAGATAAAAAGTTGTACAACTTTGGATTTGTTTTTATCACTACTTTGTTTTCTTTGGTATCTAGAAGATACTCAGTTTTATGATAGTCATCTTTAACTAACCCAATTACTGGAATATTTATATTTAGTAATTGAAGTTGTTCTTTGGCAGCGTGAACTTGAATTATTCCTCCATCCATAATAATTAAGTCGGGAAACTCTCGTTTTTCAACTAAAGCTTTTTGATAACGACGATAAAGCATATTTTTTAAACGCTCGTAATCTGATGCCTGTTCAATTTGAATATTATATTTTCGAAAATCATTACGCGATGGTTTACCATCTTTATAAACGACACAACTCCCAGTCACGAATTCATTGCCAATATTTGAAATATCAAACATTTCAATATGATAAGGATACTTTTCAAGATTTAAAATTGATTGCAATTCTTCAAGAATTACTACTTCATTATTTGTAAATGATTGCGAGTTAAGTTTAGTTTTTGTCATTGTCTCTTTTGCATTATCTTCAGCCAATCTTAATAAGGTTTTTTCAATTGTACCTAATGGATGTGTACTAATATTTTTAATACTTTCTCTTAAATTATCAAAATCCATTTCTTGCGGAATAATAATTTGATTAGGTAACATATTTCGATCATAAATTTGGTTAACATAATTTGATAATAGCTCTTGAGTATCTTGTTCATAATAATCTTGAATATGTTCGTCTTTAAAAAGTAATTTTCCAAGACGATAGAATAAAGTCACAAAAACAATTTTGTCTTCATCAATTAAATAGGTAATTACATCCCGGTTTTTATCATCAGTTAATTCAACTGTTTGTTTAGTTGTAATAAAGTTTAAACTATTTAGTTGATCTTTGATTCTTTGAGCTTCTTCAAACTGTAAATTTTCTGCAGCTGCCGACATTTTTTGTTTCAAATTGCTTTCAACTTCTCTAACATCACCTTTAAAAAACTTATCTAGTTTTTTTATTTGTTCTTGATAGTAACTTGGATCAACAACTTTAAAACATGCTCCTGAACATTGATTAATATGATAATACAAGCATGGTTTATTCAAATTTCCTTTACAACGGCGCAAAGGAAACAAACGTTCCAGAGTCATTAAAATTTCTCGAGCATTTGAGCCTTGCGGTAAGGGACCATAACTTCTTAGCGCTTTTTTATCATATTTTCGAATATATTTGTACTGTGGATCAGTTTCATTAGTAATAATAATATACGGATAACTTTTATCATCGTTTAGTAAAACATTAAATCTTGGACGATATTTTTTAATTAAGTTTTCTTCTAAAACTAATGCCTCTTTTTCATTATTAACTACAAAGTAATCTAAATTGGTGATTTCTCGAACCAAACGTGTTGTCTTAATATTATGGGCGCGATTGAAGTATGAGGCAACTCTTCGCTTTAAACGTTTTGCCTTTCCCACATAAATGACTTGATTATCTTGATTGTAATATATATAGCAACCTGGCTTATCTGGGAGATTTTTAATTTTTGCTTCTAAATTCATATATCTCCTTTCAAAAATTTTATTCTTCTCAAAAAACAAAAAAGATGATAAACATCTTTTTATTTTTTAACTAATACCTCGCGAGGTTTTGAACCATTTTGTGGCCCAATAATTCCTTTTGCTTCCAAATCATCAATAATATTTGCTGCACGATTATATCCTAAATTAAATTTTCTTTGAATTAAAGATGTCGACGCTTTTCGTTGTTCAATTACGAATGCTTTAACTTCTTCAAACATATCATCAGTTTCGCCATTGCTTCCTGCAATATTACTTGCTACTAAATTTTGCTTTTCAAATAAATTTTCATAGCTGACTGTTTGTTCTCTAATTGCATGTGCCACAATATCATCAATTTCTTCATCTGACATATATGCTCCTTGAGCACGAATTAGTTCTGAAGAACCTGGGGGCATAAACAACATATCTCCTCGTCCTAACAATTTTTCTGCACCAATTGAATCTAAAATTGTGCGAGAATCTGTTCCAGTAGTTACTGCAAACGCAATTCTTGTTGGAATGTTTGTTTTAATAGTTCCAGTAATAACATCAACTGACGGACGTTGGGTTGCAACAATTAAATGAATTCCTGCTGCTCGTGCCATTTGCGTAATTCGCATGATTGATTCTTCAACTTCTTTACGACTTCCAGTCATCATTAAATCTGCTAATTCATCAATTATTACAACTAAAAACGGTAGCTTTTTACGCCCAGTAATTCGCTTGTTGTAACTTTCAATATTTCTTACTCCTTCTTCCATGAACAACTCATAACGACGTTCCATTTCTAAAACGATCATCTTTAAAGCATTTGCTGCCTGTTTCATATCAGAAATAACTGGTGCTAACATGTGCGGAATTTTTGTATAAACTGACAATTCAACTTTTTTAGGATCAATCATCAAAAACTTCACTTCATTTGGTTTTGCTCTTAACAAAATAGAACAAATCAAAGTATTAATCATAACTGATTTTCCTGAACCTGTTGACCCAGCCACAAGTAAGTGCGGCATTTTGTTTAATTCAGCAGTCAATGGCTCTCCTAAAACATTTTTTCCCAAAACAAACAATAATTTTGAATCAGCTTTTTCTTTAGGAATTGCTTCAATAATTTCGCGCATTGAAACCATTTCTGATATTTGGTTGGCAATTTCAATCCCAACCAAATTTTTCCCTTGAATTGGAGCTTCTAGACGAATATTTTGACTTGCTAAAGCAAGTTTTAAATCGTTTTCCAATGCTGTAATACTATTAACTTTAGTTCCATGTTCTGGTTGAACTTCAAACTTAGTAACTGATGGTCCAATAATTGTATTTATAACTCTTGCTTTAACTCCAAATTGGTTAAAAGTTTCATTAATTGCTAAAGTCTTTAAGGCAGCAATTTCTTTATTGGCACGCTCTTTGGCGTAATCACGTTCTATCTCCTGAAGAATATCAATTGAAGGTAACTTGTAGTTTCGATTAATCATTGGTTCAGCAATTGGTGCAGTTTCAATAACATCATCTGCAATTTCTGGAAGATCAATCACTTGTGCTACCTTATGTTCTTCAACTTTGACTACTTGCTCAATAACCTCTTCAAGTGATGTAGAAGCTAATTCTGGTTGAAAATTATTGTCATCTTCAATTTGAACTTTCGGTAAGTCACTTACGTGTTCTTTTGTAAATAAAACTGTTTGATTATCTGCAGTTGATTCTGTATATAAAGTATCAAAAAACTCTGTATCACTTAAAAAATCATTCACAGGCTCTTGGACTTCTTTTTTCGTAGATTCTAAGTTTATAATCGTATCCAATTCATTAGAGTGTTTGATGTCTTCAAATTGTTTTGCTTCAGCTTTGGGTTCAATAATTGGTTGTGGATTTTCATAAGGCGATTCAACAATGATTGGTGCTGCTGCTTCACGTGCCAAACGACGCTCTTTTAATTTAGCAAAAATTTCATCATCATCACTTAGATATTTTGTTTCTGGTTTAGGTTTGTTTTCAACACTATCTATAACATTCTTAGCATATGAACCTTGAATACCTAAATCATCATCTTCAAAAATGCTATCCAATTCAGTTAAATTAGCGATTGTTGGATCCTCATCATATTTTTCAAAGTTATCATCAATTTCAAGTTCTTCTAAAAATAAGTCAGCTTTGGCTTGTTTATGATATGAAGGCAATTGAATTGTTAAATCTGATTCAATAATTGATGCTTCAACATCAGCATTTTTATCAAAAACATTTAAAGAATTTCAACCATTATGAATAATTGCTGGTTGGTCTTTAGGAAAATCAAAGTCTTCAATATTTGCTACTTCCAAATTTCGTAAACGAACTCCACTTTTATTTGGATCGTTTAATGATTTTAATGACAAAATACGTAATCCCTTACCTTTACGGTATTGAGGTTTTTTTAATAAGTAAATTGGGTCTCCAGTTAAAATTCACGAAATATCTAAAAATAAAAATATACTAATTAAAATATATGATGCTGGAATTGAGATATACATAAATACTCCCGTTAACAAGGTTCCGGCAATTCCCCCTCCTGAATACAAATTAAAATATCCTTTAGGATTGATAAATCAGTCAATTGTTTCACTATAATAACCACTATCGAAAATTGAATGACTTTTTCATTCAGTAAGATAAGTATCAAAAACTGCACTAAACGCATTTTTTTGTCAAATTTTATCAAAGTGATAATTTTCAATTGGATTATAAGCTAAATTCGTTGTCAAAATTAAAGATATTAGTCAACAAAATAACATGACAGTTGCTAAAATCATTGCCAAAAATCGTTTTTTAAACTTAAAGCGAATCCCTGCATAAATACAAATATCAATTAACATCAGTAATAAATAAACAGGATATTTGAATCAACCAAATAAAAAGTTAAAAAAGACATCATCAAAAAACTGACCAACAATCGTAATTCTTCCCAAAGAAAATAATGTAAAAACAAACAATATCAGTCCTGATACTACTCAGGCAATTGAATCTTGTTTATACTTTTTTTTAATAGTATTAAATGCCACTGTACGATCATCATTAAATGTGTGATGGGCAATTACTTTTTCATTACGTTTTAAACTACTATTTGCCATTTTTACCTCTTTTTATGTCTACTATTGATTATACTAAAATTCTTAAAATAAAAAAAAGGCAAAGCCTTTTAATTTTATATCATTAAGCTTTTTCAGCTAATTTACCAGAATTTTTTGAATATTCTCACAATGGTGAGGCATATTTTGGATCTTTTGCTTCATAAAGTTCTTTTTCACGTTTGTAAGTTTCTTTATCCATTAATGAAGAAGTCATTTGCGCTCCGAATAAACGGTATTGACTACTTCCTGAAGGGAACGCTGCTCTTGTAAACGGATTTGTATATGATAGATACATTGTTGTTGCTCCAGTTGGAACATACAATGGTAATATCATATTTGAATTAAAGATTACATTATATTCTGCTTGGGCAAAAGAATCATAACGACGTTTGTATTCACCAATTAAGTCTGCTGACATTACTTCATTAGTATATGCCTGTAATGAATTTTGGAGATCTTGATAGAACTCTGCTTTTCCTGATTTTTCTAAGTACTCAGTAGGCACTAAAGAAAGTGATTTTTCTTTAGTTTCCGCTATTTTAAAGTATTTTGAAAATCTTTGATAGTTTCCATATTCTCCACCAAAAATCAATGTATGCAAGAAGTTGAATGGATCGTTGTAATCTGGAGTTCATCCTCCAGTCATTAAATCATACGCTCCTTTAGTTCTTAAAGTAATAAAGTTAGCTGAATCTGTTGATTTAACCTCTTCAATTTGAATTGGATTATTAGCCACAACATTAAATGATCCTGTCATATTTAATAGTGCTTTATTAACAGTTGAACTGTTATTTCCGTTAGTTAACATTTTTAAAGTAACAGTTTCTTTTCCAGTTACTCGCTTAATATCACTTCTAACTTGTTTTTGGAAAATTGCAATTTTTTCAGCTTCATATTTAGTATACAAACCTTGCTCAATCGCAGCTTCAGTCGAACCTGCTGCTTGAATTTCATCATTTTGTTTTTTTACTACCGCTTTAAATTCATCTCCAACAATATTATTATCACCAGCTAACTCCATTGCATTTAGAGCTAAAACATCGTTTCTTCTAAAGGCGTCATAACCATCTGCAATATTTTTGCTAAAGTTATAAGTTAAGTTAAACTTATCTTCATCTTCACCAATCCCTGGTTGAATTTTTTCAGCGGCTTCTTTCATTTTATCAATATAAAGATTTTCAACATGTTGAGTATAATCAACAGTTTCATTTTCTTCATTTTGGTAAGTAGCAAACCCTGCTCCAGTATACATATTTTTTAATAATCTTGAAATTTGATTTCCACTTTGATCAACATTATTATCTTTTGTATCCATTGCATCAGAATAATACTTAGCCAATTGTGTTCGTTCCATTAAATATGCTAAATAAGCTCTAACAGTATTTTGTGATAATGCTAGTGATGAATCAGCAATTGTACTATCACCAGTTTCATAATTATAGTTGTATAGTAAGAAGAACGAGTTAGTATTCGGTTTTTTGATGTCATGAGCTCCCTCAAAAACAGGATTATTGAAATCTTCGCCAACATACTTAGTTCATCCTGAAAAGTCAGTTGGCGAAATTGCTACTTCACTAACATCTCCGGCTTCAAAGAATAATCTTGGTTTAGAAACATCGACATTTCCAACAAATGAGTAAATTTGTTTTTTAATAAAAGTCTTATCCTTATTAAAGTAGTATGGGTTAGTTTTTAAACTAATTACTGTACTTGGTCCATATTCATCAACAACATATCCACCAGAAGATCAAATATTTTCATATGATTCACCGTATTTATAACTTGAATTTGAGCTTCCAACTCCATAATCAACTGCAATTGGTGGCATTGGTGCTAATGATAAAAACCCTGCTAAAGATTCAAAGTACGGCGCTGGTTTTTGTAAACGCATAGTAAGGTTATATCCTTCTTCAGCATCACCAACTTTAACCATAGTTTTTTCTGTTTTACCATCGATAATCGGAGTGGCTTTAATAATTCCACCCTTAGTCATTGTTTCTAAAACATACGCTTCATATTCTTTAGTTCCTAATTTAGAATTATTTACAATTGTATTAACCGTTGCTTGACTGATTTTTCCTGAAGCATCACCAAACTCTTTTTTTCAATCAAAAGCTGCTTTTTCTTCGCTAGCTCATTCGTTTTCACGGTTATTTCCTTCATCTAATCAATGACCATAAGCTGCATTGTAAAACATAATTGCTGAATCAATTGCTTTAGTAGTACGAACATGTGTAACAGAATTTCCTTCGGTACCTTGTTCTTTACTATTACTAAAATATTCAGGATATTCCTTCATTAATTTTTCAATGAATTCTACAATTTCGTTACCTTCGGCAATAATTGTTGATCATGAACCAGTTGTTTCTGACTGGTTGTTCGGGTTAAGTACAAATCGGAAAGCATCGTAAAACCCTTTTCCTCCAATTTGTCCCTTTTCTTCATAACTATTTGTAGACTTATCTTTTAGTCCTGCTCATTTTGCTTCATCACGAACATTGAAATATCATTCAACCGATTTTTCATCGTGACCTCATCATTGAGCTAAACTTCCTTCAAATTGATCGTACGCATTTGGAGTAATTAAAGTATCTTGAAGTTGAGCTAAAATGATGGCATCTTCGTTTTGCATAGTTGATCCAGTTGATCAAGAAGTCATGGGAAATTTAAAAGTTCCTCTAAAAACTTCTGTGTTAACGTTTCTGGCCAACAATTTAGCATTTGTAATCGGCCCACAAGCAACAACAGCTGTACTAGCTGATGAAACAATCGTGATAGCCATTAAACTAACCAATAATTTTTTCATAATAAGTCTCCTTCTTTAATACTTTTTATTATCTATTTTTTTACTTTTGCGTTTTCTTGAAATTTAGCATACTCAATTTGATATTTTTTTAATTCACGTTCATTTGCATAAACGAAATGTCCATTAGCAACTTCTACTCATTTTGGGAAATCAGTAATATAGTCAGCATGTTCAAGTTCTGGTTCATACTTATAATGAACCTTATTTTTTTCTTGTTCAGGATCTGGTAATGGTACTGCACTTAACAATGATTTAGTATATGGGTGTAGGGGGTTGTAGAATAACTCATCAGCATCAGCCAGTTCCACAATATCTCCACGATAAATAACTGCAATTCGATTTGCTACGAATCTAACAACACTTAAGTCATGAGCAATAAAGACATAAGTTAACTCAAATTCTTTTTGGAATTTAGCCAACAAGTTCATAACTTGAGCACGAATTGAAACGTCTAAAGCTGAAATTGGTTCATCAGCTACAATAAAACTTGGTTTCATTACTAATGCACGAGCAATCCCAATACGTTGACGTTGCCCTCCAGAAAATTCGTGAGGATAACGTGATAAGTGTTCTGGTAACATTCCTACAGTTGTCAATAATTGTAAAATTAAGAATTTTTTAACTAATGAGTATTTAACATTACGGATAGTAATATGTTCTTCAGCTGGTTTATCTTGATTAAATCATTCAACATATGCTTCAGCTGCAGCTTGATTTTTATATAATTCAGGGAAGTTATCCAACCCTTCTGCAATAATTTCTTCAACAGCCATACGGTCATTTAAAGATGACGCCGGATCTTGGAAAATCATTTGCATTGCTTTTTTAAGTTCATGTTTATCACGAGCATTAGGCAACTTGAAATTATCAGCTTTGTTAATTTCTTTTTGAATATGTGGTAACTCTAATAACTCACGCATTTCTTTCAATTCTTCAACTAATAATGTATTGTTTTTAACAGTATTTGAAACGATACGACGTTCAATTGTTTTGATATGTTCTTTTCTTGAACGACCTGTTGAAGATAAATCTAAATTGAAATAATGAGTTTTTTTAGCAACATCTAATAAAGCTGAAATTGCTTTATGATGTTGAACAATAACTTCTAATTCTTTTCCTAAGTCACTAAAGAATTTAGTAACAGAAGTATATTTCCCTTCAATAACTGCTTGACGAATAGCTTTCATTTTTTCTAGCGTATGGTAAATCTTGTTTTCAAGATCTTTGACACCTAAAATTAAATCATAAGTTTCACGTTGATATTTAACAACTGCTTTTTCTAATTTAATATCTACATTTGTATATTCAGAAATTGAATCGACAAATTGCATAGTTTTTTCTTGAATACGAATAATTTTTAACAAACGTTTCAAATTATCTTTAACTGATTCTGAAACATAGTTTAAGTTTGCATCACGTTTTGCTGACACTATTTTAGTTGATTTTAAATTTGTTCCTTCGGGAATAATTCGATTAATTCCATCAGGATATTCTTTAACTTCTTTAGTTTTGAAATCATAATATTTTGACTCAACGTATTTATAATAAACACGTTTAAATTCTTCAACATAGTCATTTAAACGATTTGTTGTAGTATTTTGATTAATTTTCATAATTTTAATATTACGTTCAATTGCCAAATTAAGTTTATTTAAGTCCGGTGGAGTTCCGTAAGCCACGCGATTATTAAAGTAAATTGTTCCATCTGAAACTGGTTGAATACCCATAATTGCACGTCCAACAGTTGTTTTTCCTGAACCAGACTCACCAACTAATCCGAAAGTTTCACCTTTATAAACATCAAAGCTAACTCCTTTTACAGCTTTAACCTTACGACGTCCTGTTCCAAATTCAATCAATAAGTCACGAACTTCAACGATTGCTTGTTGTTTTTTATTTTTCATAACTTATTCACCTACCTTTGCTTCACTAACAGCTTCACGTAAACGACTTAACTGTTTCGGTTTTTCGATTTTTGGAGAACGGGGATCTAATAATCATGTTTTAGCTCCATGAGTTGGACTAACCTCGAACATTGGTGGTTCAAGTTCGTAATCAATTGCTAACGCAAAATCATTACGTGGTGCAAATGGATCTCCTTTGATTTCATTAAATAATGATGGTGGAGTTCCTGAAATTGAATACAAGTCCTCTCCTTTATTTCCCAATTGTGGTAATGAAGATAGCAATGCTCATGTATATGGATGACGTGCATCAAAGAAAATGTCATTAGTTGTTCCATACTCAATAATTTGACCTGCATAAACAACTGCTACACGATCTGCTATATTTGCAACAACTCCTAAATCGTGAGTAATAAAGATAACTGTCAAGTTATATTCTTTTTTCAGCTGTTTAATTAAATCCAAAATTTGTGCCTGAATAGTTACATCTAAAGCTGTTGTTGGTTCATCACAAATTAAAATTTTAGGTTTACATGCTAGCGCCACAGCAATAACAATACGTTGACGCATCCCTCCAGAATATTTACCCGGAATATCTTTAAAGCGTTTTTCAGCATTAGGAATCCCTACTTTTTTCATTAACTCAATTGCTTCTTGCTTAGCTTCAATGAAACTCATTTTTTGGTGAGCTCTTAAAACTTCTGTAATTTGATATCCAACACTTAGTAATGGATTTAGTGAAGTCATTGGGTCTTGGAAGATTGTAGCAATAGTTCCTCCACGTAGTTTTTTCAAGTTTTTGTTTGCTTGAATTTTATTTTTGACAGCTGACTGATTTTGAAATGTTCAAATTTCTAATAACAAATTAACTTCTTGAGGATCAACTGCAATTTTGTCATTAACTTTATGCAAAACCTCTTGTAATAATGATTCAAATTCTGTTAAGTACTCTTCATTTTTTAAATAATTTAAAGCATCTTCAATCGCTACTTGTTCTAAAAAGTTAACACCATCTGGAGTAGCGATTGCTTTCATAATTGGGCGCATTTTTTGACGTGTACGACGTGAAAGACGGTTAAATGAAGCCATTTCTTGATAAGCACTTTCAATTTCTCTTGTTAAATTACCAATTTCAATTTCTGAATTAGCAACGTCAATATTCATTTCAATTTGTTTATTTAAAATTCCAATTTTTGTTTTAGCTTCTTTAATACGAGCATTATTATAACTTTTAATACTTTTACGTGCTTCTGTTGTTAATGCTCCCTTATGAAACTTGATTAAGTTGATTTCTTCTTTAAACGCTGTTTTTGGATCATTTTTTGAATCTTCGTTTGGATAGTACATAATTGATCCATTAGCAATATAACCATTTGACTCCAACATATTTGTCAAAGTTTTAGTTAATACTGATTTTCCTGATCCTGATTCTCCAACAATCGCAACAGTTTCTCCATCGTAAATATCAAAAGAAATATTACGGATTGATGTCAGCATTTTTGATCGAACTCTAAATTTTACAACTATATCTTTTAACGAAAGTATCTTTCTGTTATTTTCCATAATATTTCTCCTTTTCTTAATGATTATCTATGGTTTTTAGGGTCTAATGAGTCGGCAAATACTTTAGCAACAACAAAGAAAATAATTGAAACTGTTGTTGTTAAAACTAATGGAATAATAATTAAATGAGGGAAGTTTTGTCATAAAGTTCCCGCCATAACTTCGTTTAAAATTTGTCCTAGTGAAGTTTCTTTTCTACCTTCAATGAAGCCAAATCCTAAAAATGTTAATGAAGCATCAATTGAAATAGCATTAGGAATTGCAAATGTTCCTGATTGAATAATTACTGGAAGAATTTTTGGCATAATATTTTTTTGAATAATTCTTCCAGAACTACTTCCTAAAGAAATTGAAGCAGTATTATAGTCAGTATTTTTTACTAACATAATTTGAACCCTAACTGTGGTTGCAATTGCAATTCAAGCTTGGATTGATACCCCTAAAATAACTGGTCAATATCCTGGTTTAATTACGAAAATTACAAATAGTAATAAAATTAATTGGGGTACTAAAGTTAAAATATTAGTTAATTGAACGAAGAAGATATCAGTTTTTTTGAAGTATCCTCAAATTGATCCAATAAAGATTCCAATAGCTAATTGAATTGTTGCTAAGATAAAGGCAAATAATAAGGTTGTTCGCATTCCAGCTCACATCTTAACTCAAAGATCTTCACCTTCAACTCCCAATCCAAATCAGTATTGTCAAGTTGGTGCATGGGGACGACTTGATCCAACAATTGGATTTGATGGATCAATTAAATTTGGTTTTTCTAATGGTGTTGCTTCTAAACCTCAAGGTACGACAACTGCCAAAATAATAAATGTTATCAAAATTGCGATTGCAATTAAGAAAGTTGGTGATTTAAATAACAACTTACCAACAGACTTTCAGTAACTATATGGTTTTGAAGCCAAATGTTCACTTTCTGAACTTTGAGCACCCACAACAGTAAATAGCGATGAGTCTATTTCGTCAAAGTTAATATGATTTTCTTTGGCAAATTTTTCTTTATTGATTTCCATAAATAAACTCTCCTCTTTCTATTTTTTGTTTCCTAAACTTACACGTGGGTCCATTCAAACCATAGTTAAGTCTGATACTAATGATGCGAAAATACGAACAAAGGCTGCAAATGAAATGAATCCTAAAATAACAAATGAATCCTTAGTTCCTGATACAGCTTTAACAATAAATGGGCTCATTCCTGGAATTCCTCATTGTTGTTCAGTCAAGATTGAAGCACCGAATAAAGTAACAGCCAAGTCTAATGGGAATTGACGTAAAATTCTGATTCCTGCATTTCTAAAGATGTGAACGTAGTAAACTTTAGTTTCTCCCATTCCTTTTGCATACGCAAATTTTGTATAATCTGCTGTCATTTCATCAATTACATAACGTCTTGTTAAAATTACTGTTGACGGTGTCATTAATAATACCAAGGCAACTACTGGTCAAAACTTAGTTCAAAATGATCCAGAATTAAACATTGCAGAATGTCCAAATACTGAAATACTTAGCAAGTAAACTCCAATAATAATTACAACAGCTGGTGCTGCTACTAATAAGATATTGGCACTATTAATAATATTATCTGATGGTTTTCCTTTACGTTTTGCTGCTTGAATTCCTAGTGGAACTCCAATTAAGTAAGAAATAATTACTGATACTGAACCAAATGCAAATGAATAAGGAATGGCTTTATTAAATAATTCTAAAATTTCTGTTGAACCCGGAGTTCCAATTGATTTTGAAGAAACTACTCCTAAATAAACTCAAACTGTTTTGGTTTCAGTAATGCTTTCTCAAGCACCTTCTCCAGAAACTTTAAGTACATTGCTTAATAACGCTGTTGTTGTTACTGATATTGTCTCTGTACCTATACCGCTTTCATTAGGAACAAAGAAAATTGTTTCGCCAGTGACAATTGTCTTAGGAATAAATGGCGTAATATTTTTAAGATATGAAAGTAATCTTTCCGTAACCGTTCCATAAACTCCAAATAATTTCATACGATCTTCTAAGAATTTATTATAACGATCACTTCCATGAGTAAATCCTAATTTATCCCAGTTTTCTGGCATGTATTGATCAACATCAGTAACCGCATTAACTAATAAGAAAAGAATAATAATTGCGGCTAATAATGTTAAAAATCCGTAAACAATTCTTTTAAAAGAGTATCCGATTAAAGGATGAGCTCTAAAGAATTTATACATGTTCGCATTAAAATCTTCATATTGATACTTTAATGAGCGAAGTCTTGATGGTCTCCCATAGATTAACTCATCATCTAAATTTAATTCAACTGAGTTGATATCAAAAGTATTTGCAGATGTCTTCTTTTTAATAGTGTAATCGTTGGCCGATTTTGTAGTTTTTTTGTTCGTAGTCATAAAATTGAGTTCCTTTCCAAAAGTTTGATATTTATGGTTAAAAATAAATATGTAAAAGTTATAATACCTTATTTTTTAGTAACTTTTTTTAAAAAATGTAAATTTTTATTTTTTTATATTTTAAAATAGCATTTTTTAAAAATGACTTTATATTATATAAGGATCTGATATTGTGATATTTTTATTACTTATTTTATTTTTAATTATAATAGTTTTATTTTAGTGTTATTTTAACCGATTTTATTTATATTTAACAGGGCGCATGACATGCTGCATCTCAAAAAATGCTTTACGAGTATTTAGGTAATTTGAACGCATAACCACTTGTCCCTTCTATATTAAATTCTTTGTTTATTGTTATAACTATACATTAAAAATTCTTATTTTTGAAAAAAAAGTGTATTTTTTTATTTTTATCTTTAAATATAAATGTAGATATTAAGTTCTAGATAGTTTATGATTTATATAAGATTTTATAAGGTGATTATATGAAAAAAACAAAAGATTCTATCAAAAATTATCGTCATTCACAAAAACAAGTTCATCAAGAAGAAGTTAACAAAATTGTTCAAGATACTTATAATTCACGTGATCAAAATGCTAAACTTTTTTATTATCGAAATAAGAAAAAACTTCATGTTATTGGCTGACTTTTACCAATTATTTTTTCGACAATTGCAACTGGATTATCATTTTTAATTGGGTGAGCGCTTTACTGAAATTTTAATTTAAATGGTAGCTCTGGTGGGTGAGCTGGAGTAGGATGAGTCAGTTTTGCTTTTTTAATTTTATTTATCTTAAGTTATATGATATTAAGCTGAGTAAGAAATAAAAAAGCTGCCGAGTTTTTCAATCATAAGGGTCGTCGTTATCAGCTAATGTTAACCGATTGAGAAGCAACAGTAATTAAATGAAAAAGAATTTTAATGCTAACTATCTTACTAATGATTGTCGTTACTAGTTTGACAATCTCGTTATTATAAGCAAATTGCAGTAGTTCTGTTTTGGCTCTTTGATTAAGAATATTACAGTACTTTATAAATACATGATAAAGTTTAAAACAATACAATTTAAAACCCAATTTGAAATACGAATTGAATATAATCTCCTAAGTATAGAAAAGTCATATAAAAACATTTATATGATTTATCATTTATACAAAGGGAGATTTTTATTATGTCTAATACTAAAGGAAACAAAAATAACATACTTACTTACGAGCAAAAAAATAGAACTTGTGAAGGAATATCAAACTGATAAATATTCTTTTAATGAATTAAGTACAAAATTTAAAATATCTTATTCGGCAGCTCGTTCTATTTGTTTAGGATTTGATGCTGAAGGAGATGATTTCTTAAAAAGGAAATCTGGTAACAAAAGTAATCATACTATTCATCATAGCGAGCGTAGTACTTCTTTAGATCCTAAAGATCGTGAAATAGCTAAATTGCGTAAAGAGTTAGCTAACCAGAAAATTGAGACAGAAATTCTAAAAAAGTTTCAATCACTACTAAAGGGAAACAAACCAAAGAAATAATTTATTTTAAGAATTTAGTAGTTGAGGAATTCAGGGTTGAATATCCAGTTTATAAAATATGCAAATTAATCAATCTAAGTCAAAGAACTTACTATTTATGAGTAAAAAAAGAGAAACCAGAATACAAAGTTAGTGTTGATAAACTATTAGCTAAATTTATTCAAGACATTTTTATGGCTTATAATGGCATTTATGGTGCTCCTAGAATTAAAATTGTCTTAGAGATAGAAGATAACCTTAAATGCAGTGAACATAAGATTTGACGTCTCATGAAACTGTTACATTTAAGTTCTTTTGTTAGAAAGAAACGTATTCATAGAAAACCTAAAGAAGATAAAGATACTTCAAAAACTATACTATTTCCTAATATTCCAAAACGTAAATGAAGAGAATTTAATAAAAATGAATTATGAGTAACCGATGTTTCATTGATTCCTTATGGAATTAAAAATCGTTGAGCTTATTTAAGCGTAATTAAAGATGTAGCAACTGGAATGATAGTTGGTTCATCAATACAACAACATCCAGGCGTTAAACTTTTTAGAGATACTTTAAAAGAAGCAAATGAATTCCGTGATAAATCTGAAAACTAATTTTGCATTCTGATAATGAAATTGAGTACACTTCTATATTTTGCCCAGCATTATGCTGAGCAAAATAATATTAAATTTCACTTTCTCAAGCAGGTAATTATTTAGATAATCCAGCTTGTGAGACTTTCTTTTCATAACTAAAAACAGAATGTCTAACTAAAGACAAAAGACAAAAAACTGAAATCTTTTAACGAAGCAAAAAAGTTAACAAATGAGTATATAAAATTCTACAACTTCAAAAGATTACAATTGCGAACAAAAAGCACACCATACGAAGCATGATGTGCTAATTAATGTTTTTATATGATAATAATTTATTCTATACTTGACAGAATAGGTTCAAGTTGAATTTGACGTCATTTTTTCAGTTAATTTATCGTTTAAATTTTGGATGATAAGCAGTGTTTGCAACTCATTCAGAATTAGCATAATTGTTAAAATTACTGCTATTAGTAGTTACATTCGAAACATCCCAAGTTGAAAGATCTTGATTAAAAACTTTAGTAAACGCAAGCATATAATACATGTCAGTTACACTCGAAACATCCCAAGATGAAATATTTGAATTAAAACTTTCAGCATTGTAAAACATATATTTCATATTAATTACACTTGACACATCCCATGTTGAAAGATCTTGATTAAAAACTATAGTATACCCAAACATAGAATCCATGTCAGTTACACTTGAAACATCCCATTTCGAAAGATCTTGATTAAAATTTTCGGCAGAATGAAACATAGCATGCATATTAGTTACATTCGAAACGTCTCAATTTGAAAGATCTTGATTAAAATTTTTACAACTA
>NZ_KI912485.1:0-3485 GCF_000518725.1 Mesoplasma seiffertii ATCC 49495 | reverse complement strand
TCAATTTCATAAAGATTAATCTTAGATTTTCCTGTTTGCTGCTTTGCTTTAAAATTTACGGTAAAAGGTTTCGGAGTTTCATAGCCTTTTTGAGCAATAAACTCTACTTGAATGGTTGGTGATTCTAAAATTGAAACATTAATTGACTCAATCCCTTCAGGAAGGTTATTAATTTTATTAATTCCCTCAACTGCTTGTTCAATAGTAAAGTATTTTCCTTGGGCTTCGGTGATGGTCAGTTTTTCAAATTCAGTGGTATCAATTGGTTGTAACTGTTTAGAGTTTCCACAAGCAACAACTGAAGTTGTTGTTGTTGCTGTTAGTCCAATTGCTCCTAATAAAGTTAATAATTTTTTCATAGTTCTCCTTTGAATGTTGATTGCTGAGATTATTAGCAATCAACATTGTTTTGATTTTTATTTGCTTTTAATATTTAATATTAGTGCAATAAAAACGCTTTTTACGAATAACTTTTATTATTTTAGTTTTTTTAAATATCTATTTGTTCCATACATTTGATAACTTAGTTTTTTAATTAATTTAGTACTTAAATTTTGGATGATAAGCAGTGTTTGCAACTCATTCAGAATTAGCATACTTGTTAAAATTACTGCTACTAGTAGTTACATTCGAAACATCCCAAGTTGAAAGATCTTGATTAAACTTTCGACTACTAAAAAACATAGCATACATGTCAGTTACACTTGAAACATCCCAAGATGAAATATTTGAATTAAAACTTTCAGCATGGTAAAACATTGTACTCATACTAGTTACATTCGAAACATCCCAATTTGAAAGATCTTGATTAAAAACTTTAGTATACCCAAACATAGACTGCATGTTAGTTACACTCGAAACATCCCATTTCGAAAGATCTTGATTAAAATTTTCGGCAGAATCAAACACAGCATGCATATTAGTTACATTCGAAACGTCTCAATTTGAAAGATCTTGATTAAAATTTTTACAACTAAAAAATATATTTTTCAAACTTGTAATTTCTGAAGGTAGCTGACTAGGTACTTCTATAATTGTTTTTGGCATTCTTACTACTTGTACTTGTCCATCTTTATTTTCATAAAATCCGATTTGAATAATTTTTGGAGTATCAATATTACTAATATCCTTGGCATCTGTAGAAACTTCTTTGCCATTCGCATCAATATATATTGTTGGTTGTTGAGTTAAAGTAGAATATTTAACAGCTCCTAAAATATCAAAAGAGTTTTCCCCCACTAAAACGTGAGTTTCTTCATTAATAGTTATGTTAACAGTTACATCTGTTTTTGTTCCTTGCTTTAATTCGGCATTTAGTAAAATCACACCATCAATTTCAACTTCTGATAATTCTCGATTAACGGTTTTTAAAGAACTTAAGTTTTGAATGTTTCTATCCTTGACAGCTTGTTCAATTTCATAAAGATTAATCTTAGATTTTCCTGTTTGCTGCTTTGCTTTAAAATTTACGGTAAAAGGTTTCGGAGTTTCATAGCCTTTTTGAGCAATAAACTCTACTTGAATGGTTGGTGATTCTAAAATCGAAACATTAATTGACTCAACACCTTCAGGAAGGTTATTAATTTTATTAATTCCCTCAACTGCTTGTTCAATAGTAAAGTATTTCCCTTGGGCTTCAGTGATGGCTAGTTTTTCAAATTCAGTGGTATCAATTGGTTGTAACTGCTTAGAATTGCCACAAGCAACAACTGAAGTTGTTGTCGTTGCTGTTAGTCCAATTGCTCCTAATAAAGTTAGTAATTTTTTCATAGTTCTCCTTTGAATGTTGATTGCTGAGATTATTAGCAATCAACATTGTTTTAATTTGCTTTCAAATGAAAGCAAGCAAGTTTAATTCGACATCTTTTTTTAATTAAGTTATCGTTTAAATTTTGGTTGATAAGCAGAATTTGCAACTCACTTAGAATTGGCATTTAGGTTAAAATCTTTGCTATCAGTTACATTTGAAACATCTCAAGTTGAAAGGTCTTGGTTAAAAACTTTAGCTTCGCCAAACATATGATTCATATTTATTACATTCGAAACATCTCAAGCTGAAAGATTTTGGTTAAAACTTTTAGTACCAATAAACATATTACTCATATCATTTACATTTGAAACATCTCAAGTTGAAAGAACTTGGTTGAACTTTTCAGTATTTGAAAACATATTCTTCATATTAACCACGTTCGAAACATCCCAATTTGAAATATCGAAATTAAAATTTTTAGCATTATAAAACATTCAACTCATATCAGTTACACTTGAAACATCTCAGGTTGAAAGATCTTGATTAAAAACTAGAGCATTAAAGAACATATGGTTCATATCAGTTACACTTGACACATCCCATGCTGAAAGACTTTTATTAAAACTTTCAGCATGGCAAAATATACGATTCATATCAGTTACATTCGAAACATCTCAATTTGATACATTTTGATTAAAAGCCTGAGCAATGTAAAACATACTATTCATATCAGTTACACCTGAAACATCTCAGGTTGAAAGATCTTGATTAAAACTATAACAACTATAGAACATCTCCTCCAAGCTCGTAATTTCTGAAGGCAACTGACTGGGTACTTCTTTAACTGCTTTTGGCATTGTTACTGCTTGTATTTGTCTATGTATATTTTCATAAAATCCAATTTGAATAATTTTTGTTGTATTAATTTCTTTAATGTCAAAGGCATCTGTAGAAACTTCCTTGCCATTTACGTCAATATAGATTGTTGGTTGTTTCAATATATTGGAGAAGTCAATTGCTCCAATAATTTCTAACGTACTTCCACCAACTAAAACATGAGTTTTGGGATTAATTTCTATGATAATATCGACATCAGCATTTGACTGTTGTTTTAATTTTGCTGTCATTGAAGTTACCCCATCAATATTAATTTCACTTAACTTCTGATTAACTGCTTCTAAACTATCTAAGTTTTGAATATTTTTAGAACTAACTTCTGTTTCAATTTCCTCAATACTGATTTCAATTTTTGATGTATCAGTTTTTGCTTTAAAATTTACGGTAAAAGGTTTCGGAGTTTCATAGCCTTTTTGAGCAATAAACTCTACTTGAATGGTTGGTGATTCTAAAATTGAAACATTAATTGACTCAATACCTTCAGGAAGGTTATTAATTTTATTAATTCCCTCAACTGCTTGATCAATAGTAAAGTATTTTCCTTGGACTTCGGTAATAACTAGTTTTTCAAATTCAGTGGTATCAATTGGCTGTAACTGCTTAGAATTGCCACAAGCAACAACTGAAGTTGTTGTCGTTGCTGTTAGGCCAATTGCTCCTAATAAGGTTAGTAATTTTTTCATATAGTTCTCCTTTGAATGGTGATTGCTGAGATTATTAGCAATCAATATTGTTTTAATTTGCTTTCAAATGAAAGCAAATAAATGCATTTAATATTAGTACAATAAAAACGCTTTTTACGAATAACTTTTATTATTTTGGTTTTTTTAAATATCTA